>SECN01000069.1 GCA_004173515.1 Myxococcaceae bacterium | reverse complement strand
CCAGCGGATGGACCAGACCATCTTCTCCACCTCCTCCTCGATGGAGGACGTGACGGCGGAGTTGCCGATGTTGGCGTTGATCTTCACCAGGAAGTTGCGGCCGATGATCATCGGCTCCACCTCCGGGTGGTTGATGTTGGCCGGGATGATGGCGCGGCCCCGGGCGATTTCGTCGCGCACGAACTCCGGTGTAATCACGCGCGGGATGGCGGCGCCGAAGGAGTTGCCCGGGTGCTGGGCGGCGAGCGAAGCGTGCAGCTTCTGGTTCTCACGCACGGCGACGTATTCCATCTCCGGCGTGATGATGCCCCTGCGGGCGTAGTGCATCTGGCTGACGTTGGAGCCGGCCGTGGCGACGCGGGGCTTGCGGATGTGGTTGAAGCGCAGGCCGGCGAGGCGCGGGTCGGCTTCGCGGGCGCGGCCGTACTCGGAGGTGATGCCGGCCAGCTCCTGGGTGTCCGCGCGGGCGTGGATCCAGCTCTCACGCAGGGCAGGCAGGCCCTTTCGCAGGTCGATGTCGGCGGCGGGGTCGGTGTACGGGCCGCTGGAGTCGTAGACGTGGACGGGAGGGTTGGCTGTCTCCGGGCCGGAGCCCGCCGGGCCGTGGTGGCGCGTGGGCGTCTGGGCGATTTCGCGCAAAGGGACGCGGATGTCGGGGTGCAGGGTCCCGGACACGTAGACCTTCTGGGAGGCGGGAAGCGGGCCGCGGCTGATCCCCTCCAGCACCTTCCCGTCGACCTTCAAGCTCTTGGACGCTCCACTCATCGGACGGCTCCTCGTGACAACGGACGGGAGACGGGACGGGAGCATGGAGCGCCCACACCGCTTCCCTCCGCCGGTATTAACCGGTTCAGGTTCAGAGGGTGCTGGACGTGGATACCCGTCCATCTCAGCCCCCTTCCGGAGGCGCCCCTAGCGACTGCGGAGCGGTGTAGCGCAGGGGGAAGCGGGCTTCAACCGGGGCACACAAGGAGCCCCTGGCCAGTGGACGCCTGGAGGCCCTGCGGGGAGGGGCAGCGTCCGGAGAAGGGCCGAGCCAGCCCTCCTCCTCGGCCATCAGATTCAGCGCGTCTCGACTTCGAGGAAGTAGGTGTCAGGGAAGATGACCTTCACGTGGCCACCGACCGAACCCACCGAGGTGCGATCGACCGTTTCCGTGGACGTCTCATCGAAGCTCATGCCGACCCTCTGGCTGCCGGTGAAGGCCTCCACCTTCGTGGTGTAGATGCCGTACTCGAGCGGAGACGACAGGGCCCCGAAGTACTCCGCATCCTTCGAATCACTCGCGCAAGGGTAGGTGTTGACCGTCACCTTGGGGTTGGAGACAGGCTCGCCCTCGAGGGTCATCGTCCGCGTGGTGGTGACCTTGAGGGTGTCCACACCCGCGGCCGAGCATCCCAGTTCCTGGCCCGTCGACTTGCCCTGGAACCTCCACTGGTAGAAGCGGAACGAAGCGTTGGGGTAGATCTCCAAGCTCACGGACTGGTCACCCTTCGAGACATCCACCACCTTGCTGAATGAAGGAATGTAGTGGGTCTGTCCCGAGGCCTCCGTGAGCCACACTGTGATCTCATACTTCCCGCTCAGGTCGTTGGCGGCGGAGCGTGAGCACGATCCCGTGTCATCGCAGACGCCCTCTTCGTCCCCGCTGATCTGGAGATCGATGCTGCCGGCGCCAGCGGCGCAGTCGAACACCTGCTCGAACGGATCACCGGTCGTGATTTCGTTCAAGGCGTAGCCCTGGGCGGAGATCTTCACCTTCCCGTAGTTGGTCGGGCACACGTCGGCGCTCCCGTCCGCCTTCTTGAGCGACCACGTCGCGGAGACCTTCGCCTTGTCTCCCCCGGAGGAACCGCCACAGCCCGCCAGCAACAGCACCACTGCCACGCTTCGAAGAATCTGGGTCATGCGCTGAAGGGCCAGACGGCCTGAAATGTCGCAAAGAAACCTGGAACCTCTGTGAAGTCAGGCACTTGAGGTGAAACCCCGGGGCTGTATTAGGCTCGAAAATCCGCTGGAGCCCGCCCCCCTTGGACTGCCTCGACGCCGACACCGCGGCGGCCTACATCGCCCACGCCCTGAAGCCCGAAGCGACCCTGGCCGTCGAGGAGCACATCGACGCCTGCGTCTCCTGCCGCGAGTTGGTCTCGATCCTGGCCAAGGCGGGCTGGTCCAGGTCCGCATCCTCCGGCTCGCCGCCCGACGGAGGCGACTTCGCGGCACCCCAGGTGCTTCCCCGTGGCACCCGCATCGGCCCCTTCGAATTGGACCAACCGCTCGACGCCGGAGGCATGGGACTGGTCTACGGGGCGCACGACGTGCGGCTGCACCGCCGGGTCGCGCTGAAGTGCCTGCGCGAGCCCCGAGGCGATCCGGAGTCGTTGATCCGGGAGGCGAAGCTGATGGCCCGGCTCGCCCACCCGAACGTGGTGCCTGTCTACGACGTCATCGAGGCGTACGGACAGGTCTTCATCGCGATGGAGCTGGTGGTGGGGCGCAGCCTCCGCCAGTGGATGGAGGCGGGGGATCGCGACTGGAAGACCGTGGTCGACGTCTTCCTGGAAGCGGGCGCGGGCCTGGCCGCGGCCCATGCGGCGGGCATCGTCCACGGCGACGTGAAGCCCGCCAACATCCTGGTGGGCGACGACGAACGGGTGCGTGTCACCGACTTCGGGCTCGCCAGCCTCGTGTCGGATCATCCCGGGACGTCCCTCTCCGTGCGAGGGACTCCGGCCTACCTCGCCCCCGAACAGCGGGCCGGCAAGCCGTGCGACGCGCTCGGCGACCAGTACGCGTTCTGCCTCGGCCTGCACGAAGCCCTGGTGGGTGCGTTGCCCGGGGCCCGGCCGGCCCGGATGGCGGGCCTGCCTCGCGGCGTACGACGCGTGCTCGCGCGCGGGCTGATGGAGGACCCGGCACGGCGCTACCCGTCGATGCGCGCGTTGCTGGGTGCGCTTCGCGCGGCCCGCGCGACCCTGTGGAAGTGGGCGCTGGGGGCTGTCGCCGTGACGGCGGCCTCGGTGGGACTGGCCTTCGTGGTCGGCGGGCGGCAGGTGGAGAGCGCGCAGTGCGAGGTGGCGGCGGCCGAGCTGACCAGTCCCTGGGATGCGACCGCGAAGCTCCAGCTGCGCGAGGCCTTCGAGCGGACCCGGCTCCCCTATGCCGGCGAGACGCTGACGCGCGTGGTGGCGAAGCTCGATGGCTGGAACGCGGGCTTCGACGAGACGCGGACGCGGGTGTGCGCCGCGAGCTGGTTGCGTCGCGGGATGCCCTTGGACCGGCTGCCCGGCCACCTGGGCTGTCTCAAGGACCGGGCGCGCGAGATGCGGGCCCTGCTCAGCCAGTTGCGCGACGCCGACGCGACCGTGGTGTCGAACTCCATCGCCGCGACGGAGCGGCTCACGCCCGCGGGCCAGTGCGCCCAGGCCGGAGCGCGGCGCGATACCACTTCCGACAGCCCGAAGGACGTCCAGTTCCGGAATCAGTTCGCCAGGACGTACGCCCTGATGGATTCGGGGAGGGTTCGCGAGGCGCTCCCCATCGCCCAGGAGCTGCTGCGGGCCACCGCGTCCCGGGAGGGCACCCCCTTCCTCGCGGCCGCGAAGGCGGCGCTCGGCACCCTGCAGACCCTGCTCGCTGACTACGAGCCCGCGACGGCGAACCTGCTCGATGCCATCCACCTGGCCGACATCGGGTCGGAGGACGGGGTGCGGGCGCAGGCGTGGCTCGGCCTGATCCAGGGCGAGTTCTGGCAGGGGCACTACGACCGGGTGGCCTTCATGCAGGGCCCTGCCCTGGGCGCCGCGGATCGCTCGGGCGACGTGTGGATCCGGTCGGAGCTGCGCCTGATGCTGGGCGGGGCGCTCAGCCAGTATGGGAAGGCGCAGGAGGCCCAGCCACTCTTCGAGGAGGCGGTGCGGCTGCGGCTCGGCGCCTACGGGGAGAACGATCGCCGCACGGCGTTCGCGCTGTCGAGCCTGGGCAACGCGCTCGCCATGCAGGGAGACCTCGTCGGAGGAATCGACGCGCATCGCAAGGCGGTGGTCGCGGCCGAGGCGGCGCTGGGGATGCAACATCCGAACATCGGGACGCTCCACGGAAACCTGGGCAGTGACTACCTGTATGGCTTGCAGAGCCGGCTGGCGGTGGAGGAACTGGAGAAGAGCCAGGCCATCACGGAGTCCACCCTGGGCCCCCGGCACCTCAAGGTCGCCCTGGCGCTGACCGACCTGGGCTTCGCCCTGTTGGAGGATCATCAGCCGAAGCGCGCGCTGGAAATCTTGGAGCGGGCCTCGGCCCTGTGGAGCACCCTCGCGCCCCAGCACCCCGTCCGTTCGATGTGCCTGCTGGGCAGGAACCAGGCGGCCCTGGCGCTGGGGCAGCCTGTTTCGGTGCCGGAGCTCGAGCAGGCGCTGGAAGGCAGTCGTGTCCTGCCAGCCTTCGAGCAGGGTCGGATCCAACTGGCGTTGGCGGAGGCCCTGTCCCCGCGCAAGGCTTCGCCCCGGGCCATCGCGCTGGTGAAGGAGGCCCGGGTGGGGCTTGCGTCCTCCACGTTGCCGCTCGTGCAGCGGCAGTTGGGGCGCGCGAACGCCTGGCTTCACGCGCAGGGAGTCGCGCCGTGACCACGGCTCCGAAGGGGACGCTCGCGGACGCGGTGCATGCGGCCGCGCGGGAACTCGCGCCCCATGGCATCGTCCTGGATGGGGCAGGCTTCCAGGGCGCGCTCACCGACCGGGGGTTGGGGCGTTCCGGCATCGAAGGGTTGCATGTGGCCGACCTGGCGCTGTGCTGGGCGTGCTCTCGGGGACAAGCGCCCGCCATCCTCCACTTCGAGCGCGTGTACTTCACGCATGCGATCCGGGCGCTGAAACGGATGAAGCTCAGCCAGACGCTGACGGACGACGTGCTCGGATGGATGCGGTTCGAGCTGTTCGCGCGTCCCAAAGGGGGCCTCATCACCACCTATTCGGGCCGGGGGGACCTGGGCGGCTGGGTGCGCTCCATCGCGGTGCACGAAGCGCTCAAGCGCGCGCGCAAGCAGCGCCGCGAAGTCACCCCGGAGGCCGCGGCCGACCTCCCCATGCCCGAAGTGGACCTCGTGGCGATGCGGGGCGCCTACGGCGCGGAGTTCACCCGGGCGCTGGACGAGGGCTTCCAGGCGCTGTCGACCCAGCAGCGCAACGTGCTGCGCCAGTACTTCCTCGACGGCCTCACCATCGATGTGCTGGCCGGGCTGTACAAGGTGCACCGGGCGACCGCCGCCCGCTGGGTCGCTGCGGCGCGCACCGAGCTGGTCGAGAACGTCCGCACCCGCCTCGCCAGGGAGCTGGCCCTGAGCGGCGAGGACGTGGACGAGATCATCACCTTGAGCAACCTGCGCGAAAGCCTGGGACAGTTGCTGCGCAGGACGCGCTGACAAGCGCTGAGCGCCATCCATGGCGCGTCCTGGAGCCGCGACTCACACGGACGCGTTATTCGTCGTCGTGCTCGAACAGCCGCTTCAGGTAGCGCTCGCGGTTGAGCAGGAAGTCCCGTGTCAGCGCGTAGTGCTCCGTCTCCTCGTAGAGCACCGGGGAGATGCCCTCGGGCGTGAGCTGGTAGATGCGGGCGTGCGGATAGGCGAGCACGATGGGCGAGTGGGTCGCGATGATGAACTGCGACCCCTGCCTCCGGGCGAGCTGATCCATGGACCGCAAGAGCGCGAGCTGCCGCTGGGGTGAGAGCGCGGCCTCGGGCTCGTCCAGGATGTAGAGCCCGTTCGCGAAGAAGCGGTTGGTCACCAGCGCCATGAAGGACTCGCCGTGCGACTGCTCGTGCAGCGACGTGCCCCCGTGCGAACTGAGCGCCGTGGGGTTGCTGTCCACCTCCGTCGCCACGTTGAAGAAGCTCTCCGCGCGCAGGAAGTAGCCCGTCTTCGGACGCCGCGTGCCACGAACCGGCCGGAGGTACTTGTGCAGCTCGGACTCGCTCCGGCGCGTGGAGAAGTTGAAGTTCCTGCTCCCGCCCTCGGCGTTGAAGCCCATGGACAGGGCAATCGCCTCGATGAGCGTGGACTTGCCGCTGCCGTTCTCCCCTACCAGGAACGTCACCTGCGGGTGGAACTCCAGCGTCTCCAGGTGACGGAGCGCCGGGATGCTGAACGGATACCGGTGCATGTCAGGCACCTGCTCCCGCAGCAGGGTCACCGAGCGCAGGAACGTCATCATCCCGCCGCCCCCGGTTGGCTCCTCCTCACCGCGCAGGGGTCGCTTCGGCGGCGCCATCCTCAGACCTTCACGGTCTTCACCAACGGCAACTCCCGCACGCGGGTGCCCGTGAGCGCGAACACCGCGTTGGCCAGGGCCGGGGCCACGGGGGGCACGCCCGGTTCACCCACGCCTCCGGGCGGACCGTCGCTCGGGATGATGTCCACGTGGACCTTCCGGGGCGTCTCCGCGATGCGCGCCAGCCGGTAGTCCCGGAAGTTGCTCTGCACCGTGGCGCCGTCCTTCATCGTGATCTCACCGTACAGCCCCAGGCTCAGGCCGAACACCACCGCGCCCTCCATCTGGGCCCGCACGCGCTCCAGGTTGATGATGGTGCCCGCGTCCGCGACGATCCACGCCTCGTCCACGCGGATCTGCTCGTTGGCGTCCTTCACCACCGACACCACCACCGCCACGTACGTCAGGAAGCTGCGGTGCGCCGCGAGCCCCAGCGACCGGCCCTCGCGCTTGCGCTCGTCCCACCGCGCCAGGCCCGTCACCCGCTCAATCACCCGCCGCAGCCGCGCCGTGTCCACCGGGTGCTGTTCCAGCGACTGCCCGTAGTTCGGCACCTTCGGCACGCCCAGCTCCTTCGGCGTCACGATGCGCGAAGGCCCCAACACCTCCAGCAACGTGTCGCGCGGATCCGTGCCTCGCGTGTGCGCCAGCTCGTCGATGAAACTCTGCACCGCGAACGCGTGGTAGATGTTCGCCACGGAGCGCAGCCAGCCGATGCGCGTGTGGGCCCGCGCCTCGCAGTTCTCCATCCGGATGTCGGGAACCGCCAGCGGCAGATCCACGATGCCCTGCCCCATCTCCCCTTCCCCCGCGAACGTCGCGTCGGAGAACGTGGAGCCGATGGGCGGGAACGCGATGCGCTGGTGCCACGCCACCACCTTGCCGCTCGCGTCCAGGCCCGCCTCCAGCCGCTGCGCGCTCGTCGAGTGGTAGTAGTCGTGGCGCACGTCGTCCTCGCGCGTCCACTGCAAGCGCACCGGCGCGCCCACCGCCTTCGCCACCAGCGCCGCCTCCACCACGTAGTCCGGCTTCGACTTGCGGCCGAACCCTCCGCCCAGGAGCGTTACGTGGATCGTCACCTTCGACGGATCCATCCCCAGCGCCTTCGCCACCTCGCTGCGCGCGGCCTGCGGATTCTGCGTCGTAGCCCACACCTCGCAGGTGCCGTTCTCCACCTTCGCCACCGCCGCGGGCGGCTCCATGGGCGCATGCGCCAGGTGCGGCGTGTTGTACGTGGCCGTCACCCGCTTCGCTGACTTCGCCAGCGCGGCGTCCGCGTCACCGACGTTGCGCACCACCTTGCCCGGCTTGCCAATCACCTCCAGCAGCTGCTCGCGGTACGCCGCCGAGTCATACGTCCCGTTGTCGCCGCCCTCCCACGTCACGTCCAGCACCGCGCGACCCTTCATCGCCGCCCAGGTGTGATCCGCCACCACCACCAGCCCGCCCAGCGGCTGGAACAGGAACGGCTTCTGCGCCATGGGCAGCTCCACCACCTTGCGCACGCCCGGCACCGCGAGCGTCTTCGTCGCGTCGTAGCGGACCACCTTGCCGCCCGCCGCGGGCGGACGCGCGATGACCGCCGTGAGCATCCCTGGCAGCTTCACGTCCGCGCCGAACACCGCGCGGCCCGTCACGATGTCCGGGCCGTCCAACAGTGGCAGCTCCTTGCCCAGGTGCTTGAGTTCGCTGCGCGGCCGCAGCGTCACCGCGCTCTTCGCGGGGACCTTGAGCTTCGCCGCGTCGGTCGTCAGCTCCCCGAACTTGAAGACCTTCTCACTGCCCTTGAGGAACACCGCGTGGTCGCGCGCCTCGCACGCCTCGGGCGCCACCTTCCAGCGCTTCGCCGCCACCGCCACCAGCATCGTGCGCGCCGTCGCGCCCGCGTAGCGCAGGTCGTCGAAGATCTTCCGCACGCTGCTGGAGCCGTCCGTGTTCTGGTCCCCGTACGCCTCGTCGCCGTCGCCCTGGACGATCTTCACGTGGGCCATGTCCGCGCCCAGCTCGTCCGCGATGAGCACCGGCAGCGAGCTGCGCACGCCCTGCCCCATCTCCGAGCGGTGACACACGATGGTGACGAGCCCGTCCGGCGCCAGGTGCACGAAGACGTTCGCCCGCAGGCCCTCCGAGGACACCGGCGGATAGGACGTGGGCATGGGCGCGGCGTGCGCCCGGTTGGGCAGCACCACCTCCAGGCCCAGGCCCGCCGTCACGATTCCCAGGCCCTGGAGCACCGAACGGCGCGACAGCCGGATGTGGAGGTCTTCCATGGTCGAGTCACTCATTCGGTCGGCATCCCGGCCGCCTTCTTCACGGCGGTGCGGATGCGCGTGTACGTCCCGCAGCGGCACAGGTTGCCCGCCAGCGATTGATCGATCTCCGCGTCGGTGGGCTTCGGCTTCTTCGCCAGCAGCGCCGCCGCCGTCATGATCTGACCCGCCTGACAGAAGCCACACTGCGGCACCGCCAGGTCCACCCACGCCTTCTGCAAGGGGTGCGAGCCATCCGGCGACAGGCCCTCGATGGTCATCACCTCGCGCCCGTCCGCCCGGCGCACCGGCGTCACGCACGAGCGCACCGCCGCCCCGTCGATGTGCACCACGCACGCGCCGCAGAGCGCCTGCCCGCAGCCGTACTTCGTGCCCGTCAACGTCAGCACGTCGCGCAGCGCCCAGAGCAGCGGCATCTCCGGATCCACATCGAGCACGTGCTCGGTTCCATTCACACGCAGGCGGATGCTCACGGTCGACTCTCCTCGCGCGGGCACTCCGCGCCGTCCTTTACCCACGCGGCCACCAGGGCCCCGAACTCCGCCTGCGTCCCCGGCGCCGGCACCCGGTCCGCCCCCGGCTTCCAGCCCCAGCCCACCAATTCGTCATGCGCGGAGTGCTCGATGATCTCCGCCAGGCTCTTGCCCCCGTTGCGCGCCGGGTCCTTCAACTGCTCGCACAGGGATTGGGGCGTCCGCCCCTGCCACGCCATCACCTTCGGCGCCAGGTGCCACTTGGGCGCACCCGGGACCCGCGCCAGCTCCGCGTTCTTCTCCTGGTGGCACGACGTGCACTCCAGCCCCGGCACGCCCTGATCGCCAGGGCCCCGCGCCACCGGGGGATCATGCAGTTGGAAGGCATCCCCCTGCGTCGGGCTGTCCCCCGCTGGATGGCAGTTGACGCACCGGGGGTGCAGCATCACCCGGCTCGCCTCCAGGAACAGCGCCCGCGAGCGCTCCTTCTTGTCCCCAATGCTGGCGAAGGCCGTCGGCGCGCGCAGCGTCTGGGCCTCCACCGGCGACAGCCTCACCGCGCCACCCTGCACGGCACGGCCACCGCACCCCACACCGAACACGAGCGCCAGCGTCACCCCGGCCGCACCCGCACCCAGGACGACTCCCAGTGCTTTCGAGCGAAGACTCATCGTGCCCCGTCCTCCCAATCCCTTCGGCCAGAGGCCGTTCCGGCGCCGTCCGCGTCGTCGCGAGGCCGGACGGAGCATGCTGCCCCATCACGACCTCGCGGAGCCTGACAAAAAGGCGGAAGGCCCGGGAAGGAATCGTTCAGGACGCGCCGCATTCCCGACAGGGCGAGCAGGCAGCCTCCATCCCACCCGGTGGCGTGCGTCCACGCGAAGGCCCACCGAATCGCGCACGAACACCGAAGGAAGTCGGACGTGCCTGGGTGGCAGGGACCCTTCGCGGGATTGACGGATTGTCTTTCGGAGGCCGCGCGGGATCCGCGCAAGTCCCCGGAATCGCATGCACGGAGGGCTGGAACGACAAGTGTATTGGGAGGAGCGCAAGGAGAGAGCCCGCCATGCGCCAGAGCCCCGTGTCGTCCATGTTCTCCATCACCCGCCTCTTCATCGAGCAGTGCGCCCGCTGGAGGCTGCGTGAGGAGGTCGTCGCGTTCATCCTCGACTTCGGCACGCCCGCCCGCGCGTGCGGTGCCACCCACCTCACCGTGCACGAGCGCGACCTGCCCTGGAGCCTGCGCGATTCATCCCTGGCGCGACAGGCGCGCGGGTGGATCCTCATCCTCAATGACGAGGACCGGCTCCTCACCTGCTACCGCCGTCAGGATGCCTCGCGCTTCCTGCGACAGAAGTCCAAGCGCCGTCCTGCCGGGGTCAGCCGCGGCCGCGAGGACACCCTGCGCGGCCTGCACTTCGCCCCGGCGTGAAGCGCGGACCTCAGTCGAGCCCCGCCTTGCCCACGGCCCAGTAGGCCTTCACCTTCGGCGTGGCGCGCACCCCGTCGCCCTTGAGGCGCGAGCGCAGGGCCTGGATGGACTGCGCCCTTCCCGTCATCACCAGCGTCGCGTCCGGCTTCGCGCGCAGCGCTTCACGCAGCCGTTCGTGGACTTGTGTCAGGTGGGCGTCCCCTGACTGGCGCTGCACGTCCTGGCCCTCGAAGCCCAGCTCGCGCAGCGCGGGCGCGCAGTCCTCGCGGTTCGACACCTCGAAGACGGGCGTGATGTCCCGCTTCGCGGCGGTCCGGAACGCATGCGCCACCGCGAAGGACGTTTCGTCACCGAAGAGCACCACCGGCGTGCGACCTTCATCCAACACCAGCGAGCGCCGGGGTCCGAAGAACTGGAGCACGTCTCCGGCCTTCACGTCGCGTCCCCACTTCGCCCCCGGGCTGTCGCCGTGCAGGTACACCAGGAAGGACGTGGCGCCGCGCGCTTCGTCCCACGACAGCGGCGTGTACGTGCGCAGGCCCAGACCCGGCAGGTACACCTGCACCTTGTCACCGGGAGACCAGCCCTGCCCTCGCAGGGCGGGGCCCTCGCAGTCCACCTGGCGGAAGGCGCGCGACACGTCTCGCACCTTCGTCACCTGGGAGTCGGTAAAGAGGAAGCGTCCCAGGACGCTTCCCAACATCGCCTTCGCGGATGCCATCAGAGCCTCCCCTTCTTGCGGAGGTTCTACGCCTGCCTTCCAGTGCCTGCTCGTGAAGTTGCGTGAAGTGTCGTTAGCAGGGAGCGGCAGGCCATCAAGAGATGCGGTAAGCGAAGAGGGACATGAGACCCCTCTCCGCGCTCCTCGGCCTCACCCTGCTGGCGGTTTCAGCCTGCACCCACGCGAACGCAGTCCCGCCGCCCGAAGCCCCCGTGGACCTCGCCGAGCGCGGCCGCGCGCTGGCCCGGCGCATCGTCATCGCGGATGGCCACATCGACGTGCCCTACCGCCTGCGGGAGGGCTTGGGTCCGGACGGGGCGCCCACCGAGGACATCTCCCTGCGCACCGCCAAGGGCGACTTCGACCACGCACGCGCGGTGGAGGGCGGGTTCGACGTGGCCTTCATGTCCATCTACATCCCCGCCGAGTACCAGAAGACGGGCGGGGCCCGGGCGCTCGCGGATTCGCTCATCGACATGATGGAGAAGGTCGCGCGCGCTTCCCCCGACAAGTTCGCCATGGCCCCCTCCGTCGAAGAGGCCCTGCGCAACACCCGGGCGGGCAAGGTGTCCTTCGCGCTGGGCATCGAGAACGGCGCCGCCCTGGAGGACCGGCTGGAGAACGTCCGCCACTTCCAGGAGCGCGGCGTGCGCTACATCACCCTCACCCACTCCGAGGACAACCTGATCAGCGACGCCTCCGCCAGCCAGGGCAAGGGCACCTGGAACGGGCTCAGCCCCTTTGGCCGGCAGGTGGTGGCCGAGATGAACCGGGTGGGCATCATGGTGGATGTCGCGCACCTCTCGGATGACGCCATCCGGCAGGCCGTGGAGCTGAGCCCGTTGCCTGTGATTGCCTCGCACTCCTCGTGTCGCCACTTCACGCCCGGCTTTCCTCGCAACATCCCCGATGAGCTCATCCGCGCCGTGGCCGCCAAGGGGGGCGTGGTGATGATCAACTTCGGCTCCAGCTTCCTCACCCCGGCCGCACAGCTCCATGGCAAGCAGCTCGGCGCGCAATTGGAGGCCTTCGCCCTCCAGCACGGCCTGACCAAGGGCAGCCCCGAACTCCAGACCTTCATCGAGACCTACCAGCGCGAGCACCCGTTCCCCCTGGCCCGGGTGGAGGACGTGGCGGACCACATCGACCATGTCGTGAAGCTGGTGGGCATCAACCACGTGGGGCTCGGCTCCGACTTCGACGGCGTGGGCCCGTCGCTGCCCATCGGGCTCAAGGATGTGTCGCAGTACCCCAACCTCTTCCGCGTCCTGCTCGAGCGGGGCTACAGCGAGGCGGACATCGAGAAGGTCGCCTCCGGCAATGTCTTCCGCGTATGGCGTCAGGTGGAGGCCCACGCCGCGAAGCAGCCGTGAGCGCCACCGGCCATTCCAAGCGCTCCTCCGGATGTTCCCTGTCGTGAACGGTTGGCTCGTGGAAGCGGCGAGGCGGGGCCGTGCGTGGTGAGGCCGGTGGACGGCCGGGCCGCTCGCACGTGCCTCCCCGCTGGACGAGAAGGCACATCTTCCAGGACAGATACCTCCCCACGAAAGAGAGCGGACATGAGCCCCTGGAACACGCGGATGCGCTGGCTGCGGACCAGCGGCGTGGGCGTCGTCGCCCTCCTGACGTCCTCCGGCTGCGCGATGGGTCCGGAGGACTTCGGGCCCCAGGTGACGTCGAGCGCCGTGACGGAGGGCAGCGCCATCACGCAGTTCCGGGACGTGCTGTCTCCCTATGGGACCTGGGTCAACCTTCCGGACGTGGGCTGGGTCTGGCAACCGGCCGCCAACGTCGTGGGCGCGGACTTCGTGCCCTACGCCACCGGGGGCCAATGGGTGTCCAGTGATTGGGGTTGGACCTTCCAGACCGATTGGAATTGGGGCTGGGCGCCGTTCCATTACGGCCGGTGGTTCAACAGGCCCTCGGAGGGCTGGGTGTGGTGGCCCGACAGTGAATGGGCTCCGTCGTGGGTGGACTGGCGGTGGGGCGATGGCTACGTCGGCTGGCAGCCCCTGGCTCCGCCGGGTCTGAACATCGGGCTGGCCTGGACCTTCGTGGGTGCGAACGACTTCGTGCGCCCGGAGGTGGGGCGCTACCGCGTGCCGCTCGGGCGCGCGCCGGAGCTGCTGCGGCAGACGCGGCCGGTGGGGGAACACGTCGTGTCCGTCCACGGCGACCACTGGAACCGGGGGCCTGAGCCCTCGGAGGTCTCGCGCGTCACCGGGCGGCCCGTACCGCTCGCGAGGCCGATGACGCCTCCCACGGGCCACCCGCCCCGCGCACGCACCGGGCCCACGACGGCGCCCTCACGGCCCACGTCCTCGACCCCGCACCGAGGGCCTTCGGTTTCCGCCGCGCCTCATGAGGCGCCTGTCGCGAGGCCCGAGGCCGCCGTGCCGCATGAGCAAGCCGTCCCGAGGAGCGAGCCCGCCGTGCCACATGAGCCAGCCGTCCCGAGGAGCGAGCCTGCCGCGCCGCACGAAGCGCCCCATGCGCCTCATGCGCCCGCGCCCCATGGGGAATCGCACCACGGGCGGTGACGGCGCGGAGCATCCTCCCCTGCGCCAATCCCTGACGCTCCAGGGTGGGACGGGCGTGCGTGGAGCCTCCTGCGCTCCAGGGCAGGTGGGGTGTCCCGGCGCGCCTCCCCCACCCAGCTTCCCGACACGCATCCGCCGGGAGGCACCGCCATGGCCGTCACGCAACCGCCGCCGTTCGTCACCGACATCCAGGAGATCCGCCGCCGCGCCCGCGAGCATCTGGAGGAAGGCGCCCTCACGGAGAACTACCAGGGCACCGTGGAGACGACGCTCAAGCTGCTCAACGACGCGCTCGCGACGGAGATCGTCTGCGTGCTGCGCTACACGAGCCACTACATCTCCGCGGTGGGCATCCACAGCGAGGCGGTGAAGGAGGAGTTCGGCCAGCACGCGCGCGAGGAGCAGGACCATGCGCTGCGGCTCGCGGAGCGCATCAACCAGTTGGGCGGCCGGCCGGACTTCAACCCCGAAGGGCTGCTGTCCCGCAGCGCCAGCCAGTACGTCGAAGGCCAGAACCTGGTGGACATGATCCGCGAGAACCTGGTGGCGGAGCGCATCGCCATCGAGACGTACCGCGACATGATCCGCTACTTCGCGGACCACGACCCCACCACCCGGCGGCTCCTGGAGGACATCCTCACCAAGGAGGAGGAGCACGCCAACGACATGCATGACCTGCTGGTGGCCCATCAGGGCCGACCCATGCTGGAGAATTGAGCCGCCCCGGCCCGGTGGGTCTCTCGGGCGGGCCCCGAACAGGCCCGCCGGGCCGAGGCTCCTCATCCCCTGTCCAGACCTGCCACGCCACGTGTCCTAGAAGCCCGGCGACACGAGGAGCTTCTTGGAGGTGCTCGCCCTCGCTTGGGTGATTTCGATGGTGTCCGCACCCGCGCCCGTGACGTCCTCCTTCAGCTCGCCGACGAACTTGCCGTACTCCCCCGTCTGGGGATGCTTGACCAGGATGGAGACGATCTCGTTGTAGCCGTAGATGGTGAACTTGCACGACAGTCCGCCAAGGCTCCCCACCTTGAGCTTGATCTGCTGCGCGGCATTCGCGGCGAAGCTGTCCATGAAGCCCCGAGCGGCCAGACAACTGTAGATCTTGATGGTGAAGCTCCTGTCCTTCAGCCCGTCCGTGACCAGCCGTGCGGCCAGATCTTGCGGATGGAGGATCTCCGGGGCGCCCTCATCAATGGATGTCCGGTCGCAGATGCGGTTCGCCTGCACGTCACCGTGGCCGATGATGTAGAGCGTGTCCTTGGGCCCCACGACACCGAGCGGCTTGTCCTGCCCGTGTCGCACCCGCACCAGCTCCTTCTTCCAGCCGCGCTCGATCTCCGTGTTCACCCAGCTGTCGATCAGGGATTCGATACAGTCGCTCTTGAAGGGGTTGTAGAGATAGACATTGGGCATGGGCGTCATTGCACCATGCGGTCCTCTTCAAGTCGAGCCGAGCGCAAGATGCGACCACGGCGGGCACACCTGGGTGGTAGCCTGAGCCCCTTCCCCAGGGAGCCCGCATTGGATGACCTTCAAGAGTTCGCGCGGCAGGTGTTCGCATCCCAGCCATTCAGCCAGTTTCTGGGTGCCCAGCTCACGCAGGCGGGACCCGGCACGGCGGAGATCCAGATCCCCATCACCGACTCCCTGAAGCAGCAACACGGCTTCGTGCACGGGGGCGTGCTGAGCTACCTCGCGGACAACTCGATCACGTTCGCGGGAGGTCTGGCGCTGGGCGGAAATGCGCTGACGTCGGAGTACAAGATCAACTACCTGAAGCCGGCGGTCGGCTCGCTCCTCATCGCCCGGGCCCAGGCGAAAGGAGTCGGGAAGCGGCAGGCCATCTGTCAGTGCGAGATCTTCGCCGTCAAGGACGACGGCGAGGAGAAGCTCTGCGCGATCGCCCTGGGAACCGTGGTCTCGGCGGGGTCATGACCCGCGCCGAGGCCGCGCGTGCCTGTGGTCGTTTCAAGGAACCCGGGTGCCTTGGAGGAGTTTCTCCGCGGTGGCGAAAAGGGACTCGGGCGAGGAGTCATTTCGCAGGACCGCGTCGAATGAACCGCGGTCGAGCCCCAGGAGCTCCAACTCCGTGGCGTGTTGCGCCAGGGCGCCAGGTGCTCCCGCACCGGGTCGTTCAATCCGCCAGATGGCGGCGCCCAGTTCGCGCGCCGCTCGCCATTCCGCCCGGGTACGCAGGTCCGTGCAGATGACGCGCCCTCCGGCCCGCTGGATCGCATCCACCCGGAGCCTGAAGGGTCGCAGCCAGACTTCGGGATCCAGCTCCACGCAAGCCTGACCGAAGCTTTGGTAGAGCTCCCGTGGCGTCCTGCCGAACCTTGGATCCACTTCATTGCGCCGCGCGCCCCAGAGCTGCTCGGGGGCCAGGTGGAACAGCCCCATCAAGGCTGCCTTCAACGGGTCCGCGAGCGCGACGCGTTCAAAGCCATGATGCTTCGAAAGAAAGTCACCCAGCGTGTCCTTGCCCGCCCCAGAAACACCCGCGAGGCACACCAGTCGGGGAGCGGCGCTCATGACCTGCCTCCGAAGTCGTAGAAGCCGTTCCGCTGGATGAACCGCTCCAGGGAGAAGTGCACCTGGGACCATGCGCCATCCAGGCCCGTCTGGAGGATGGGTTCGCTGTAGCGATGACCTCCGTCCGCGTTGTCGAAGAAGCGGCCCGCGGGATCGACCATCGCGTAGCTGCCGCGCATGTCCTCGTTGTCTTCAGGGACCAGGACGATGCCGTCCTCCTCCAGGATGCGATGGCGGGCGACGAACGCCTCGAAGTCCTGTGACGTGCAACGCATGGATTCCACCTTGCCCGTGTTCTGTCCGTCGACACTGAGCACGCGCAGCAACTTCCAGCGCTCGGGCCGCAGGCTTCGCATGAACGCCTTCTGGTCCTCGCCCGCGTTCAGGTTCGTGACGACCGTGTTGACCTTGAGGCGCATTCCCGCCGCATGGACGCGCTCGGCGAGGGCCTGGTAGTCCTGGGGCTCCAGGGCCTTGCCATGGACGGCCCTCCCCAGCGCTTCATGTGTCCGTGGCGACACGCTGTCGATGCTCACGGTCACCCAATCCACCACGCCACGCAGACGCGCGAGGACGTCGGCGTTCAACCGACTGCCATTGGTCACCAGCATCGTGGTGGCCCCGTTCGCCTTGGCGGCCGCCGCCAAGTCCGGCAACCAGGGGCACAGCAACGGCTCGCCTCCGGCGAAGGTGATCTTCTGGAAGCGCCGCGACAACAGCTCCACCAGCCGCAGGGCCGCTTCCTTTGGGAGGTGCCCCTTGGGGAGCACGTCCCTGCGAACGTCCTCGAAGGTGGCGAAGCAGAACCGGCAACGCATGTTGCACGGCTCCCACAGGTGGAAATTGACTGACGGCGGCATCGCCTGGGCGACGGCGGCGAACGGGGTGCAAGACAGCGAGTCCATGAAGCCTCCAGCGACCGCCCGCGTGTCGGGCAGTCTGGTGCTCCACTTCCTTCAGCGAATGAAGTGTGACCCAAAATCGTAAGTCACTGACATTGCTGGAGAAATTCCGTCCTTAATTCGTCCCGGGCCCGTTGGACCCGCTTGCGCGCGGTCGCGGGCTCGATTCTCAGGCGGAGGCCGATCTCGGCGTCATCCAGTTCCTCGAAGTAGCGCAGGAGGAGCACCTCGCGATGCCGCTCCGGGAGGGTGCAGAGCGCCTTATGCAGGGCGATGTGGGACTCCCGCTCCACGAACTCATCGTCCGGCCCGAGGATGCACGTGGGTTCATCAGGGACCGCATCCAATGCGCAGGAGTGGCTCATCCGGCCAAACTGTTTCATGGCGGCGTATTCCACCGCGCGAAGGTAGTACCGCTCGAACTCAGTGGGGGGCTTCTTCCTCAAGCAGATGTTCAGGAGGATGGCGTGGACCAGGTCCTCCGCGTCCGCATCGTTCCTGACGAAGTTCCAGGCAATCCGGCGGGCCTTGGACATCATGTCCCGTTGCTGGAGCTGCCTTTCCAGACACGCTCGGGTGTTGAGCTCGACCGGGGACTCGGCGGGCGCGTAGGACTCAGCGGCGAGGGATCCGAAGTCCGCATCCGACTCCTGGGGGATGGCAGACAGGACAGGCGCGGGTCTGGCGGGTTGGGCCGCCAGGAGCGCTTGTCTTGAACACTCCCAGGACAGGGAGTCGCAGCGGCCCGGCCGGGTGGAAGCAACGGTCTGGGCGCGGGCCTGGAGGGCTTCGGCCAGGGACGCGACGAAGAGCGTCAGCCCCGTGGCCGCGAGGGCCGCCAGGGTCAACATCCCAGCGCCAAAGGGCGATGCGCGCGCGATGCGCCAGGAGAGCCGGAGCATTCCCACGCTCAACCGCACGAGGAGCGCGCTGACCGCCAGGAGGATCCAGACAGAGAAGGCGATGACGAGCGCACCCGGAAGGACGGGCAAGGTGCTGCGTTGGGTTCCTTCGGGAAGGGTCAGCCGGCACGCCAGGAACAGGAGCAGTCCCAGCAGGGCCCAGGGCCAGCGCAACGGCAGGGGCGGAGGGCCGGGGTGACCCGCCATCCGCCGGAATCCATTCCAGACGGCGATGGCTGCGAATACGGCCACGGCCATGCCCAGGAAGATGAGGGAGAGTTGGGCCGCGCCCTCGAAGATACCCGTCGCGAGTGCGCCAATCCGTTCCAGCACGACCGCCGCGGCCACGAGCCCCAGGAGGCTCGTGGCCCCGATACCGACGAAGACACCGGGGATGACGACATTGACGGAGAAGATGGCGAGCGCCATTGCCACCAACGCCAGTTGCCAACCCGCTGTCCGCCGTGGAGACGGGCCCGACTCCCCCTGTTGCGCCATGGGATGAGCATAGGACTTCCAGCCCCCTCCAGTCGCGGCGTGCGCTCCTGCTTCGCTTCTGACCCAGACGCCAGGCTCGTCGTGATTGGATTGGCCTGCCTGCAACCCCAGCGCAGGGGACGGTGTGCGTTAGGACCCGGAGGCGCCTCCGTCAGGAGGAATGGCACCCGCGTCGGGAGGAATGCCTCCATCCGACAACCGGTCCTGGACGGCACGCAGCTCCGGCTCCAGCCCCTCCCATGACGCGTCGTCAGCTCCGCAGCCCGCGAGCGCCAGGGCAAGAACACCCACCACGCAGCTCCACCGATTCACCATGCGCATCCGACAGCCCCCTCCAGTAAACACGTTTTCCTATTTATAATCGGTTTCCGTCTAAACAGGAAAGGGACGTGGTTGCGTCGTGGGGATGTTTTACCGTTTGGGAATTCGGCGCGGGGGCTCCACCAGGAGCATCCTGGCGCAGTGCATGGCCAGCTCCGGCGAGGCGTGTCGCGCCACCAGATGCAGGCAGAGGCGAACTGGACCAGACCGACGCCGCAGCCACCCGGGCCCGGGCAGTCCTGGACGCCTTCCGGGAGCGAGGCCTGCCGGTCCTCCACATCCGCCATGAGTCGTTGGGGCCGAGCGCGACCTTCTTCCTGCCGGGAACGCCCGGCGCGGACCCGCATCCCCGCGTCGCACCCCAGCCGGGAGAGCCGGTGGTGCTCAAGCACTTCCCCAACAGCTTTCGGGACACGGACCTCCAGGCGCGCCTGAGCGCCCTGGGCGTGAAGCAGTTGGTGGTCGTCGGCATGATGACCCTCATGTGCGTGGACGCCACGGTGCGCGCAGCCGCGGACCTGGGCTACGCGGTCACCGTCCTCTCCGACGCCTGCGCGGCCCGGAGCCTGGAGCTCCAGGGTCAGGTCGTGCCCGCGGCCCACGTCCACGCCGCGTTCCTGGCGGCCCTGGGCATGGGCTGCGCGCAGGTGATACCGACGGCCGACTTCCTGTCCCGGGCAGCGGCCAATGACTCGCTGAGTCGTGCAAGGCCGCCAACGTCCGGGCGAGGCGCGACTGAACTTGCTGGATTTTCCTGCATTCAAAACAGGGAGATTCAGCAAATCATATACAAGCAACAGGCCTGTATCCACGAAACAAGGCAGACCCGGAGTCGCCCTGGACTCCATGGTGTCTGTCTTGCCCGGCGTTGATCTTTCATTTACCGCCAGTACAGTCTCGCGCTGACACAAACACTGGAGACGTCGCCCTTGCGACGCAGCCCCAGGACTGTGTTCACCCCCAAGAGACCGAGAGCCTCATGCACCGGAAGAAGCGGATGTTGTTGCTGTGCGCGATGGTGTCCTTCTGCGCCGCGCTTGTTGGCTGCGCGCAGGAGGATGCGACAGGCCATGCCGAGGTGAGCCTCCAGGAGCAGGACCTGGAGTCCTCCGACGTGGCCCGCGTGGAGTTGACGATCAGCGGAACGGGCATGTCCCCGCTCACCGCGTCGCTGGAGCACACGGGCACCCGGTGGACCGGGGTGGTTGGAAACATCTCCGTGGGGACGGACCGGACCTTCAACGCCCGCGCCTTCGACGCGGGCAACGCCGTCGTCTACGAGGGTCAGGCGACGGGGGTCACCATCGAAGCGGGCCAGACGGCCGCGGTGGTGCTGCTGCTCCAGCAGCGCGCGGCGCCCACGCCCTTCCAGAACAACGCGCCCCGGATCTCCGGCGTCGCCGCGTCCGCCTATCAGGTGCGCTCGAATCAGACCGTGGCGCTCAGCCTCACCGCCACGGACGCTGACGCGGATGTCCTTGGCTCCAACTGGACGGCGACCGGCGGAACCTTCAGCGACGCGCTCGTGGCGAGCCCCACCTGGACCGCTCCCGCGACGCCGGGCACCTACGCGCTGAATGTCGTCGTCAGCGACGGAAAGGGCGGCAAGGCGGGGGGGACCCTGAACATCGCGGTGCTGGGGGCGACGGGTACCGCGAACGTCGCGGTCTCGTTCAACACCTGGCCCGTGGTGACGCAGGTGACGGGCACGCCGTTCGGACAGGTGGGGCCCGGCGGCACCGTGACGCTGGACGTCGGCACGGTGGATGCGGACGGGGATGTGCTCACCTACGCCTGGAGCGACGACTGCGGCGGCGCGTTCAGCAACACCGCCACGGCCCGGTCCACCTGGACCGCCCCCTCGCCTGCTCCCGCGGGCGGGCTGTGCAAGCTGACCGTCGCGGTGGTGGATGGCCGAGGAGGCAGCACGACGGGCACGCTGGGACTCAACGTGGTGCCGCTCCAGGTGCCGACCCTGCCGCCGGTGATCGAGCAGGTGTTTCAATCCGCCGCGGAGGTCCGGGTTGGAGGCACGGTGAACCTGTACGCCACCGCATCCGATCCGGCGGGGCAATCCCTGACGTTCACGTGGACCGCGAGCCAGGGCACCCTGGGCGCTCCGGTCACCAGCGCATCGCGCAGCGACGTCATCTGGACGGCTCCAGCCGATTCGGGCGTCATGAACACGGACATCACACTGGAGGTCCGGGACGCGAGCGGCCAGCGGACGACCTGGCACTTCACGGTCCGGTTGCAGGTCTGCATCCAGGCCGTCACCTCCTACATGAAGCGGGTGAACGCCTCCGCCAGCCCCCTGCCCGTGACCTACAGCATGGTGGGCGGTGGCGGTGGCGTTCACCCGCTTCATGTAGGAGGTGACGGCCTGGAT
>SECN01000468.1 GCA_004173515.1 Myxococcaceae bacterium | reverse complement strand
ATCCTGCGCTCCCAAAAGACCCGCCGCCATCTCAGCCTGCGGAAGCAAAACCCGTTGGCGAAAGCTCCAGCATCGGCAAGGGCTCCTCCACGCCAGAACCGGCCGAGACGAAGCCCCCCGAGACGCCTGTCGTCGCTCAGGCGGCTGAAGTTCGGCACGAGCCCAGCCCAGAGAACAAGCCCAAGGGCAAACATGGCCCGCGTACCGGCAAGGACCCGAGGCCTTCGTTCCCCGAGTCTCCGACCACCGCGTCGCCGCCAGTTGTCACGGCAGACAAGGCCGCCAGCAACCCTGTCAATCCGACACCGACTGTCAATCCGACACCGACTGTCAATCCGACACCGACTGTCAATCCGACACCGACTGTCAATCCGACACCGACTGTCAATCCGACACCGACTGTCACCCCACCGCTCCCGCCGCCCCAGCCTACGACCGTCAGGCCCGTCATCAGCAAGCCCGCGCCCATCGTGACTCGCCCCGCGCGGCCGACGCTTCCCCGGAACAGCCGGGACGAGCAAGGGCTGGCGAACCGGTTGGACAGGTTGTTCGAACAACTCTACGCCCGGAGTCCGGGAGGCAATCCCCCGGCCTGGCTGCTCGCGGAATTGCTCTCGCAGTACCGGAACGCCGCTGGCCAGCTCACGGGCGGTGAACGTGTGCGAATCAAGGAGGCGCTCGATAGATGGCAGAACCGGTTCGATCAAGCCCTGCCCCTCCCGGCTCCCGTAGTAGCGCCACCGCCTCCCCCCATTGTCATCGAGAAAGTCGCGCCTGTGCTTCCCGCCCCGAGCCATGCTCCAGCCCCCAGGAGGAGCATCATCATCGAGAAGGTCGCGCCTCCCGCCACAGCCAAAGCTCTAGAACCCAGACGGGGCACGCTCTCAGAACAGAAACTGGCGGAGCGGCTGGACAAGCTCATCGCGGAGTTCAAGCGCAGCACGGGGAACCCTGAGCTCTCGACCGGACTCGGGTTGGAGTTGCACGGGTTCTACGTCCGCGCGGCCCAGGAGCTGACCGCGGACCAACGGCAGTCCCTGAGAATCGAGATGGATAAATGGGAGGAGAAACGCAAGGCCCTCCCTCGCCAATGACCCCACTGGAGCGTCGTGGCACATGGGTCCCTTCACAGGGTCATGATTGAAGACATCGGGAACGCAAGATCATGGTCAGAGCGTCATTCGCCTCATGAAAAAATCGCCCCCCACCCGCGCGGACAAAAGGAAGACCGTGCGAACGGTCGCCAAACCCAGCGCCGCCGTGGATCCACTGCTGGGCACGCAACTGGGTGAATTCATCATCCAGGAGCGTATCGGCGAGGGCGGCATGGGATTGGTGTACCGCGCGGTGCACCCCCTCATCGGCAAGCAGGCCGCCATCAAGATCTTGCGCCTGGAAATCGTCTCGCCGCAGCAGGTGCAACGCCTGCTCGTGGAGGCCCGAGCCGTCAATGCCATCCAGCACCCAGGCATCATCGACATCTTCGGCTTTGGGAGCCTGCCAGATGGGCGGCACTACATCGTCATGGAGTTGCTCCAGGGACGAGCGCTTTCTGACTTCGCCCAAGCGACACAGCGGATGGACCTGGAGAGCGTCATCTGGGTCATGGACCAGATGCTGGCCGCGCTGGGCGCTGCGCATGAAGCCGGCGTGGTGCATCGCGACTTGAAGCCCGAGAACGTCTTTATTGTCGAAGCTCCGAGAATCCCGACCTCGGTCAAGCTGGTGGACTTCGGCATCGCCAAACTGCTGGAGTCGCGCGAAAACCCCGTGACAACGGACGGCTATGTCATTGGCACCCCGAATTTCATGGCGCCAGAACAGATCCGTGGCGACGCCGTAAGCCCGGCGACCGACCTCTATGCGATCGGGTTGATGTTGTTCCAACTCCTCACCGGCGAACGCCCATTTCAGGGCAAGTCCCTCCAGGTGATGTTCGCGCAGCGAGATCAGCTGCCGCCAGCCCCTTCGACGCGAGCCCCAGGCATTTCTCCAGCGCTCGACGCCCTTGTCCTGCAACTCCTGGAGAAGAACCCCTCGGCGCGGCCCGCTTCGGCGGAGGCAGTCAGGGAGCGACTGAAGCGCGTCCCGACGCGCACGGCCCCCCACCCGCCGACATCCCTGGGGCGAGGGCACCTGCCGAAGCAGGCCGCTCCGGCCGAGGACAGCATCACCCTCAAGACGAAGAAGGTGCTTAAGGCCCTCCCCAGCCCACAGGGCCCCGCTTGGTGGCTGGCGCCATGACGCGGCAGGACTGCGCGTCCATCGACGAGGTGAGCCCGGGAATGAAGGCTCGCATCGGTCGCGACTTCGGCCCGAGCAGGCAGTCAGCTCCGACCCTGCATGGGTCCAATCAACGGATCATCCTGAGTCGTGCGAAGCCTCAACCGGGGTGTTTGAAAGCGACGAGACCGCACGGATATGATCCGTGTCGCCAGCCCCATGAAAAGCTCCTCATCCCCTGGAATCGATACCGCGAAGGCCGCACGACCTGAGTCACGGTCTGCCGCTGCGGATCCTCTACTGGGCACGCAGTTGGGTGAGTTCATCATCGAGGAGCGCATCGGCGAAGGCGGCATGGGCGTGGTGTACCGCGCGGTGCACGCGCTCATCGGCAAACAGGCGGCCATCAAGGTCATGCGCATGGAGCTGGTGTCCCCACAGCAGGTGCAGCGCCTGCTCGTGGAGGCCCGGGCCGTCAACGCCATCCGGCACCAGGGCATCATCGACATCTTCGGTTACGGCACGCTTACGGATGAACGGCCCTACGTCATCATGGAGTTGCTCCGGGGACGACCGCTCTCCGACCTCGTCCACGCGCAGGCCCGGATGGACGTGGAGAACGCGGTCTGGGTCATGGACCAGATGCTGGCCGCGCTGAGCGCGGCACACGAGGCGGGCGTGGTGCACCGCGACCTGAAGCCCGCGAACGTCTTCGTCGTCGAGTCATCGGGGATTTCAACCACCATCAAGCTGGTCGACTTCGGCATCGCCAAGCTGCTGGAGGCCTGTGAGATCCCCCTCACATCGGAAGGATCCATCCTGGGCACGCCCGAATACATGGCTCCGGAACAGATTCGTGGAGGAGCCGTAGGCCCGGCGACGGACCTCTATGCGGCCGGCGTGATGCTCTTCCAGATGCTCACTGGAGTGCGCCCATTCCAGGGCAATGCCGTCCAGGTGATGTACGCGCACACCAACCATGCGCCAGCAGTTCCCTCCTCACTCATCCCGGGCCTCCCTCCGGAACTCGACGCGCTGGTCCTTCATCTGCTGGCGAAGGAGCCCTCGGCACGGCCCGCTTCGGCGGATGAGGTGCGGGAACAGTTGAAGCGGATCCCCCTGCAGGGGGCGCTCCAGGCTCCATCGCTTCCGAATCGCGACGCGTCCCTGGAAGCTTCCTCCGGGGCCGACACGATCACCGCGGCAGTGCAGCAGGGCCGCAAGGCGTCTCGCGGATCACGAAGGCATGCGGCGTGGGTGGGTGGCGCACTGATGCTGCTGGGTCTGGGAGCCGCCGTCCTCTGGCCAGGGCGCGAGACGCCGCCTGCCGTCGTGGCCACACCGACCCTGGCATCGACTGCGGTCAGGGTCGAGCCACCGGCTTCCGTTGAAGAGGTCACGCCTCCCCCGGCGACGCAACCCATTGCGGCCCCGTCCCTTGTGGCAGCCATGGATGCCGGCGCCCCCGAGACACCACCGACCGTCGAGGTCACGCCACCCGTCGTCGAGCGGAAAGCTGTCGGCGAACCCCTTCCACCGCACGACGCGCCGCCATCACCCAAGCCCGCGCCCACGAAAAAAGCCGCGAAGAAGGCCCGCACACAAGCGCCCAAGCAGAAGTCGACCGCGCGTCCGGGCACGACCAAGGAAGACTTGGCCGCGCAGCATCGACTGACCCCGCGTATTAATGGGCTCTTCCAAACGCTGAAAGAGCGGAGCAAGGGCAAGAAGCCTCCTCGGGAGTTGGAGGACGAACTGGTGGAGGCCCTCAAGTCTGCCAACAAGGCGCCCACGGAGCAGCAGTGCGCAGACATCGAGTGGCAGCTCGACAAGTGGGAAAAGCGCCTCAATCAGCAGTTCCCCTCTCCCTAACCCCGGTCGTCCTCGTCCTCGTCATCCAGACCCTCGGGTGACTCCAGGAGCCGTCGGGCCCGCTCCATCATCTCCACGACGATCTGCCCGGCGGGCTGCACCGTGTCGATGCGCGACATGCTCGCGCCCCCGGCCGGAAGGCTCATCTCCTCCAGGTCCCCCTGCGTGTCGGGCGTGGGCAGGAACGAGCTGAACTTCGGCATCACGTACTGCACGTCCAGCACGCCGGGAAACAGCCGCGTCGTCCCGATGGTCTCCGGCACCGGCCCCGGTGGTGGCACGCGCGCCTCACGCCCCGCCCACTCTCGCACTGCGCGGTTGCGGATCACCCGCATGCGCTTGCCCGGCCACTCCGGACCGAACAGCGTCGTCAGCGTCGTGTCCCCTGCGTCCCCCTCCACCACGCGCTGCTTGTAGAGCGGGTGCGCGTACGCCTCCACCGACGCGATGAGCCGCGTGCCCACCCAGACGCCGTCCGCGCCCTGATGGAGGGCCCGCGCCGCGCTGAACCCATCCGCGATGCCTCCCGCCGCCAGCACGGGCACGTCGTTCGACAGCGCGCGGAACTCCCGCACCAACGCCAGCGTCGGCGTGCTGCCCAGGTTGCGGCCTCCCGCCTGCCGTCCCTGGGCGATGAGCCCCTCCATCCCGGCGTCCAGGGCCTGCCGCGCTACGTCCACCGTCCCCGCCTGCATCCACACCCGCGTCCCCGCGGCCTTCAGCGCGTGAATCCACTCCAGCGGCGGCAACGACCAGTGGAACACCACCACCGGCACCTTCGCCGCGACGCACGTGTCGATGTGGTCTCGCGACGTGAAGCCATGCGGCTCCGCCCGGTCGACGATGAAGTCCACGCCGTAGGGACGCTGCGTGCCTGCCTGGATGGCCTTCAGGCGTGCCTCCAGCACCAGCGGCGGCTCCGGCGCCGTGCCCAGCATCCCCAGCCCACCCGCCTCCGACACCGCGATGACCAGCGGCGGCAGGGACACGAACGCCATTCCCGCGCCCACGAAGGGGTAGTGGATGCCCACGGCGCGCGTCAGCCGCGTCTTCAGCGCGTTGCCCTCCAGCACGCAGATGGCCGGCGGAGGCCCGGGCAGTCCGCCCGTGTCGGACTCCCCATCCGTCGGCGACGCCGCGTCTCCAGGG
>SECN01000873.1 GCA_004173515.1 Myxococcaceae bacterium | reverse complement strand
ACCGCCTCCATCAACCCCTTGCGCAGGGGCAGCCACGGCCCGGTGCGCGGCAGCGCGTCCATGTCCGCCACCGCGCGGCGGAAGAACTGCTCCACCAGCAGGCTGACGTACTCGTCCACCAGCCGCAGCGACGCGCGCGTCTTCTCCTGCATCCTCGACTCGCCCGTCGCGCGCAGCCACGCGCGGAAGCGCTCCAGCACCTTCGGCACGCACTCGCCCGCGGAGCGCACCACCAGCTCCAGGTCCGCTCTCGCCAGCTCGCCCGTCTTCGCCTCGCAGCGCGTCTCCACCGTGGTCGCGAACCGGCGCAGCGCGCCCCGCAGGACGCACGACAAGAGCTTCGCCTGGTAGACGACGTCGGCCTCCGGCGCCAGGCCCGTGCGCTGCCACGCCTCCAGCTTCAGCAGCGGCGAGCCCTCCGACGCGAGGATCTCCGACAGCCCCATCACCGGCGTCTTGAAGCGCACGTAGTTGTGGATGTCCGCGTAGAAGTCCGCGCGCGGGTACGTCTCCGAGTCGATGTTCAGGCTCGACGGAAGGAAGAGATAAGCCTCCACGAGGTAGCGCGTCTCGTCCGCGCCCGTGGGCTGGTACTCGAGCTTGATCTCGAACTGCTTCCGGTCGTGGACGTCGAACCGGCTATGAAGCGCTTCGGGGGCCTGGGACACGAGCAGCACTTTATGTCACAGGCCTGTCACACGGGAGCCACCCCCTCGCGTCGCCCGTGGGCAGGATGCGCCCGTAGACGAGCGCGTGGATGGCCGTGCCCGCGTACACCGCGCCGTCGATGATGCCCACCACGACGCCCGCGTTCTTCTTGCCGCCGAAGTCCATGGTCGCCGTGCCGGACAGCATGCCGTGCACGCCGATGACGCACAGGGACATGAACACCACGGACCAGCCCGCGCCCGGAGTCCCCAGCAGGAACACCGCGCCCACCGCGCCCACCAGCAGGCCCGCGTAGAGCACCGTGGAGACGGGCCCGCGGCGCGAGTCGAAGATGCGGTCGCTGATGACGCCCGCGAACATGCCGCCCAGGATGCCGGCGACGCACGACAGCATGCCCCAGTTGGACGCGACGAAGGCGCCGCCCTCGCCCACCGCCTTGGCGTACTTGGGGTACCACTGCATCACCGCGTTGCGCAGGAAGCCGCTGCAGAACTCCACGCCCAGGATGACGAGGATGATGCGGTTGCTCAGCAGCTTCTTGAAGAGCGCCGGCACCGAAGGGGCCGGGCCCGTGTCACCGCTGGACGCATCCTGCGTGTCGAAGTCCGGGTGGCCCGTCTGCCCAGGCGTGTCGCGGATGACGAACGAGTCCAGCACCAGGAAGGCCACGAGCAGCCCGGCGGGCACGAAGAACACCCACCACACCGGCGCCGCGTCCGCGATGAAGCGGCACCAGTCGAACGCGAAGTACAGGCCCAGCGAGATGAGGATGCCGAACACGCCGCCCAACTGGCCGCGCTCGCGCACGTGGAACCA
>SECN01000467.1 GCA_004173515.1 Myxococcaceae bacterium | reverse complement strand
GGGCCGTCCTTCACGGGCAGCTGGAGCTTCTCCAGCACGAACTCCTCCAGGGGCTCGTCCAGGATGGCCAGCTTCAGCGGGAAGGTGTCGCCCTTGAAGCCCTTCTTCAGCGACACCTGGAAGCGCGCCGTCTTCGTCTCGCCGGGCTTGATCTCCCCCAGCTTGAAGCGGCCCTTCTCGATGAAGACGTTCGCGTCGCCGCCGTTCTTGATCTGCGCGAAGGAGTCCAGCGCCGCGCCCGCGCCCGTGTTGGTGACGTCCATCACCACCGTGACGTCCTCGCCGCGCTGCACGACGCCGTCGCCGTTGCACTCGGCGCAGTCATCCTGCACCTGCCAGTTGAAGGCGAACGTGGGGCGGGGCAGCTCCACGAAGGACAGCTCCGACACCAGCGTGTCGCGCAGCGAGCCGTTGTCGTCGAACAGCTTCACCTTCACGTCGTCGCGGCGGCTGGTGAGGTCCTTGGGCAGGCGCACCTGCACCTTCCAGGACTTCTTCTCCCCGGGCGCGATGGCGCCGAAGAGGAACTCGCGGCGGTCGAGGAACGCGTTGTCGCTCTCCGTCCAGCCACGCACGCGCTTGAGCGGCTCCGTGCCCTTGTTCTCCACGTTGATGACCATGTCCAGCGCCTCACCGGCCGCGATCTTCGCGTCGTTGCCCGGCGAGAAGCTGGCGTCCACCAGCACGTTCTTCGGCGTCGGACCCGGGCTCCAGTCCACCCCCAGCGCCGCGATGGCGCTGTTGATGCGCTGCTCCTCTTCGCTGCGCTTCTGCTCCACGAACGCCTTGCCCAGCTTGATCTGCTCGGTGCGCTTCGTCGCCGGCACGCGCAGGACGAAGTCGCGGGCGAACTGCACCTCGAAGTCCTCCTTGATCTCCTCCTGGGACTCCGCGTCCAGCTGGTCGTCCAGGTCCTCGCCCTGGCCCGCGACGTCCACGTCCAGCAGCGGATCATTGTCGCCGTGCGGCTTCTTGTCCTTCTCCTTACCCGTGGGCTTGGCGGCGACCTTCTCCTTGGGCTCTTCCTTCTTCGCGGCGGCGGCCTGGGCGGCCTTCTCGTCCACCTTCAGGTACTTGAGGCTGGTGCCCGGCTTCTCGCGGTCCAGCACCTCTTCGCGCTTCTTCGCGACGGTGGCGGAGTCCGGGTTGCCGAAGTGCTGATCCAGGTCCGCCTCGCCCATGGACTTGCGCGGCGCGAACACGTCCACGCGGTCCGCGGTGACGCGCGTCGGGATGAGCTGGATGTCCGGGACGATGCCGACCTCCTGGATGGAGAGGTCCCCGGGCGTCAGGTACTTGGCGATGGTCAGCTTGAGCGCGCTGTCGTCCGGGAAGTCATAGAGCACCTGCACGCTGCCCTTGCCGAAGGTCTGCCGCCCGATGATGACCGCGCGGTCCAGGTTCTTGAGCGCGCCAGCGACGATTTCAGACGCGGAAGCGCTGCCGGCGTTCACCAGCACCGCGATGGGGTAGGCCTCTTCACCCTCCGTCAGGCGCGCGCGCTTCTCCTCGCGCAGCTTGTCGGACAGGCCCACGGTCGCGACGATGGTGCCCTTGGACAGGAACGTGTCCGACACCTGGATGGCCTGCTCCAGGAGGCCGCCCGGGTTGCCGCGCATGTCGAGCACCAGGCCCTTGAAGCCGCCCTTGGCGTCCGCCTGCTTGCGCATCTCCGTGAGCGCGGCCTCCAGGTCACGCGTGGTGTTGCCCTGGAAGTTCTTGAGGCGCACGTAGCCCACGCCGCCCGCGAGCAGCTTGTGCTGCACGCTCTCAATCGAAATCATGGCGCGCGCGACCGTCATGGCGCGGGGCTTGTCCCAGCCGTCGCGCTCCACGGTGATGGTGATGCGGCTGTCCACCGGGCCGCGCAGCTTGGACACGGCCTCGTTGAGGTCCATGTTGACGGTGGACTCCTCCGCGATCTTCTTGATGCGGTCGTCCTTCTGGATGCCGGCGCGCGCCGCGGGCGTCTTGGGCAGCACCTTCACCACGGTGAGGTTGCCCTCCTTCATCTGGATGACGAAGCCCAGGCCGCCGAACTCACCCTTGGTGGACAGCTTCATCTCCCGGTACAGCTCCGGGCGCAGCAGCACCGAGTGCGGATCCAACCCTTCTGCTTGCCGTTCACGTTGACGTTGAGCTTGCCCGTCTCCGGGTTGCCGTCGACGAGCACGTCCGGGACGCTCTTCTCCACGTACTCCAGGGAGGCGATCATCATCTCCTTGGGCTTCACCCGCTTCGGGTCGACGTAGTTCTCCTTCACGTAGAGGATGACCTTCGTCAGCACGCGCAGGCTGTTGAGGTCGTGCGGAGCCTTCTCGCTCTTGGCGTTGGACGGCAGGGCGCCATCCCAGGAGTCCTGCCCCGCCTCCGCCGCTCCCAGGGTGAGCGGGAGGGGCGCGCGGTCACTGCCCGCGAATGCCCAGGCCCCCAACAGAACGGCGACGGCGGTGATGCGGCGGAAGATACGCGGCATGCGGTTCATCCAAGCTGGGGCACTCTGGGCGCCCCGGGGTGATGCGTGAAAAACCCTGTGAATCCGAACAGTTCGGCCTGGGCCAGGGTCCTGGTAGCGGCCGGGCAAGCCTAATCACGGCTTCCAGGTGCTTCAAGGCATGGCCTTGTCACTAGCGTCCGAGAACGTCTGCCGCAGGCAATGCGTTCCCGGGCCGCCTCCTGGGTACGGACAGACGGCGCCCTGCTTTATTTCGCCTCACGCACGCCTTCCGGGCGTGGGAAGCGCATCCGGAGGAGGCGGCAGGTCGCCCGTGGCGCGCAGGCCCCGGTACATCAGGGTGCCCCCGATGATGGCCACCGGGAGGAAGAAGGTGTTCAGGATCGGGACCCACAGCAGCAGGTAGACCCCCGCCCCGAAGCCCATGCACAGGGCCCGTCGCTCGCGAAGCATGCGGCGGACCTCCGCGAAGGGGTAGAGGTGGCGCGTCATCGGGGCGGCCAGATGTTCAGCGGCCATCCAGAGCATCGTCCACAGGCTGGCCAGCACGGTGAACGCGACGCTGCCCAGGCCGGGGACCAGGTTGAGCGGCAGGAGCACCGCCAGCCCCAGGAACAGCAGGGCCATGCGGGCGAGCGTGTGCAACAGGCCTGTCGTCAACCCGCGCAGGAACGAAGCGGGCGACGTGGCGGCGTCCGCTTCCCCACACTCGGCCTCGGTGGCCTCCGACAGCGGGTCCTGCAAGGGGGCGAGCAGCAGGGGCGGCACCACGTTGGCGCCCACCACCCACGCGACCAGCGAGGCCAGGATGAGCGCGGTGTACCAGCCGGCGCGGCCGTACCAGGACTCGGGCTGGCTCCAGACGGACTCCAGGAGTCCCGGCGCGGTGCGGTAGAGCAGGACGCCCAGGGCCACCAGGGTGAGTGCGGTGATGGCCGCGCAGAGGGTGGACCAGAGAAAGAGGCGGCGCGAGCGGAACACCAGCCCGAAGGCGCGCCCGAGCAGCCCCACGCCCTGGAAGAAATCCGACAGCCGGGGTCGGGGCGACAGGGCGGGGATGGGGGACACAGGACGCATGAGGGCGGGTCACTCAAATGAGGGCAAGGGAAACAAGCCCCGTTATATAGGGCGCCCTCATGTCCCTCGACCTCAAGCGCGTGGCCTCCGAGCCCCTCACGTCCTCCGCCCCCCTGGTGGAAGAGCTTCGCAAGGCGCAGAAGCCCCGCACCGAGCACCGGCTCGGGCTGGAGCACGAGAAGTTCATCTACCCGGTGGGGTCCGCCCAACCCGTGCCCTATGAAGGTCCGAACGGGGTGGGGGCCCTGCTGGAGAAGCTGGCGCCGGGGGGCTACGAGCCCTTCCGCGAAACGCCCCAGTCGCCGGTCATCGCGCTGCAGAAGGGCATCGCGGCCATCTCGCTGGAGCCGGGCGGCCAGTTCGAGCTGTCCGGCAGCCCCTTCTTCACGGCGCGCGAGGCGCACGCGGAGAACCTGGCGCACCTGACGGAGACGAAGGCGGCGGCGAAAGAACTGGGCCTGCGGCTGGTGGCGCTGGGGTACCGGCCGGTGGGCACGACGGGCGACATGCCGTGGATGCCCAAGACGCGCTACCAGGTGATGCGCCGCACGCTGCCCAAGCGCGGCCGGCTGGCGCTGAACATGATGTTGATGACGTCCACCGGGCAGGTGTCGCTGGACTGGTCGGATGAAGCGGACTGCGTGAAGAAGACGGTGACGGTGGCGCGCCTGTCGCCGCTGCTGGTGGCGCTGTACGCCAACAGCCCGCTCGTGGAAGGCAAGCCGTCCGGCTACATGACGTTCCGCAGTCGCGTCTGGGAAGAGGTGGACCCCACGCGGTGCGGCTACCTGCCGTCCTGGTTCGACGGTTCCTTCTCCTATCAGGCGTACGTGGACTGGGCGCTGGACGCGCCGCTGCTGTTCCTGCGCCGTAACGGGGAGTACCGCCACCCGGAGCTCACCTTCCGCCAGCTCCTGAAGGAGGGCTACGAGGGCAAGCCGCCGGACATGGGGGACTGGACCGACCACCTGTCCACGCTCTTCCCCGAGGTGCGGCTGAAGAAGGTGCTGGAGGTGCGCGGCGCGGACTGTGCCAGCGCGGCCATGACGGGGGCCCTGGGGGCCCTGTGGCGCGGCATCCTCTATGACGCGCAGGCGCTGGACGAGGCGCAGCTCCTACTGCCCCGGCTGAACTTCACCGAGCACCTGGCCTTCCACGACACCGCGCGCCGCGAGGGCCTGGCTGGGAAGCTGGGGGCGCACGAGCTGCACCGGCTGGCCGGGGAGATGGTGGCCATCGCGAAGCGGGGGCTCCTGCGGTTGGATCCGCAGGACGCGCCGCTCCTGGCGCCGCTGGAGGAAGTGGCCGCGTCGGGGCACTCGCCCGCGCAGGCGGTGCTGGATGCGTGGAAGCAGGACCCGCGTCCGGAAGTGTTGATGACGCGCTTCGAGCTGTGAGGCCCTGAAGCGCGTCCCTTCGCGGACGCGGACCCGGGGGCGGCGGGCTAGAAGCGGCCGCCCAGGGTGATGTTGCCGTTGAAGAGGCTGCCCTTCGCGTCGTCGTTGGTGCCGGGGACGGTGACCAGCCCCTCGCCGCCGACGAGGCGGTAGGTGGCGCGCACGCCGGCGAAGAGGTTGCCCATGCGGTAGTCGACGCCCGCTGCCATGGGGAACTCCGTCTGCCAGTCGTTGCTGTAGACGGGCTCCGAGCCGCTGGAGGAGTCCAGGTAGCTCAGGCCCAGGCCGATGCCGACGAACGGGTGCCACTTCCGGTCGAGCACGGGGCCCAGCTTGCCCAGGACGGTCCCGTTGTTGCGCCAGATGTGCTGGCCGTCGCGCACGCGGACGTCATCGATGGGGAGGCGCTGCCCTTCGTAGCCGACCTCCACGCCGATGAGGGGCGCGGGCTGGGCGACGGCGGTGATGCCGAACAGCGGACCCACGCCCGTCTCATCGTCCAGTTCGCCGGTGAAGCCGCCCAGGCCCACGCGCACGTCCAGACCGGCTTCCATGTTCTCTTCGTTGTAGCCGACCCTGCGGCCCACCTGGGTCGCGTCCACGGCGAAGGCCGGGGCCGCGATGCCCACGCCGGCCGCCACCACTCCCGCCATCATCGAAAACTTTCTCATGTCCAGGTTCCTCCCGGTTTTGAACTGTGGGACCTGGAATGGAAGCTGCGCCCTCCGGGACGGACACCGCACCTGCCCCGAAGGAGGGGCCGAGGGGCCAGGGGAGCCAGGGCCCTACCGGCGGCCGAAGAGCTTCTTCAGTCCGGAGAGCAGGCCCCCGGGGCGGGCTTCGGGTTCGGTGAGGAAGGGCGAGCGGGCGATGAGCGCCTCGCGGGCGGCGTCGTCCAGGTCCCCGGTCGCGAGCGCCACGGGCTGACGCTTGGCGCCGGGCAGGGTGGCGCTGAAGGCCAGGGTGCCGTCGGTGGACAGCTCCAGGTGCACCTCCACCTCGCCGGGTCGCTCCACGGTGAGGTGCAGGGCGCCGAGCCACTCGTTCTCCGCGCAGGCGGTCGCGGTGCCCTGGAAGAAGGCGAGCACCAGCGGGCCGGAGGCGGCCACGGGCAGCACCAGCGTCTTGGAGGTGGGCAGCGGGGTGTTGCGCTCCAGCACGCGGCGGAAGGTGCCGGCGTGTTCGGCGACGCCGATGGGGGAGGTGAGGACCTCCGCGACGCTGGCGGCGGGCTTGCCGACTTCCGCGAGCAGCAGCGCGTGGCCGAGCATGGCGGCGCCGCGCACCCCGGCGCTGCGTGCGTCCACGTCCTCGCGCACGGGCACGCCCAGGCTCTCTTCCAGGCGGCGGCGCACGAGGGGGGAGCGGCCCTGGCCGCCCACGAGCACCACGGCGTCCAGGCCCTGGGGGGACAGGGCGTTGGATTCGAGCACCTCGCGGGTGACGGCGACGACGCGCTGGGCGAGGTCGGCGGTGAGCGCCTCCACGCGCTCGCGGTCGAGCGTGGGGCCCTGGCCGGAGGGCAGCACGACGGCCACGGAGTCCTGGGTGGAGAGGGTCTCCTTGGTGGCTTCGGCGATGGCGCGCAGGGGGAGCCAGTCGAGCGGGTGTTCGGGGCGGGGGTGGCCCTGTTCGGAGGCGTCGCTGACGAGCGCTTCCGCGATGCGGGCATCGAAGTCCATGCCGCCCAGGGTGGGGTCACCGCCGGTGGTGATGACCTCCAGGTCGTCGCCCGTCACCTGCACCACGCAGACCTCCAGGCCGCCGCCGCCCAGGTCCACGACGAGGACGCGCTTTCGGGCCATGCCCCGGCCGTGCGCGTACGCGAGCGCGGCGGCGGCGCTGTTGGTGAGCACGCGGCGCACGTCCAGGCCGGCATCGAGCGCGGCGTCGCGAAGGGCGGCGCGCTGGCGTTCGGTGAAGTGCGAGGGCGCGCAGAGGACGGCGCGCGTCACCTTGCGGCCGAGGAACGTGGTGGCGGCCTGGTGCAGTTCGCGCAAGAGCAGCGTGGTGAAGAGGGCGGGGCTCACGACGCGGCCCCCGAGCTCCACGCCCGCGTCGCCGCGAAGGTCGGTGGCGATGGGGAAGGGGAGCTGCGGTCCGAGCCAGCGCAGGTGCGGGGAGCGGGCGCGCAGGCCGAGCAGGCGCTTGAGGCCGAGGGTGGCGCGGCGGGGTTCGCGGGCGGCTTCGATGAGGGCGGCGTGGCCGATTCTCAGCTCGCCGTCGCGGTCCATCGCGATGACGGAGGGAAGGCCCGCGCCGTCGGTGCCGGGGATGGGGATGAGGGTGGCGACGCCGTCGATGAAGACCGCGACGCGAGCGTGGGAGGTGCCCACGTCGATGCCGAGCACGAGCTCCGCCGCCGCGGGCACGGAGGTGGGGGCGGCGGAGCTCGTGCTCGGCATCGACGTGGGCACCTCCCACG
>SECN01000872.1 GCA_004173515.1 Myxococcaceae bacterium | reverse complement strand
TCCAGGCCCCCGTGGCGCCCCCTCCGCCCCTGGCCCCGGAGCGCGAGCACGCCAGCGCCCTGTCCCTGTTGGCCATGCTCCAGCGCGAGGGCCGGTTCCTGGACTTCGTGCAGGAGAACGTGGCGGCCTTCCCGGACGCGGACGTGGGTGCGGCGGCCCGCATCGTCCATGAGGGGTGCCGCAAGGTCATCCACCAGTACCTGACGCTCCAGCCGGTGTTGCCGCAGGCAGAAGGCGACAAGGTGACGGTGCCCAACGGTTTCGATGCGCAGCGCATCCGTTTGACGGGCAATGTCGCGGGCCAGCCTCCCTATGGGGGCACGCTGCGGCACCACGGCTGGGTGACCACGGAGGTGAAGTTCCCGTCCGTGAGCCCGGCCATGGAGCCCCGGGTGCTGGCGCCGGCGGAGGTCGAACTCGCCTGACGCCCTTCCAGGCCGCAGGGCAGCGCTGTTTTCCGTGAAGTCCCCTTCCCTTCCCGGTGCGATATGGCCCGATACGCAATCGGCATCGACCTGGGCACCACGCACTCCGCGGTGTCCTACTTCAACCTCGAGGACGGCAAGCCGCGCGGCCCCTCGCAGTCCATGCTGCCCGTGCCGCAGGTCACCGCGCCCGGCACCGTGGAAGCGCGCCCGCTCCTGCCCTCCTTCCTGTACCTGCCTGGCGCCCAGGAGTTCCCCGAGGGCAGCCTGGGGCTGCCGTGGAACCCGGAGCCGGGCGTCATCGTGGGTGACTTCGCCCGCTCGCACGGGGCCAAGGTGCCCACGCGGCTGGTGTCCTCCGCGAAGAGCTGGCTGTCGCACCCGGGCGTGGACCGGCGGGCGGCGCTGCTGCCCTGGCAGGCCCCGGAGGAGGTGCAGCGCGTGTCCCCGCTGGAGGCTTCCGCGCGCTACCTGCGCCACCTGAAGGAGGCGTGGGACCACACCTTCGCCCGCGCCCAGGAGGAGTCCGGCAACGCGCTGTCCGAGCAGGAGGTCATCGTCACCGTCCCCGCCTCCTTCGACGCGGCGGCGCGCGACCTGACGCTGGAGGCGGCGAAGGCGGCGGGCATCGCGCACATCACCCTGCTGGAGGAGCCGCAGGCCGCGCTGTACGCGTGGCTGGAGGCCATGGGGGAGAACTTCCGCCGGCAGGTGCAGCCCGGCGAGGTCATCCTCGTCGTCGACGTGGGCGGCGGCACGTCCGACTTCTCCGTCATCACCGTGAAGGACCGCGCGGGCGACCTGGAGCTGCTGCGCGTGGCGGTGGGCGACCACATCCTCTTGGGCGGCGACAACATGGACCTCGCCCTGGCGCACACGCTCAACCAGCGGATGGCCGCCGAGGGCCGCAAGCTGGACGCGTGGCAGTTCAACGGCCTCACCTACGGGTGTCGGCAGGCGAAGGAGACGCTGTATGCGGATCCGTCCGTGGACCGGGTGCCCATCGCCATCCCGGGCCGGGGCTCGTCGCTCATCGGCGGCACGCTGCGCACGGAGCTGACGCGCGAGGAGCTGGACCGCGTCCTCACCGACGGCTTCTTCCCGGTGTCCCCCGTCACGGACCTGCCCCGCAC
>SECN01000466.1 GCA_004173515.1 Myxococcaceae bacterium | reverse complement strand
CGCCGCGGACTTCACCGCAGGCCGAACACGAGGGTCATGACGTTCAAGGCGGCTGCCTCCGAGGCCCGAATGACAGCGCCGGGATGGAAGGCGTCGTCAAGATTCCCTCCTGTGACATCGCCCCGACCGGGGACGCCTCCATCTGAAGCTCCCGTTGACCCCGGTTGTCGCCCGAGGACGGCGGTGCCCACGCACCGCCGTCCCGCTCACGCCCTTCCCCCGAGGTTCCGTCGTGTCGAAACACCCATGGCGCATGCTCCTGGCCGCCGTCGTCGTCCTGTTCGCGCTGGGAGGCACCTGGCTCCTGTCGTCCGAGCACGGACGCGCGCCCAAGCCCCTTGCGGCCGACGCGGCGGCCCCACCGGCTCCGCTCCGACCGGCCCCCCCCGCGCTCGCCACCGAACAGACCGGGCTGAAGCGCTCCTGGGTCACCGGCACGCAGTTCGTCTACGACGTATCGCAGACACAACAACTGGTGATGGACGAAGGTCGGAAGCAGGGCCCTCCGTCCATCCAGTCCACACTGCGCGGAGGACTCACCCTGTCGGTGGTGGGCGTCCATCCAGATGAGATGGATTCGCGATTCCACCTCCAGGTGGAGGACTTCTCCTTCCTGGCGGACGGGCGGGACGTCCTGGATGCCACGAGCCGACCGGCGATGCTGGCCATGCTCGAAGCGCCCTTCTACGTCACCTACAACCGTCAGGGCGCGGCGCTGCGCGTCCACTTCGAGAAGGAGGTGGGGGCGCTGGCACAGAACTTCCTGCGCCTGCTGGTGGCGTCGACCCAGTTCGTCGCCCCGGACGTGCGTCAGGACACCTGGCAAGCGCAGGAACTGGACGTCACCGGGCAGTACGTCGCCCGGTACCGGGCGCTGCCGGACATGAACGGCTATCTCAAACAGAAGCTGCGGTACCTGAAGCTGTCCACCGTGGATGGGCTCCGGCCCATGGACGCGAGCGTGAAGATGGAGCTTGCCGCGTCCGCCCGGTACGTCCTGGGAGCGGAAGGCTGGCCCCAGTCCATCGAAGCCAACGAACAGACACGGATGGAGTCCTCGGCCGGGGTGCCTCCCGTGAAGGGGAGCGCCACGCTCCGCGTTGAACGGAGGTCGGTGCGCAGTGTTCCCGCGCTCATCGGCTCCCTGGAGCTGAGACGCCAGCAACTGGTGACCAGTTCGCTGGCGACCCAGGTGTTCGCGCCCCAGGACCGTCAGGCCGAGCTCAAACAACTCGTGGGGAACGCGCGGCTCCAGGACCTGATCGCGGCATTGGGCCAGCGCCCCGCGAGCGGTTCGTCCGAGGGACCGGAGGCCGCGCGGCTCATGACCCGGCTGCAGGCCCTGTTCACTCTCGACCCCGGGACGGCGAGCGAGGTACCGGCCCTCCTGCGGGACACGAAGGAGCCGCGAACCGCCAGCACCCTGCTGGGCGCGCTGTCGGGCGCGAGCACGCCGGAAGCCGTGCGGGCCCTGGGCGCCGCCGCCACGGACTCACAACTGCCCCTCCCCGTCCGGGTCAACGCGGCGGCCATGCTGGGATTGGCGAACACGCCCACGCCCGAGGGAACGCAGACCCTGCGCGAGCTGACCCGGAGCGAGAATCCCCAGTTGCACGACACGTCCGTCCTGGCGCTCGGGACGGTCGCGCGCAACTCCCGGGAGCAGGATGCCTCCCAGACGGACGCGCTGCTGCGGGAGTTGGAAGCCGCGGCTCGCTCCGCCCCCACGCCCGAGGCCCGGGCCTTGTGGATCCGCTCCCTGGCGAACTCGGCGGACCCCCGGGTGCTGCCCTTCCTCCAGGAGATGCTCCGAGACCCGCTGGTGCTCATCCGGCAGAGCGCGGTCGAAGCGTTGCGCCTCATCGCATCACCCATCGCGGAGCAGTTGCTCGCCTCCACGATGGTGTCCGACGCCTCGCCCGACGTGCGCCGCTCCGCGCTCTTCGCGACCAGCTTCCGTCCGCTGTTGCCCCTGCTCCCGGCACTGGGACAGGTCCTGCGGAGGGAGGCGGTGGAATCCGTCCGCATGGAGGCCGTGCGGCTGCTGGGCAGCAACGTCCGGACCCTGCCCGCCGTGCAGGAACTGCTCGCGTGGGTGGGACAGAACGACGCGAGCCTCGACATCCGGCACACCGCGCTGTCCTTCCTGGCACCGCCCTCCCGCGCCGACCCGACACCTCCCTGACCTTACGGCGCAGCTCCTCCCCCGGGCACGGACCTCCCCGGCCGGGGGAAAGGCAGACAACACGCACCGACGGCCGTCAGGCCACGGCCTGGAGCGCCGCCTCGCGCGGCACCTTCGCCGCGGCGGCGAGCACCACCTCCGGGCCGGCTCCGTCCTGGTGGGCGTTCTCGCTCAAATGCCGCCGCCACGCGCGCGCGCCCGGCAGGCCCTGGAAGAGCCCCAGCATGTGCCGGGTGATGGCCCCCAGCGGCGCGCCCTGGCTGCGCTGCGCTTCGATGTACGGCAGCATCGCGTCCACCACCTCATGCCGCGTGGGGGGCGCCTGCGTGCCCCCGAAGAAGCGCCGGTCCGCTTCCGCCAGCAGGTAGGGCGATTCGTACGGGGCCCGGCCCATCATCACGCCGTCCACGCGGGGCAGGTGCTCGGCCGCCGCGTCCAGCGTCTTCACGCCGCCGTTGAGGCTGATGTCCAGGTGCGGGAACTCCTGCTTCAGCCGGTACACCAGGTCGTACCGCAGCGGCGGCACGTCCCGGTTCTCCTTGGGACTCAGGCCCTTCAGCCACGCCTTGCGCGCGTGCACGATGAAGCGCGTGCAGCCCGCCTGGGACACGCGCCGCACGAAGTCCTCCAACGTCGTCCACTCCTCCAGGTCGTCGATGGCGATGCGCGACTTCACCGTCACCGGGATGCGCACCGCCTCCCGCATCGCCGCCACGCCCCGGGCCACCAGGTCCGGCTCCGCCATCAGGCACGCGCCGAAGCGGCCGGACTGCACGCGGTCGCTGGGACAGCCCACGTTGAGGTTGATCTCGTCGTAGCCCCACTCCTCGCCGATGCGCGCGGAGGCCGCCAGGTCCTCCGGCTCCGAGCCGCCCAGTTGGAGGGCGACGGGGTGCTCGGCCGGCGTGAAGCCCAGCAGGCGGTCGCGCTTGCCGTGCAGCACCGCGCCCGTGGTCACCATCTCCGTGTACAGCAGGGAGTGGCGCGAAATCTGACGGAAGAAGTACCGGCAATGCCGGTCCGTCCAGTCCATCATCGGCGCGACACACAGCGGCATGGGATAGGCCAGGGCAGTCATTGCCCCCTTCCCTATCCGGAATCCCGCCTCCAGCCCAGAGGCCTCCCGGAGGGCCCCCCCAACCCCTCCGGAAGCAGGCGGCCACGCAGGCCGCCCGGGTCATTCACGCAGCGGCGCTCAGCACCACGCCCTGCTCCGCCAGCCACGCATCCACCAGCCGCTGGCCCGCGTCCGTCAACGTGAAGCCCAGCCCGTCCCAGCGCTGGCCGTTGAGCATCACCACCTGCCCCAGCGCCCGCCCGAACGCGGGCTCCGGCGCCACCCGCTTGAGCAGCGCGCCCGCGTAGTGGTGCAGGAACAGGTCGAAGTTCTTCGCGAAGTCCGGGTGCCCCGGAATCGAATCGCTGCGGGTGTCCGCCGCCACGTCGTAGCCCCGGATGAAGCCGCCAAACCCCAGCACCTCCACCAGGAACGCGTGCATCCGCGCCTGCCCCCGCACCCGGCCCGGCAACCACCGCTCCGGCCCCGTCGCCGTCTGGAACGTCCAAAGCCCGCGCTGACGCGTGGCGGCGAAGGGCAGCCCCCCCACCGCCTCCTCCCCATCGCGCTGCATCCGCAGCACGCGGCGCTGCACCCTCGCGGGCGCCGCGTCCGGACGCGCGGGGAAGTACACGATGACCGCCGGGGACGAGCGGGCGCAGTTCATGGGGGATGCACTCCAGAGGGGGGAAACACCAACATTGGAATTATCCGATGCAGGCACCTTGAAGTTGCGGCCTTCCCAACGCTTTTCAGGGGCCGCCGGGCACGGGGCCGGCGAGCGCTTCCACGGACTCGGGGAGCATTCCCCGGTCCAGCGCGGCCTGGAGCGCGTCCATCTGGGCGTGCACCACGGCGCGCGACACCTTGGCGCCCGCGCCGTCGCGGATCAGCAGCTCCAGCGTGGCCTGCGCCAGCAGGAGGGGCAGCGTGGTGAAGGCGAGCACGTCCCGGGGGGCGCCCGCGCCGTAGAGGGCCCGCACGTAGCGGGCCGCCGCGACCAGGTCCTCGCCCGCCAGTTGCTCCACCTGCTGGAGCTCCACGTTCGCGGGCAGGAGCGCGCGCCCTTCCTGCCGGTCCTGCCGCACGTCCTTGAGGATGTTGACCAGTTGGAGGCCCTCCCCGAACAGCGGGGCCAGCGCGCGCAGGTTGGGCGAGTACGGCGCGAGGCGCGGATCCAGGACGAACAGGTCCGTGAGCAGCTCGCCCACCAGTCCCGCCACGATGTAGCAATAGTCACGCAGCGACTGGAGCGAGTGCAGGGTCAGCAGGCCCTCCTCGGTGGCGCCCGCGAGCACCTCGTGCATGCCCTGCACCGTCTTCAGCACGAAGTGGCGCAGGATGGCGCCAGCCTCCGTGCGCAGCGCGTCCAGGCTCGCCAGCAGCGCGGGGGTGCGCTCCAGCAGGTCCAGGTAGCCCGCGTTCTCGGTCGGACGGCGCGACAGCCAGCCGCGCACCATGGCGCCCACGTCCACGGACGGGTCCTCGCGCAGCAGCGACTCGAAGCCGGCCAGGGCCTCGCGCCGCTCCTCGCGCGACCAGGGGGCGGCGTCCTCCAGCGTGTCCGCGACGCGCAGCAGCAGGTAGCCCAGGCCCACCTCGCGGCGCAGGGGCTCCTCCAGCAGCGGGATGGCGAGCGCGAACGTGCGGCTGGTGCGCACGAGGAAGTCCGCCAGCTCGTCGTCCCGAAGCGGCTCGGCTGTCACCAGGGAAGCGTCACTCAAGGAACCGTCCTTCGCGAAGGGGCGCGCTCCGCCCGGGCCCGTGACTGCCACAAGCCACGCGTCGACACACGCGCGAACGTGAAGGACCCGCGCGGGTTCGCGCCGCGCGGGTCGGGGGCGGACGCGGCGTCACAGCCGGACCGCGCGCCGGAGCGGAACACCGGGTGGGGGCTCCCGGTGTTCCCAATCCCCGGAGGGTGCCTCAGGGGGCCGGGGCGACGGTGGGCTTCGCCGGAACCGGAGCCGGGGTCGCCGGAGCCACGGGAGCGGGCGCGGCGGGGGCCTGGGG
>SECN01000871.1 GCA_004173515.1 Myxococcaceae bacterium | reverse complement strand
TCGAGGGCGCCACGGCGAACTTCTCCGCCCGGGTGGGCTGGCGCAAGGACACGCTCTTCGTGGGCGTGGAGGCCACGGACAACCAGCTGCTCGCCGGCGACCTCATCACCCTCACCCTGTCCTTCCCGGACGCGGGCCCCACGGCGTCGGGCTACACCTACCGCTTCGCCTTCGACGGCCAGCGCACCTCTCCGCCGGAGAGCGGCACGCCCCCCTTCGCGCAGAAGCTGGTGAACGCCGCCGTGCACCGCCAGGGCGACACGCTCTCCGTGGTGGCGCTGGTGCCGGTGAGGGCCCTGCCCCGCTTCCCCGCGGTGGCGCCGCTCGTCATGGACCTGTGCATCACCTACGAGGACCAGGACCAGGTGGGCGCGAAGACGGTGCCGGTGTCCAACTGCACCGGCGGCACGACGATGGTGGGTGAAGCGCTGCGCCTGCCGGACGAAGCGCGCAAGAACCTCAAGCTCAAGCCCCCCGCGTCCGTCACCGGCCTGGAGGCGGCGCCCACCGGGTGGCTCGGCTGGGGCATCCTCCCCTACCCGGAATGGGCCCAGGGTGATGCGTCGCTCAACCCCGCCTCACTCCGCGCGCTGGTGGCCCTTGAGCCTGCCGGACGGACGACCGGTCGTTACGGTGCTCACCGGGAAGAATCCCTATGCCGTCGAGGGTCAATGCGACTCCGACGACGAGCTTCGGATGGGGCTCTACGTGGTGTCGGGGAAGACGGCGCAGCAGGCGCTCGAGTGGCCGGCCGCCACCTGTGCGCTGGGTCGCGCCAGTTCCATCGAACTGGATGAAGAGGGAGCGCTGACCATCGGTTACTCGAACGGCGCCATCGTCAACTTCGTTTGGAGTGCGGACCACTTCGATCGAACGGAAATCGGAAAGCGGTAGACGCAGTGGAAGACACCAAGAGCCTGTACATGATGACCCTCGGCTGCCCGAAGAACCGGGTGGACTCCGAGGTGATGCTGGGCACGCTGCGCACCCGTGGCTATTCGCTCGTGCAGGACCCGGCGGCGGCACAGGTCATCGTCGTCAACACGTGCGCCTTCATTGGTCCGGCGAAGCAGGAGTCGGTGGACTCCATCCTGGAGATGGCGGAGCTGAAGAAGACGGGCGCGTGCAAGACGCTCGTCGTCACCGGCTGCCTGTCCCAGCGCTACGGCCAGGACCTGTCGCTGGAGATGCCGGAGGTCGACCACTTCCTGGGCACCAGCGCGTACGCGCAGATCGGCGACCTGCTGGCCGCCGAGGCCTCGCCGCGTCAGGTGATCCCGGATCCGGACTACATCCACAACGCCCAGACGCCGCGCATCAACTCGATGCCGAAGTACACGGCGTACCTGAAGATCTCCGAAGGCTGCGACAACGCCTGCGCCTTCTGCATCATCCCCACGCTGCGCGGCGGACAGCGCTCGCGCACGGTGGAAGACATCATGGCCGAGGCGCGCAACCTGGCCGACAGCGGCGTGCAGGAGCTGAACCTGGTCGCGCAGGACCTGACGGCGTACGGGCATGACCTGCCCGGCAAGCCGAAGCTCCACGAGCTGCTCCGGGAGCTGGTGAAGGTGGACGTGAAGTGGATCCGCCTGCACTACGCCTACCCGCGCGTGTTCCCGGACGAGCTCATCGACGTCATCGCGTCCGAGCCGAAGATCGCCAAGTACCTGGACA
>SECN01000870.1 GCA_004173515.1 Myxococcaceae bacterium | reverse complement strand
AACGGCATCGTCGACGACCTGCTGGACCTGTCGAAGTTCGCGCAGGGCCGGCTGCGGATGAGCTTCGAGCGCATCTACCTGGAGGAGCTGGTCCAGCGCGTGGTGGAGAAGTACGGCCCGGCCTTCGCGGAGCGCCGCGTGCGCGTGGTGCCGCTTTTGCCGCAGCACCCGCTGCGCGCGATGCTGGATCCCAACCGCGTGAACCAGGTGCTCAACAACCTGCTCAACAACGCGGTGAAGTTCACGCCCGAGGGCGGCGAGGTGCGCGTGGAGCTGCGCGCCACCTCCAGCCTGCCCGGCTACGTGGTGCTGTCGTGCTGGAACAGCGGTGACCCCATCGCCGAGGACAGCCTGGAGCGCATCTTCGACCGCTTCGAGCAGGCCCGCACGCAGGCCAACCGCACCGTGCGCGGCACCGGCCTGGGGCTGGCCATCTGTCGCAACATCGTGGAGGCCCACGGCGGCCGCATCTGGTGCGAGCCGTCCATCGACGGCGTGCGCTTCATCGCGGTGCTGCCCACCGAGCCGCCCCAGGAGGTGCTGTCGCAGGAGGGGGTGGAGATGCAGCCCTTCCCGCAGCCGGTGCGCCCGGAGACCCGCGGCAAGCTGCTCATCATCGAGGGCGAGCCGGAGGTGGGCCACATCATGAAGGCGCTGCTGGGCGGCCGGGGCTACCGCGTGCGGCTGGCGTCGTCGGCGGAGGAGGGCCTGAGCGCCGCCCGGAACATGCACCCGGATGTGCTGCTCGTGTCGGTGCGCCTGCCGGACGTGGGCGTGGACGGCCTGCGGCTGGCGGAGATCCTCCGGAATGATCCGGAGACGCGCCGCGCGCCGCTGCTGCTCACCTCCGCGTTCGACGAGCGCCAGCGCGCCTTCCGGGCGGGCGCCGACGCGTTCCTCGTGCGCCCGCTGGCCGGGGACAAGCTGCTGGCCACGGTGGACTCGCTGTCGCGGGGCCGCGCCGGCGCGCAGCATGGCCGCGTGCTGGTGGTGGACGACGACGCGAAGATCGCCTCCGTGTGCCGCGAGGTGCTGGAGGGCATGGGCTTCGAGGTGGGCGTCGCGCACAGCATCGAGGA
>SECN01000465.1 GCA_004173515.1 Myxococcaceae bacterium | reverse complement strand
TTCGAAGAGCAGCACGCCGCCAAGGTCGCGGCCTTCCAGGTCTGGGTCAAGGCCGGCAGCGCGGACGAGCGGCCCGACCAGGCCGGGCTCGCCCACCTGCACGAGCACATGCTCTTCAAGGGCACGGAGCGCAGGGGTCCTGGTGAAATCGCGCGCGACATCGAGGCGCACGGCGGGGAGGTCAACGCCTGGACGTCGTTCGACCAGACCGTCTACCACATCGTCATCGCCAGCCAGTTCGCCCGCACGGGCCTGGACATCCTGGGGGACGCGGTGCGCCGCTCCGCGTTCGACAAGGACGAGCTGGCGCGCGAAATCGAGGTGGTGTGCGAGGAGATCAAGCGCAGCTTCGACTCGCCGTCACGCCGGGCCTCGCGCGCGCTGTTCGCCACCGCCTTCCAGACGCACCCCTACCGGCTGCCCGTCATCGGCACCGAGGAGAGCGTGCGCGGCTTCACCCGCGAGAAGGTGCTGGAGTTCTACCACCGGCACTACACGCCGAAGAACCTGGTGCTCTCCGTCGCGGGCGACCTGCGTGAGTCCGAGCTGCGCGAGTGGGTGGAGGAGATCTTCGGCGGTGACTGGGGCCGGCCCTACGCGGGCCCGGTGGAGCGTCCCCGTGACGCCGCGCCCACGGGCCGGCGCGTCCACGTGCAGACCGAGGACGTGAAGGAGGCCTACCTGCACCTGTCCTTCGCCATCCCGGAGCTGGAGCATCCGGACGTGCCCGCGCTGGACATGCTGGCGATGGTCGTGGGCCAGGGCGAGTCGTCGTGGCTGGTGCGCGAGGTGAAGCACCGCCAGCACCTGGTCAATGACATCCACGCCTCCGCGTACACGCCCAAGGACCCGGGCATCTTCTCCGTGGGCCTGACGCTGCCGCCGGCCCAGTCCGCCAAGGCGCTCACGCAGACCGCGCGCGTGCTGGAGGCGCTGCGCACCACGCTGGTGCCCGAGGACGAGCTGCGCACGCTCCAGGCCGCGGTGGAGGCGGAGTCCGTCTACCGCAAGGAGACCGTGCAGGGCACCGCGCGCAACCTGGGCTCGTACCAGACGAGCCCTGGCGGCCTGGAGTCCGAGGCCCGCTACATGGAGCACATCCGCGGGCTCACGCGCGAGGACCTGCGCCGCGTGGCGCAGAAGTACCTGCGGCTGGAGCACGCCGTCGTCACCGCGCTGGTGCCGCCCTCCGCGGAGCTGACGGAGGCCGCGGTGAACGCCGCGCTGGACGAGGCGGCGAAGAGCCCCGGCCTCACGCCCCCGGAACGCACCGCCCGGCCCGCGCCCCCGGAGGCCCCGGCGCGTCCGGCCCGGAGCACAGCGGCGACCGCGCGCTCGGAGGTGTACCAGGAGAAGCTGCCCTCCGGCGCGACGCTGGTCGTGCGCGTGGAGCCCCACGTGCCGCTGTTCTCCATGCGCGCGGCCTTCTCCGGCGGCCTTCGCTACGAGACGAGCGAGGACAACGGCATCACCACCCTGGTCAGCCGCACCCTCACGCGCGGCACCACCACGCTCAGCTCGGATGAGATCTCCCAGTTGAGCGACATCTACGCGGGCAACGTCAGCGCCCAGGGCGGCCGCAACTCCGTCAGCCTGAAGGCCGACTTCCTGTCGCGCTACTTCGAGCCCGGCTTCCGGCTGTTCGCGGACTGCCTGCTCAACCCCGCCTTCCGCGAGGAGGACGTGGCCCGGGAGCGCTCGCTGCTGCTCCAGGACATCCTCACCCGCGAGGACAAGCCGTCCAGCCTCGCCTTCGAGCTGTTCGCGCGCACGCTGTACCGCGAGCACCCGTACCGGCTGCCCCTCACGGGTGAGAAGGCGTCGGTGGAGAAGCTGGGGCCGGATCAGCTCCGCGCGTACCACCAGCAGCACATGGACCCTTCGCAGATGACGCTCAGCGTGGTGGGCGACGTGCGCGTGGAGGAGGTGCGGGCGCTGGCGCTCGAATTCTTCGGCAAGTCGCGCGGCGGCGCGGTGGCGCCGAAGCAGGTGCGGCCGGAAGCGCCTCCCTCCTCGCCTCGCACGGAGAAGAAGGAGCTGGCGCGCGCGCAGACGCACCTGGTGATGGGCTTCCAGGCGGCGCGGCTGACGGACCGGTGGCGCATCACGCTGGACGTGCTGTCCACGGTGCTGTCGGGCCAGGGCGGCCGGCTCTTCGTCGAACTGCGCGACAAGCGCTCCATGGCCTACAGCGTGAGCAGCTTCTCCATGGACGGATTGGATCCGGGCTACTTCGCCGTCTACATGGGCACGAGCCCGTACGGCGTGGGGCTGGACAACTTCCTGCACTACTCCGAGCACGTGGCGAAGGTGACCGCCGCGGACGTGCAGGAGGTGGCCCGCCGGGTCATCGACTTCGACCGCATGGCCATGGCCGTGGTGGGACCGTAGCGACCCGTGCGTGGGAGCGTCCAACGGCGCTTCCACGCAGCACCGGCTGGGGTAGAAGGGGCGCATGTCCCAGACCTACCTTTCACTCACCGTGGATATCGCGGAGGAAGCGTCCGAGATTCTCCAGGACCTGCTCCACGAGTCCGGCGCCCTGGGCCTGGAGGTCCGCGATTCCGACATGCCCATCATGCCGGGCGTGCGCGCGCCGACCCCGGGTGAGGCCATCGTCGTCGCCTACTTCGAGGACCGCGAGACGGCGGAGAGCGCCCGCGACGCGGTGGCCGAGTCCCACCCCAAGGCGCGCATCGCCCTGGATGAACAGCCCCAGCAGGACTGGAGCAATGAGTGGAAGTCGCTCATCAAGTCCGTGCAGGTGGGCCGTCTGTGGGTGGGCCCGCCCTGGGAGGCGGAGAACGCGCCCAAGGACAAGCTGCGAATCGTCATCGAGCCGAAGATGGCCTTCGGCACGGGGGACCACCCCACCACCGCGCTGTGTCTGGCCGCCGTGGACGACTTCATGGCCACGCACCCGGGCGCGAGCGTGCTGGACGTGGGCACCGGCACGGGTGTCCTCGCCATCGCCGCGAAGAAGCTGGGCGCGGGCTTTGTCGTGGGCACCGACAACGACCCCGTCTGCGTGGAGCTGGCGCGCGAGAACTGCACCGACAACGCGACGCCGGACCTGGACATCTCCGAGCGGGAGCTGACGCAGGTGCCGGAGACGTTCGACCTGGTGCTCGCCAACATCCTGGCCAACACGCTGATCGAGCTGGCGCCCCTCATCGTCGCCAAGGCGAAGGACCGGCTGGTGCTGGCCGGCGTGCTCGCGCACCAGCGCGTGGACGTGGAGGCCGCGTTCCGCAAGCTCGGGTGCACGGTGCTCGCGGGCGCGCAGCAGGGCGAGTGGGTGCGCATCGATTTGCAGCGCTGAAAACAAAGGGGGGTCGGGTCGCGAACGGTGGTCCGCCAACCCGACCCCTGCCTTGGACTCGCGAGGCTTTCCCCCTTGACCTCAGGACCTCGCGACTCCCGCCGTGTGCCGGGAGTCATTGCAGTCCGCGTGCCTGCATCCCGTGTCCGCGTGGCCCCGGGAGGGTCCGATGTGGGGCGCGCGAGCTTGTAGCGGGGCGGGTTACGGGGTGCGTGGCGCGTGTGACCTTCCGCGCTACTCGCGGGGGTTCCGAGCCTGGGGCCCGGGCCTCACGCGAAGCCGAGGGAGCCGGTCGCGCGCAGGGAGCCCACGACTTCGCCCCGGGTGTTGAAGAGGCGCGGCTCCGCGTGGTGTTCCAGGCCCGTCATGGGCAGCGGGATGCCCTGCTGTTCGGCCACGAAGCGCAGCACCGTGAGGAGCGCGGGCGCGGCGCAGCGGGCATCGCCGTCCTCCACCTTGAGCGCCACGCCCAGCCGGGCGCGAGGCAGCGCGGCGCAGTAGACGCCCTCCGCGCCAATCTTCACCACGGCCTCGCCCTGGAAGGCGGTCATCATCTCCGTGCACGCGCGGCCCTTGCCCGCGACCAGCTCCGGGTGGGCCAGCATCGCTTCGCGCAGGCGGCGCGCGGCGGGGTCCTCGGAGATGCCGAAGCGGGCCCACGCGGTGGCCATGGCGCGCAGGGGCAGGCCGAAGCACACCGCCAGACAGCCATCCACGCCCTTCACCAGCGCGTCGCGCGGCAGGCCCGTCCACTTGGCGATCTCATCCTGGATGCGCTCCTGCACCGGGTGTCCGGCGCTGGCGTAGCCCTTCGGGTCCCAGCCGTGGTGCCGGGCCAGCGCGAGCATGCCGGCGTGCTTGCCGGAGCAGTTGTTCCACCGGGGCGTGAGCGCCACGCCCGCGCGCAGCGCCTCCTCCGCCACGGCCTGCGACAGCGACGGATGCGGACCGCACGCGAGTTGGTTCTCTTCACAGCCGGATGCGCGCAGCATCTGCATGGCGAGCGCGCGGTGCACGGGTTCGCTGGAGTGGGACGCGCACGCCAGCGCCAGCTCTCGCGGGCCGAAGCCGTAGCGGTCCGCCGCGCCGTCCTGCACCAGGGGCAGCGACTGGAAGGGCTTGGCCGCCGAGCGCCAGAACGTGACGCGGTCCGGGTCTCCCGCCGCCGCGACGAGCGAACTCTCCGCGCTCACCACCGCGACGGAGACGACGTGGAAGGATTCGACGAAGCCGGAGCGGGTGGACTCGATGATGAAGGTCGACATGGGCGGGGCGGCCCATAGCAGGACGGGCCTCCGCGTGTCCCGCCGCACCGGGACTCGCACCCGGGGGACGTGTCCGAAAAAGGGGATGCGGGGCTGGTGTCCGGGCGGAGGCTGCTGAATCCTTCGCGCCCCCTCCTCCCAAGGAAGTCGCCGTGGTCCGCCTCTTCGTCCCCCTGCCCGAACCCGCCCCTTCCGACGTGACGCTCACGGGCGAGCGCCGCCACTACCTGGTGCACGTGCTGCGGCTGGAGGATGGCGACGCGTTGGAGGTGTTCGACGGCAAGGGGCGCGCCTTCGAGGCGCGCGTCAGCGGCCTGGGCGCGGAGGACGTGCGGCTGGTGCTGGGCACCGTGCGCGTGACGCCGCCCGCGCGCGAGATGAGCGTGCTCCAGGGACTGCCCAAGGGGGACAAGCTGGAGTGGGTGCTCCAGAAGGGCACCGAGCTGGGCGCCACCGCGTTCCATCCGGTGGCCACCGCGCGCAGCGTGGTGAAGCTGGAGCCGAAGCGCGCCGAGGAGCGCACCCAGCGGTGGGCGAAAATCGTCGAAGAGGCCGCGCGCCAGTGTCGCCGGGACGACGTGCCGCGCGTGCATGCGCCGCGTCCCCTGTTGGAGGCGGCGCGTTCATTGACGCTGGGCACGCTCTTGCTGGTGCTGGACGAAGAGGAGTCCGCGGTGCCGCTGGGTGAAGCGTTCCGGAGCGTGGGGCCGGGCACGCCGGTGGCGCTGGTGATTGGCCCCGAAGGCGGACTGGCGCGGGAGGAAGTCACGGGCCTTCGCGCGTTGGGTGCACGACCCGTCACGCTGGGGGCTCGCATCCTGCGGACGGAGACGGCGGCGCTCGCGGCGCTCGCGGTGATGCAGCACCTGGACGGCTCGCTCGGTTAGCAGGCGGGCGGACAACCCATCCCCCCATCCCGGGTCACGGATCCGTGTGCCCATTCCTACGTTTCTGCCATTCGGGACCTCGCGGGTCCCTCAAAAGGAGAGACTCTCATGGGGATCATTGCTTTCATCATCATCGGCCTCATCGCGGGCCTCATCGCGCGGGCCATCCTGCCGGGCAAGCAGAGCATGGGCCTGGTGGCCACCACCCTGTTGGGCATGGTGGGCTCGCTCGTGGGCGGCCTCATCGGCTCGCTGTTCGAGCGCAACGGGCGCCTTTTCGACCTGCACGCTTCCGGCATCATCATGTCCGTCGTGGGATCGATCCTCGTGCTGCTCCTGGTCGGAGCGGCGGGACGGCGCCGCGTCCACGCCTAGCGTGAGTGCCCGCTCCACCGTCCCTGGAAGGACGGTCGCCGAAGGGTTGATGAGCCCCTGACGGTTCCTCGGGCGAGGGACCTCGGGGGCTTGTCCTTTTCTTGCTACAGGCCTGAATGCGGCCTTTCATGGCGGCGGTTGTGCGCATCGCCAGGAGGATCCGTTGTCCAAGTGCCTGAAGTGCGGCGCCTCGCTGCCGCCGGTCGGAGATTGCACCGCTTGCGCCGCCACCGCCGCGCGCCCACCCACGGTCGCATCCGTCCCGAGCCTGCTCGATCGCGACATCCATATTGATCGCCGCAAGCTGGGCGAGCGCAACGCCCCGGTGGCCAGCGAGGCCACCACCCTGGATGGCGAGCCGCTGGAGCCGGAGACCCTGCGGGGCTCGCCGGTGTTCGCGATGGAGCCTCCGCGCGGTCCCATCACCCCGCCGGGCATGACCCCGACGGTGCGCCCGGCCGCCGGTGCGCCCGTGCCCGCGACGGATGGACCGACGGTGCGCACGCCCGCCGCACCGGTGGATGCGACCGTGCGCTCCGCCGCCCCTCAGGCCGATGCGACGGTGCGCTCCGCGCAGCGTCCTGATGCGGCGGCTCGGACCCTCACGCCGAATCCCGATGCGACGATTCGTGCTCCCGCGCCTCGTCCCGACGCGGCGGCTCGTACCGTCACGCCGAATCCCGATGCGACGGTTCGTGCCGCCGTGCCGCAGGCCGATGCGACCGTTCGCTCGGCGCCGCGTGCTCCGGCTGCGCAGGCAGATGCCGCCGCGCGGGTTTCCGGACCGCAAGCCGATGCAGCGGTTCGCGCCTCCGCGCCGCACGCGGAGGGACAGGTCCGGGCTCCCGCGCAGCCTCGCGTGGCCCAGCCCGCGCGCGCCGCGCAGCCTTCCGACAACGCCCCCTCTGGCGCCGTGCTCCCGCCGCGTCCCGCCACCGTGCAGCCGGCGAATGCGGCACCCCTGGCCGCGAACGCTCCGCCGCGCGCCGCTCCCACGGCGGCCCTGTCCGAGTCCGGCTTCCAGAACCCCGGTGTCGCCGTGCCTCGCGCGGCGCAGCCCCCGGTGAGCGCCGAGCCCCGTCCGGGCTCCGTGCCCACGCCGGCCTACGGGACGGAGTCGCACGGTGCGCGCCCCGTGCCGGCGCCCGGTCTGCCTCGTCGTGAGGCCGCTCCCGCGCAGGCGTCCTCCGGTCTTCCTCGCATGGAAGCTCCCGCGCAGGCCCCGGCCTCTTCCGGCCTCCCGCGCATGGAGGCTCCCGCGCAGGCCCCGGCCTCCTCCGGTCTTCCCCGCATGGAAGCTTCCGCCCAGGCTCCGGCCGCGTCGGGACTGCCGCGCATGGACGCTCCCGCGCAGGCCCCGGCCTCCTCCGGCCTTCCGCGCCGGAGCGCCGCCCCCGCGCCGGTCGTGTCGCACGAGGAAGACGGCTCCTTCCTTCCCCCACTGGAGACGCCGGCCCTCGCCGCCGCCTCCGTGTCGCCCGCTCCGGGAGTGTCCCGCATGGAAGCCTCGCCCGCCCCCGTCCCCACCGCTTCCGCGAAGTCGAAGGGGCCCACGCCCTCCGTGGCCCCGGCTCCGGCCGCGGGCGAGGTCCACGCGCGGCCCGCCTCGCTGTGGCGCCGGCTGCTGTCCTTCACCGTCGACACCGCGGCCATCAGCGCCGTGGCGGCGGCCTACATCACC
>SECN01000464.1 GCA_004173515.1 Myxococcaceae bacterium | reverse complement strand
GGCTGGTGCGAGCAGGCGTGCCCGGTGTTCATCGAGAACGTCCCGCGCCTCATCGACATGCGCCGCTACCAGGTGCAGGTGAAGGCGGAGTTCCCGCCCGAAATCCAGCGCGTGTTCGAGGGCATGGAGCGCCAGGGCAACCCCTGGGGCATCGGCCAGGACCAGCGCGACGAGTGGGCCTCCGACCTGGCGCTGCCCACCTGGGGTGACGAGGGCGGCCCGTACGAGTACCTGTTCTTCGTGGGCTGCGCGGGCAGCTACGACGACAAGCAGAAGAAGGTCAGCCGCGCGCTGGTCAAGATTCTCCGTGAAGCGGGCGTGTCGTTCGCGACGCTGTCCAAGCAGGAGATGTGCAACGGCGACTCCGCGCGCCGCATGGGCAACGAGTACCTGTACCAGACGCTGGCGAAGACGAACGTGGAGTCGTGGAACTCCATGGGCGTCAAGGCGGTCATCACCCAGTGCCCGCACTGCTTCAACACCATCAAGAACGAGTACCCGGAGTTCGGTGGCGAGTACCGCGTCATCAACCACACGCAGCTCATCAACGAGCTGCTCAACGAGAAGCGCATCAAGCTCTCGTCGGTGACCGGGCCTGGAAGTGGTGGAGATGCAGCGTAGCAAGCGCGAGGGCTTCTGCTGCGGCGCCGGTGGCGGCCGGATGTGGATGGAAGAGCACATCGGCACGCGCATCAACCACAACCGCATCAACGAAGTGGCCCTCACGCTCAAGCACGCGGAGGACCCGAACACGCCCTTCCCGGACGCTGCGGACCGCAAGAAGCCGGGCATGGTGGGCGACTACAAGGAGCAGGGCGGCAGCGGCATCGTCGCGGTGGCCTGCCCCTTCTGCTCCACGATGCTCAACGACGCGAAGAACGACACCGGCCGCGAGCAGATCCAGGTCAAGGACATCACCGAGCTGGTCGCCGACGCGATGGAGCCCCAGCACAAGGGCGGCACCGTGTCCCCCAGCCCCGTGGTGAGCGCCAAGCCGGAGTAGCGGCCCCAGGCCTCCGGATGTGACGAGGGCCCGGTGGCTCCCCGAAACGGGAGCGGCCGGGCCCTTCGTCTTTTCAGCGCGGGGGCGCTACTTGCGGCCCTTGTCGGAGCCCTTCTCCGAGCGCAGCACGCGCTCCAGGCGCTTGGTGGCGCCGTCATCCCCCAGCTTGCCGACGACGTAGGCGCTCGCGGAGGCGAGCTTGCGGCGGAAGTCGTCGGGGGCGATTTCAGAGGGGCGCGAGGGCAGCTCCGTGAGGCCCTGGTTGGCCAGGAGCGTGCGGGCCAGGTCCTTCTCGTCGTCGGTGGCCTTGGAGGACAGGAGCGCGCACACCTTCACGTGGCCATAGGCGGCGGCGGTGACGAAGGGCGTCTCCCCCAGGTTGTCGGGCAGGGAGGGATCCGCGCCCGCCTCCAGCAGCAGCCGCACCAGGTCCTCGCGGCCCACGCGCGCGGCGGCCATCAGGGGCGTGCGCCCGTCGGCGTCGAAGGGGTTGGGGTCGGCGCCCGCGTCGAGCTGGGCGGCGAGTGCGGCGCGGTCGCCCGCGGTGACGGCATCGAACAGGGACACGGTGTGCTCCTCCAGCAGCGGCGGTCAGCATCGCGTTTCAAGGGACGCGATGCCAGGGCACGCCAGAGGCATTCCCGGGTTGCCTGCTCCTGACACCCCGCACCATGCTGTGGGCACCATGGGGTCCTCCGAGAAGGTCATCGCCCTCCTGCTGGTGGCAGCGGGCGTACCGCTGCTGCTGTTCCTCTGGAACACCCTCCAGCGGACCGCGCGCCTCCAGAAGAAGGGGCAACGCGTCCAGGGCGAGGTGCGCTTCGTGGAGCGGTCCAAGGAGGACCAGCCCTCCCGGGTGCACTACACCTTCCTGCTGCCGGATGGCACCGAGCGGCACCACACGTATCAGTCCTTCGTGGACTCCTGGGACCGCCTGAACCGGGGTGATGCCATCGACATCGTCTACCTGCCGGAGGCACCGGAGCGGAGCATGCCCGTGCTCCACGGCGTGACCAGCCACGAGTACGTCTTCTGGATCGCGGGGGGACTGCTGGTCACGGGCCTCATCGTGTTCACGCGGTGAAGCCGGAACCGGTGCGTCATTTTCGGGGCCCTGGCCCGCCCCCTAGACAGGGCGGCAGGCGCCGGAGGCACGGCGCGGGAAGGAGTCCCGGGTGTCCCTCATCGCGGCCCGCGTGCTGGGCGCAGCGTTCGCGGCGATCGGCCTCACGATGCTGGTGCTGACGTGGGGGATGTACCGGCGCGACTCGCGCATCGTGGAGGAAGGCGCCCACACGCAGGGCACGGTGCTCAAGAAGGAGTTCCTCGCATCCTCGGATGACAGTGACTACGTGCTGCACTACGCGTTCCCCCTGCCCGACGGCACGCGCATGACGCACCACCGCAACATCTCCTCCGGACTGTGGAAGCGCCTGCGCGTCGGAGACCCCATCCAGGTGCTCTACAGCCAAGAACAACCGCGCTGGAGCTTCCCCGAGGGCCACGGGCTGATGTCCCTGGGGCTCGCCCTGTTCTTCACCGTCGTGCTGGTGCCCTTCAGCCTGATCGGGCTGTTGTTCATGCTGGCCCGGGCCGGGCCGGCGTCAGCGGACGTTGCTTCGGCGTCCTCCCCTCCGCCATCCTGAGCACGCGCATGTCCCTCGAATTCGTCCTGCTCGAGCTGTCCACCCTGGTGGTCGTACCCCTGCTCCTGCTGCGGGTCCGACATACGTACCAACGTCACTCGGGGCTGCGCCGCAGGGGCACGCACGCGCGCGCGACGGTGACGGAGAAGGTCCTCCGCCGCGGCGCGGGCCCGCGCGACGGCAGCACCTGCACCCTGCACTACGTCTTCTCATTGCCGGACGGCACGGAGCTGCACCACTCCTACGAGGACCATGCGACGACCTGGCTCGGCCTGTCCAAGGGCTCCGAGGTGGACGTCGCCTACTGGCCCCATGACCCGAGCTGGAGCCTGCCCGAAGGTGGCGGAGTCAGCGGGCCGCTCCTGGGCGCCTACACCGCCCTGGCCCTCATGGCGGTGGGCCTCGGTGTGTACGGGCTGGTGGACCACTTCTGGGACCCCTGGGCTCCCGAGCGTCAGACGCCTCCACCCGAAGCCGAGATGAGGCCCCTCCCGCGATGACACTCTCGACCCTGGCCGGCATGTTGGTGGGCTTCCTGGGACTTCCCGGCCTCGTCCTGGCCCTCCTCACCTACTCCCGCAACCTCGTCGTGCGGCTGGAGCAGCACGGGGTGCGCGCACGGGGCAAGGTGGTCCGTGTCAGGAACCCCCGGAGCAACAAGAGGGCCGTCGACTACGCCTTCCGTCCGCCGGAGGGGCCGGAGCTCCAGGGCAGCTTCCAGGAGTGGCCCCCGCCAGCCTCCGAGCAGACCCCAGGCACTCCCGTCGACGTCCTCTACCTGGCGGACGCGCCGCACCATCACATGGTCGTGGGCACGGGCCTCAGCCGGAGGTTCTTCCTCATCATCGCGACCTTCCTCGTGTTGTTCGCGGGCGTCTGCACCCTGACCGCGCTGCACGAATACTTCACCGACCCGGGACAGGAAGAAGCGCGCACGCGCGCCACCCCGGCGCCCCCATGAACCTCCTGGCGAAGGTCGTGACCGCGGCGCTCTTCGTCGGAGGCCCCGCGCTGATGCTGGTGCTCCAGTGGAAGGACGCCGCTGTCACCTGGAGGTTCCACCGGCGCGGGCAGCGCGTGCGGGGCAAGGTGCTCCGCATCACTCCGGGCAAGGTGGAAGAGAACGCGGCGGTGCACTACGCGTTCCACCTGCCCGACGGCACGGCGCTCCACCACGAATACAGCGAGACGCAGGAGGACTGGTCGGCGCTGTCCCCCGGCGATCCCCTGGAGGTCGTCTACCTTCCAGAGGATCCACGCCGGAGCCGACCCACGGGCATGGGGGTCGGGCTCCTGAAGACCGGCTTCTGGACGCTGGTGATGCTGGGCTTGATGGCCGGGGGCGTGGGCGTGCTCCTGGGCTGAAGCCCGGGCCCCCTGGGGACGAGGGCCCCTGGATGGGCCCTGTCCCACGGACGCCCGTCAGGTGGGCCCGTAGAAGGGCTCGTTCGCGGCGGGCACCGCGAGGGTGACGGAGCTGGCCGTCGAGGACACCGGGGCGCGGTAGATGCTGGGGTCGCCGCCGGAGTCGTTGAAGAGGAAGCCCAGCGCCGTGCTGCCCGTCCAACTGGGGAAGCTCTCCTGCACGGTGCTCGCGGTGTAGTCCGTCAGCCGCCGCAGGTTGCCGCTGATGCCCGTGGCCGTCACGTTGCCCACGAAGATGCGCGTGCTGCCGGACGACAGCCGCCCGTCGAGCGCCACCTGCCGCCCATCCGGCGACACCACCGCGCGGTTCGCGATGGCCAGCACCTCGTTGCCCAGCGACACGTAGTTGGCGCTGCCGCCGCCCACCGGCACGAACGCGAGCCGGTCGAACTGGAAGGAGTTGTTGCCCGCGGGCGCCACCACCGTGGTCCCGCTGGGGAAGAACGACGGCGCCCCGTAGGCGATGGTCGTGCCGGGCGTCAGCTCCGTGAAGCCGCTGCCGTTCACCGCGATGCGCGCCAGCGAGCTGACCGAACCAGAGCCCCGGTCGAACGCGAACACGATGGTGCGGCCGTCCGGGCTGAACGTCGGGCCGCGGAAGTTGGTGCACGCGCCGCACGCCGCGTCGTTGGAGCTCAGCAGCGTCGCCACCGGGCCGCCCGTGGTGGGCACCGTCTGGAGCGACGACGTGCTGCCCACCCGCTGCACGAACACGATGCTGCTGCCGTCGCGCGACACCGAGGGCGTGTACGCGTTGCCCCCCGTCGTCAGCCGCTGCGGGCTGTTGGGGTCGCCGTCGTCGTCCACCACGTAGATGTTCCGGTCGCTGCGCACGAAGGCGAAGCCCTTGTCGAAGAGGACGTCACCGATGGTGCCACCGCCACCTGGATCCAGGGGCTCGCACGCCCCCAACACACCCAACGCCACCACCGCACCGAGCCACCGTCGCATGCCCATCATCGCTGTCTCCCGCTGTGCCGCCGGCCCTGCCACACGTTCGCCCGAACACTACAGGGCGCGCGGGCTGGGACGTCAACGCACGCGGAGGCATTCACCGCCCCCTTTGTCCGGCGTTCACGAAGGGCGGCGACGCTCAGCGGTTGAGGCGGTTCAGTTCGTTGCGGCAGACATTGCACGGCCCCAGTTGCTTGCGGTCGATGTCCTGGGGTGCCTGCGGGAAGAACATCACGCAGCGGGAGTCCTCGCAGTAGGACAGGCCGATGAGGTGGCCGACCTGGTGCACGGCCTCCACCTGGACGCGGCGGCGCAGCGTTTCGCCCTCCGCGCCCTGGCGCAGCCGGAACAGGCTCATCACCGCGACCTTGGACTCCCGGTCCGCCTCACCGAAGACGAAGGGCGACTCCGGCACGAACAGGTCCGCGTCCGTCACCCCCATCACCAGGTGCTGCTTCTGCGGCGACTCCTCCAGCAGCGTGCCCAACCGCCGCATGATGGCGTTGCAGTGGTACTGGCCGCGGTCCTTGTTGAAGGCGTAGGCAGGAGACGACAGCGCCGTCCGGCTCACGACCGCGCTGACGCCCATGTGGGTCATCAGCGGTTCCTGCAAGGCGTTCACGAGCGCAGTCGGTGGACTGCCCACGGTGACCAGCAGGAGCGTCTTCTCCCCCCGGAGCGGAGTGGCTGGGGCGCAAGGATTCGAACCTTGATAATCAGAGTCAAAGTCTGACGTCCTGCCATTAGACGACGCCCCAGCAGGTTCGCACGCGTACTTTCGGGCCGAGTGTACGGCATCTCGACGGGCACGGGAACCCACTCTGACGATGGGCCGCCTTCTCCGGGGCGTGTGGGGGTGGATCACTCCCCCGGGCCCCCTCTGGAGGCCTGCCCGGCGGACGGGGTGTCGTCCACCCGACAGGCGTCTCCCCGCCTCAGCCCTTGAGCACCGCCAGGGGGGTGAGTCGGACGCGGGGCGTCACGAGGTCGGCCTCGTCCTCCAGCACCTCGGAGAGGTCTCGGTAGGCGGCGGGGGCCTCCTCCACCAGCGAGGGGGCCCGGGCCGGGTCGAACACCACGCGGCGCAGGGCGTGGACAAGCGCGTCCGGGCGGATGCGGGCCCGGGCCTCCGTCCGGGTGAGCACGCGGCCCGCCCCGTGCGAGCAGGAGCGGAAGGAGCGCGGCTCCCCCCGACCCTCGACGACGTAGGAGGCCGTGCCCATGGAGCCGGGGATGAGGCCCTTCGCTCCCACGTCCAGCCCCACCGCGCCCTTGCGATGGACCTGGAGCGTCCGGCCGAAGTGCACCTCCGTGGCGACATGGTTGTGGTGCACGTCCACGGTGCTTTCCGGGTCCGGGGCCACGCCCAGCAGGTCCCCCATCACGGCGAGAGCCCGGCCAGCGAGCGTGTCCCGGTTGGCACGGGCGAAGCGGCACGCCAGCTCCAGGTCGTGGAGGCAGGCCCGGCCCGCATCGGTGTCAGTGCGCAGGGCGTGCGGCGTGCCCTCCCCGAGCGCCTTCGCCACGCGCTGGTGGTGCTCGCCCACCGCGCCCCCCACGCCCCGTGAGCCGGAGTGGATGAGCAGCCAGAGGTCCCCTGCCCCGTCCCGGTCCAGCTCCAGGAAGTGGTTGCCTCCGCCCAGCGTGCCCAGGTGGCGCGGCGCCAGACGCTCCCAGGCCTGCGTGAGCCGATGCGTGGACAGCGCCGGGGACGCAAGTCCGGGTGGCAGGGGCAGGCCCTTGCCCCGGTGCACCGCGTCCCCCACGGGGATGACGCGAGAGAGCCGGGACAGGAGCTGCTCCAGGTCCGCGCGGGACAGCGACGCGGCGGGGAAGGCGAAGCGGTGCGCGCTCACGCCGCAGCCCAGGTCGTTGCCCAACGCGCCGGGGACGACGTGGTGCTCGGTGGCGAAGACGGTGCCCACCGCCACGCCCGACGCCAGGTGCACGTCCGGCATCACCGCGACGTGTTCGACGACGTAGGGCTGCGCGGCGAGCTGTTGGAGTTGCCGGAGCGCGGCGGCGGGCACCGCGCGGGCCCAGGCGAGCAGCGGCACCGCGCCCGGTGGGACTTCGAGGACGCGGGGCATCATGCGTCACCCCCTTCATCCCATTCACGGTCGTCGGGCTCCGTGCGTGGGGCGGTGCCCACGAGGACGAATCTCAGGTTCGGGGTGCGCTTGAGGTTCAGGTGTTGCGCGAGCTGGGAGCGCAGGTAGCCCTGCGCACGGAGCAGGGCCTCCTTCACTTGAGCGGGGTCCGCGGTGTCCTCCGGCAGCGTGTAGCCGATGCGCGCGGTGCGGCCTTCGGGGGACAGCTCGAACGACGTCAGCGCGACGCCTTCGAGCAATGGGTCGGACAGCTCGCCGCGGAACAGCAGCGAGATCTCCTCGGAGAGGGTGGATTGGACGCGCAGGTGGCGCGAGGACGGAGCCTGGGACTGGAACAGCGAGGAACCCGAACGTCGGGACGACGCGCGGGGACGGCGAGACCTGGAGGAGGACATGGGCGAAGACGGACTTCCGGTCGGCCGCGTCCCGTCGCTCGCGAGGAGCCGGGACACGGCCGTGGGTGTGTGCACGCAGGAGCCCCGCGCGGACACGCCGTCTCTTCGCGCACGGCGGGGACGTCCCTCCACCCGGGGCCGCGCGCAAGAAGGCGCGGCCATCAGGCAGGTGCGGGACGACGCCGGTGAACGCTAGACGCGCGACCGTGAGGAGCGAACCGAGACACCCTTGGCGACACGTCCCATGGCACACCTCCCGCCGCATCCATCCACCGCGCGGACGCCGCACCGACGTGACGGGCACGCGAAGCCTGACAGAAAAAGCGCGGAGCCTGTCCGGTGGTGACCAGCCGCTCTTTCCACCATCCGACTCGGGCGTTCAGTGCGATTGGCAGCCAGTCCCCCCGGATGCAAGCAGTAGGCGGGAGGCTTCATGGCCGAGACTTTCGACGTGGTGGTGATTGGGGCAGGTCCGACGGGGGAGAACGCGGGAGCGAGGGCCGCGGCGGGTGGGTTGAAGGTGGCGCTCGTGGAGCACGAGCTGCTGGGCGGCGAGTGCTCCTACTGGGCCTGCATGCCCAGCAAGGCCCTGCTGCACCCCGGCGAGACGATCAAGGAGCCCCTCAAGGCCGAGGCCGTGCTCAAGCACCGCGACAAGATGGTGTCCGGCTACGACGACAAGTCCCAGGTGAAGTGGGCGGAGGGCGCGAAGCTCACCGTGGTGCGCGGCCGGGGCAAGCTCACCGGCCCGCGCAAGGTGACCGTGGAGGGCAAGGACGGCAAGGTGCGCGAGCTGGAGGCGCGCAGGGCCGTCGTCATCGCCACGGGCAGCAAGCCGCGCATGCCGGACATCCAGGGGCTCAAGGACTCGCGGCCCTGGGACAACCGCGAGGGCACGGGCTCCAAGGCGGTGCCGGGCCGGCTGGTGGTGCTGGGCGGCGGCGTGGAGGCGGTGGAGCTGGCGCAGGCGTGGCGCGAGCTGGGTTCGGAGGTGACGCTGGTGCAGCGCGGCCCCCGCCTGCTCACGCGCTTCGAACCCTTCGTGGGCGAGCAGGTGGCCCAGGCGCTGCGCGACACCGGCGTGCGCGTGTTCCTGGAGACGCAGGCGACGAAGGTGCAGCGCTCGGGTGAAGGCAAGGGCGAGTACACCGTGACGCTGTCCAACCGGGACACGCTGCGCGCGGACGCGCTGCTGGTGGCCATGGGCCGCACGGCGCGCACGGACGACGTGGGCGTGGACACGGTGGGCCTCAAGCCCGGCGCCTCCATCGAGGTCGATGATCAGCTCCGCGCGAAGGGCGTGGACGGCGGCTGGCTCTACGCGTGCGGCGACGTGAACGGCCGCAACCTGCTCACGCACATGGGCAAGTACCAGGCGCGGCTGGTGGGCGACGTCATCCTGGGCAAGCCCGCGAAGGCGTGGGCGGACACGAAGGCCACGCCGCAGGTCGTCTTCACGCACCCGCAGGTGGCCAGCGTGGGCCACACCGAGGAGCAGGCGCGCAAGGCGGGCGTCCCGGTGAAGACGGTGCAGTACCGGGTCATCGTGGGCGCCACGTTCACCGGCCCCGGCGTGGGGGAGATGCTCCACGCGGCCACCATCGCCGTCGCGGGCGAGGTGCCGCTGGACACGCTCTGGCACGCGGTGCCGTCGTATCCCACCATGAGCGAGGTGTGGCTGCGGCTGCTGGAAGCCTACGGACTGTGATTGCGGAGGGGCGCCGCCGCGTGGAAGGGTGCGCGCCCCACCTCCGCATCCCTTCCGTGAATGATGGTCGCTGACCCGCCGCTCCGCCGCGCATCCTCGCGTGCATCCCTGAAGGTGGAGTGGGCCCTGCTGCTGATGCTCGCGGTGGCGGCCGTGGCGGTGGGCCAGCACCCGAGGCGCGGGGTGGACTTCCGCGTCTACCTCACCGCCGCCGAGCGCTTCCGCGAGGGCACGGACCTGTACCGCGTGGAAGACGGCGCCATGCCGTTCAAGTACGCGCCCGTCACCGCGCCCCTCTTCCTGCCCTTCACCGTGCTGCCCCCGCGCGTCGCCGTGGCGCTGTGGAACCTGGGCGCCGTGCTCGCCCTGGCCGCCGTGTCCGTGCTCACCCGCCGCGCCCGGCCCGCGCCCGGAGAGGCCGCGCCGTGGGAGTGGGCCCCGGTGTTCGCCACCGCCGTGTTGCTGCCCGCGTTCAGCTTCGAGTTCTTCTACGGACAGGTGGACGGCGTGCTGCTGTGGCTGCTGGTGGCCGCGGCCGTGGGGGCGGAGCGGGGCCGCGTCTGGAGCCCCGGCGTCGCCTTCGCCGTCGCGTGCCTGCTCAAGCCCCCGGCCGCGCTGCTGGGCCTGTTCTTCCTGGCGCGCAGGCACTGGCGCGTCGTGGGCGCCACGGCCCTCTTCGGCGTCGTGCTGGTGCTGCCCACGCTGGGCCGCTACGGGTGGGCGGGGACACTGGCGCAGGTGCAGGACTGGACCCAGACGCTGGCGCGCACCACGCCGCCGTGGGCGCTGGGCCACAACCCGCAGGGCCTGCCCACACTGCTGCTGTCGCTGGTGCTGCCTCCGGAGTCCCTGCCGCCCCCAGGCGCGATGACGCTGGCGCAGGCCGTGGCGGTGGGGCTGTTCGTCGTCGCCCTGCTGTGGGCGCGGCCCGGGCCCGTGGAGCTGCTCGCGTTCTGCTGCCTGGGCGTGACGCTGCTGTCACCGTTGGCGTGGCGGGCGAACTACGTGCTCGCCTGGCCGCTGATCCGCGCGGCGCTGGAAGGCCGGTCGCGCTCCGGCCAGGCGCTGGTGGCGCTGGTGGCGCTCACGGGCATGCTGGTGTCGGAGACGGTGCTGGGCGCGGAGCTGACCCGGCGGGTGATGCTCACGCGTCCGTTCGCGGCGGTCTACACGGCGCTGTTCATCACACTCCTGTGGCAGACCCAGCGCCGGGGTGCGCCCACCGCGGTCCTTCCCGACGGAGCCGTGACGCACCTGCCGCGTGAATTTCCGAACGCACGCGCATCGTGACCCAATCGAAACAATGCCGGGGGCAAAGTGTCACGGAGCCTGAACCTTCGTGACACACGGCGTCGCTATATGCGTCCCCGTCATGTTCGAAACGTTCGACAGCGCCTCCAGCGCCCCCGCCGCCCGGCGGTTCGCGCTCTCCACCACCGCGTCGGTCGCCGTCTTCG
>SECN01000463.1 GCA_004173515.1 Myxococcaceae bacterium | reverse complement strand
ACGTACAGCTCTCCCGCCACCCCTCGCGGCACCGGACGACCGCTCGCGTCCAGCACGTACATGCGGGCATTGCCAATCGGGCGCCCCAGCGCCAGCGTCGCCGCCCCCTCGTCCCACGTGCCTTCGACGGGATTCGTCAGCACGCCGACCGTCGTCTCCGTCGGGCCGTAGTGGTTGAACACCGCGCACTCCGGCGCCAACCGCTGCACCGTCTCCACCAGCACTCGGTCCGACGCCTCGCCGCCCACCACCAGCCGCTTCAGCGGCAGCACCTGCTTCGCGTTCGGTCCACTCAAGAGCGCCCGCAGGTGCGAGGGCACCACCTTCAGCCCCTCCACCCGGTGCGCCTGCATGTACGCGCCCAACGCTTCCGCGTCCGACGCCACTTCCTTCGCGATGAGGTGCAGCGTTCCGCCTCCGCACAGCATCGGGAACACCGCCGTGTGCCCAAGGTCCGCCGCCAGCGTCGTCACCGACGCCACCAGCTTCAGCCGGCCACGGATGCTCTCCACGTAGTTGGCCAACTGCCGGTGCTCCACCACCACGCCCTTCGGACGCCCCGTGCTTCCCGACGTGAAGATGGCGTACACCGCGTTCCCACCCCGCACGCCTGACTCCACGTGAGCCGTGTCCGCGGGCACGTCCTCCACGATGAGCGTCTGGCAGCCCAGGTTCGCCACCGCGTTCGCGTACGCCCGCTGCGTCACCACGACCCGCAGGCTGGCGTCCTCCGCGATCGCCTTCACTCGCGCCGTCGGGAAGGACGTGTCCATCGGCACGTACCCGCCGCCTGCCTTGAGGATGCCCAACATCCCTACGATGGACTCCACCGTGCGTTCCACGTACAGGCCCACCAACGACTCGGGGCCGACGCCCAGCGCTCGCAGCCGCTTCGCCACCCCGTTCGCGCGTGCGTCCAGCTCCGCGTAGGTGAGCTGACGACCGTCCGCCACCACCGCCACCGCCGACGGCACCCGCCTCGCCTGCGCTTCGAACAGCGCGTGGATGCACTCCGACGGCACGGCTTCCGCCGTCTGGTTCCACTCCCGCAGAACCTGCTGCCGTTCGCCCGGACCCATCAAGGGCAGCGCCCCCACGGACAGGCCCGGATCCGCCGCGATGGCCTCCAGCAACACCCCGAGGTGCTCCACCATCCGCTCCACCGTCGAGCGTTCGAACAGATCCGTGCTGTACGTCAACGCGCCCTGGAAGCCCTCCGGCGCGTCGCTCAGCGACAGGTTCAGATCGAACTTGGCCCCCTGATTCTCGAGGTCCAGTCGGCGCAACGTCAGGTCGCGCAGCGTCAGCGCGATGTCGACCTCGGTGTTGAGCACCAGCATCGCCTGGAACAACGGCGTGCGACCCAGGTCGCGCTCCGGACGCAGGGCATCCACCAGCCGCTCGAACGGCACCTGCTGGTGCGCGAATGCTCCCAGCGTCGTCTCCTTCACCCTCCCGAGCACGTCGCGGAAGCGGTCCGCCGGAGCCATGCGCGTGCGCAGCACCAGCGTGTTGAGGAACAGGCCGATGAGCCCTTCCACCTCCGCCTGCGTCCGACCCGCGACCGGCGTTCCCACGCTGATGTCGTCCTGTCCGCTGTAGCGCGACAACAGCACCTGCCACACGGCGAGCAACACCATGAACGGCGTCGCGCCCTCGCGGCGTCCCAGCGCGCGAAGACCCTCGCTCAGCGCCTTCGACCACCGCACGGACACGGATCCGCCCAGCGCCGTGGACTTCGCGGGACGCACCTTGTCCGTCGGCAGCTCCAGCGCGGCCGGCGCACCTTCCAGCTCGCGCCGCCACCAGCCGACCTGCTCCTCCAGCGCCCCGCCCTGCAACCACGCCCGCTGCCATACGGCGTAGTCCGCGTACTGCAACGGCAGCTCGGGCAGGACGGCGTCACGCTGCTCGATGCGCGCGGCGTAGAGGGCGACCAGCTCCCGCACCAACACGCCCGCGGACCAGCCGTCGGACACGATGTGGTGCATCGACAGGAGCATCAGGTGTTCGGCGTCTCCCGTGCGCAGCAGCGTCACGCGCAGGAGCGGCCCACGGGTCAGGTCGAAGGGCCGCTGCGCCGCTTCCCGGGCCAGCCGCCAGGCTTCGCGCTCACGCCCCGCCGCTTCCAGGTTGCGCAGGTCCACCACCCCCAACGGGAAGACCGGCGCGGCGTCGATGCGCTGGAAGGGCTTTCCGTCCTCCGCGTGGAACGTCGTCCGCAAGCCCTCGTGCCGGTGGATGAGCGCGTTGAACGCGTGCTCCAGCGCGGCAACGTCCAGAGGGCCCTCCAGCTTCAGCAGGCTGGGGATGTTGTAGAGCGCCCCCTGCGGCTCCAACTGCTCCAGGAACCACAACCGCTGCTGCGCGAAGGACAGCGGCAGCGGGCCGTTGCGCTCGGCTGGCTTCAGCGGAGGCACCGCGGGCGACTCCTTCGCACGCGCGGCCTCCACCCGCAGGGCCAGCGCCGCCACGGTGGGCGCTTCGAACAACGCGCGCAGCGGCAGCTCCACACCCAGCGCGGCGCGGATGCGCGAGATGGCCTGGGTGGCCAAGAGCGAATGCCCGCCCAGCTCCAGGAAGTCGTCGTGGATGCCGACCTGGGCCACGCCGAGCAGCTCGCGCCAGGTGGCCGCCAGCGTCTCCTCCACCGGAGTGCGGGGCGCGACGTAGGTCGGTCCCTGCTCCGCGCGCACCGCGTCCGGCGCGGGCAGGGCCTTGCGGTCCACCTTGCCGTTCGGGGTGAGCGGCATCGCGTCCAGGACCACGAACACGGACGGCACCATGTGCTCCGGCAGCTTCTCTTCCAGGTGACGGCGCAGGGCCCCCACCTCCACCGCCTCGTCCTCCTGCGCGACGACGTAGGCCACGAGCCGCCGGTCCCCAGGCACGTCCTGCCGCGCGAGCACCACCGCCTCGCGCACCGAACCCGCGCCCGCCAGCACCGCTTCGATTTCGCCCAGCTCGATGCGGAAGCCGCGCACCTTGACCTGATGGTCCGTGCGGCCGACGAACTCCAGCGCTCCGTCCGCGCGGTAGCGCACGAGATCCCCCGTGCGGTACAGGCGCGCTCCCGGCTCCTCACCGAACGGATCCGGCACGAAGCGCTCCGCTGTCTGCTCGGGCCGTCCCAGGTAGCCCCGGCCCACGCCCGCGCCACCGATGTACAGCTCGCCCGCGATGCCCACGGGCACCGGAGCGCGCGTCGCGTCCAGCACGTAGGCGCGCACGTTCGGATAGGGACGGCCGATGGGCGGCGTCCCGGAGCCCGGCGCGCAGAGGGCGCTCGTCACCGTGATGCTCGCCTCGGTGGGACCATAGGAGTTCACGAAGCGGCGGCCGTGCGCCCAGCGGTCCATCAACTCCGCCGAGCACGCCTCCGCGCCCGTCACCACCGTCTGGAGCGTGGGGAAGTCCTCGGCGGACAGCACCGCCAGCGTGGAGGGCAGCAGCACGGAGGTGGTGATGCCCCGCTCGCGCATCAGCCGCGCGAGCTCCGGGCCGGGCTGGAGGGCCTCACGAGGCGCCAGCACCAGGGTCCCGCCGCCCGCGAGCGTGGAGAAGATCTCCAGCAGCGACACATCGAAGCTCATCGACACGAACTGGAGCGTGCGCGTGCCGGGTCGCACGTCGAAGTCCCGCACGGCGCGAACCAGCGTGTTGACGATGCCCCGGTGTTCGACGAGGGCGCCCTTCGGCTGACCGGTGCTGCCCGACGTGTAGATGACGTACGCGAGGTGCCGGCCCCCCGAAGAGGCGGACAGGTTCCCGGAGTCCTGGCGCGCGAGGAGTTCAGCGTCGGAGTCCACGCAGAGCAACTGCTCGCCTCGCGAGGGCAGCTCGTCCGCGATCGCCTCGCGGGTGACGAGCACCGGCACGCGCGAGTCCTCCAGCAGGAACGCGAGCCGGTGCGACGGGTAGTCGGGATCCATGGGTACATAGGCACCGCCCGCCTTGATGATGCCCAGCAGGGCCATCAGCAGCTCGGGGGAGCGCTCCAGGCACACGCCCACGCGAACCTCCGGGCCGACGCCCAGCCCCCGCAGGTGACGGGCGAGCTGGTTGGCGCGCGCGTTCAGCTCGCGGTACGTCCAGCGCGTGTCGCCCAGCTCCACGGCGATGCCGTCCGGCGTGCGCTCCGCCTGCGCCTCGAAGAGGCCGTGCAAGGACGCCTCCGCGTCCAGGGGCTCGGTGGAGGCGTTCCAGTCTTTCAGCACCTGGTGCCGCTCAGCCTGCGTGAGGAGGGAGAGGTCGGCGACGCGGGATTCGGGGGCTGCGACCGCGATGCCCTCCAACAGCGTGCGCCAGTGGCCCATCAACCGGGTGATGGCCTCCGCGTCGAAGCGCGACAGTTGGAATGACAGGCGCAGGCCCAGCTTCTCGCCGGGCAGGACCGCGGGGGCCAGCGGCAGGGTCAGCCGCTCGCGGCCCTCGAAGTCACGCACGTCCAGGCCCCGGGCGCGCTCCTTGATGGATGCGTCGATGGGGTAGTTCTCCACGACGACGAGGCTCTCGAAGAGCGGCTGGCCTCGGGGCAGCTCGCTCCAGCCCTGAACCTGGACCAGCGGGCAGTGCTCATGGGCGCTCAGCGCCACCTGTTGCGTCTGGATGCCGCGCAGCCAGGACACCAGCGTGTCCTCCGGCGTCAGCCGCACGCGCAGCGGCAGGGAGTTGATGAACAGGCCCATCATCCCCTCCACCCCTGGAAGTTCCGAGGGACGGCCGGAGACGGTGGTGCCGAAGACGACGTCCTGCTCACCGCTGTAGCGGCTCAAGAGCAGTGCCCACGCGCCCTGCACCACGGCGCCCAGCGTGAGCTGGTGACGGCGCGCGAAGGACTCCAGGGCGACGGTGGTCTCCGCCGGGAAGGCGATCTCCTGCGAGCCGTGCCGGTGGACCGCCTCGCTGTCGTTGAAGCCCGCGCCCCGGTCCAGGGGCAGCGGCGTGGGGGCGGTGAAGCCCTCGAGCCGCTCGCGCCAGAAGGATTGGGAGCGGGCCGTCTCCTGCCGACCCAGCCATTCGATGTAGTTCCGGAACGCGGGCCGCGCGATGGCCAGCGGAGGCTGCTCGCGGGTGAACGCGTCGTAGAAGCCGAACAGGTCCTGCATCACCAGCCCCAGGCTCCAACCATCGAGCACGGTGTGGTGGAAGCTCCAGACGAGCCGGTGGACGTGCGTGTCCAGCCGCACCAGCGCCACCCGCATGAGCGGCCCCGCCACGAGGTCGAAGCCCCGGGCCCGGTCCTCCTCCAGGAAGACGTCCAGCCGCTGCCGCTGCGCCTCTTCCGTCTCACCACGCCAGTCGAGTTCCCGCCACGGCAGCGCCACCTGCCGGCGCACCACCTGCAACGGCTCCTCCAGCCCTTCCCACAGCAACGTGGTGCGCAGCACCGCATTGCGCGCCACCAGCTCTTCCCACGCACGCTTGAGCGCCCGCGCGTCCAGTTGGGAGTGGAAGGCCCACGAGAGCTGCTCGAAGTAGACGCCCGACTTCGGCGCCAGCAGCGCGTGGAAGAGCATGCCCTGCTGCATCGGTGACAGCGGGTAGATGTCCTCCAGGTCCGCCGTCGTCGCCTGCACCCGCGCGAGCGTGTTCGCGTCCAGCTTCGCCAACGGGAAGTCCGCTGGCGTGTACCTCGCTGCGTCCTCCGACTGACGGCCCGCCACCAGCGCCCTCAGCGCTTGCGTGTACGCACGCGCCAGCACCTCCACCGTCGCTCGCGTGTGCAGCGCCTCGCTGTACGTCCACGTCACTTCCAG
>SECN01000462.1 GCA_004173515.1 Myxococcaceae bacterium | reverse complement strand
TGCCGGCGCTCCAGCACGATGGCGCGGGCGATGTGCGGCGCCGCGGCCTCCACGTCGCCGGCCTGGTAGTACAGCTCGCCCATGTTGTGCTCGGCGAAGTACTCCCAGCCCACCACGCCCAGCTCGCGCCCCAGTTGCATGAAGCGCTCCTGGTCCTTCAGCGCGTGCGTCAAATCCCTCCGCGCCACCCACAGGTTGCGGCGGTTGTTGATGGCCGAGCCCAGATGGAAGCGATCTCCGCGCTCCGTGCACGCGCTGATGACTTCATCCATCACGCGCTCGGCGCCGTCGATGTCGCCCAGGTTCGGGAGGATGACCGCCATCAGGAGCAGCGCCACCACCAGCGTCTCGTAGCCCGCGTCGCCCAGCTTCCGGGCCCGCTCCGCGGCGGCCTCCAGCGGCATGAGCGCGTCCAGCCACTCGCCCTTGCGGAACTGCGCGCGGCCCAGCGCCAGCAGCAACCGCGACTGCACATAGGGCGACGTCACCGTCTCCGACAGGTGCTGCGCTTCCTGGGCCCGCTCCTCGCTGCGCGCGTAGTCGTTCACCCAGTCGAGCGCCATCGCCTCGTCGAGCAGCAGCTCCACCTCCGCGCGGGCATCCCCCACGCCCCGGGCGCGCTCACGCGCGATGGCGAAGTCCGTGAGCGAGTCCTCGTACCGTCCGATGCGGTAGCGCATCAGGCCCCGGCCTCGCAGCGCCGTCAGGCAGCGCAGCTCGTCCTCGGGGTCGAGCAGCTCCAGGGCCCGCGTGTACATGGCCTCCGCGTCGAGGAAGGCGTGACGGCCCCGCGCGGATTCCGCCAGGTCGATGGTCAGCGCCGCTGCCTCGTCGCGAAGGCCGGCCGCCGCCGCGTGCAGCGCGAGCCGGGCCAGCCGCTGTCGCTCCTGTGAACCCGCCGGGCTCAGGTAGTGACGGTAGGCGGCGTGGTGGATGCGCGCCTTCTCCTCGGCGGGCAGTCCCGCGACCACGGCCTCGCGCACCAACTCGTTGCGGAAGCTCAGTCCTTCCAACCGGTGCTCCACCAGCAGCCCCGAATCCAGGAGCCGCCGCGTCGCATGGCCCACGTCCAGCGGGAAGCGCGCCGCGGCCCCGTCGCGCTCCAGCTCCCGCACCACGCCGTCCGCGGCGGTGGCGGTGAAGGCCGCGCCCAAGAGCGCGCACAGGCGGGCATGCGCGGCGAGCGCCGGAGGCAGGGCGCCCAGCTCGCGGTCCGCCAGCCACTCCACCAGCCGCAGCTCGGGGACTCGGTCCAGCTCGTCGGTGACCAGGTACCAGTTGCCGCCCGGCGAACGCTGCCGCACGAGCCCCTGGCGCTTGAGGCCGCGCACCAGCTCCACCAGGAACAGGGGCACGCGCTGCGCACGTTCGACGATGCGCTCCACCGCCTGCGCGGGCACGTTCTCCACCGGCTTGAGCAGCGCGCGGCACAGGGCCTGCGCATCGCCCGACGTCAGGCCCGACAGCGGCAGCTCCAACTGACGCGCGGCGCGGGCACCCCAGGACGGGCGGCTCTGCTCGAAGCCCGGGCGCACCAGCACGCAGACCCACAGCGGCACGCGCGTCTCCGCGAGCGCCGCGTACTCCAGCGCGTCCAGCGCCGTCTCCTCCGCGAAGTGCGCGTCGTCCACCACCAGGCATAGCGGCCGTTCGCGGGCGCTCGCCGCCAGCAGCTCCCCCGTGGCGCGCAGGGCCAGCGAGCGCAGCGCGCCCGGGGCCGCGGCCCAGCTGTGCAGCTCCGGACCGCCGGGCGCGTACCACCCGAGCGTCGCGGCCACGCCGGGCCACAGCTCCATGCCCAGCCGGGAGCCCAGCCGGTCCAGGATGGCGGTGCGGCCATCCTCCTGCGTGTCCGTGTCGTCGCGGTCGAAGCCGTGCAGCGCGACGCGCAGCAGCGTGCGCAGCGTGCCTTCCGGGTCACCCTGCACGGGCTCGCGGGCGCGCATGGAGTAGACGCGGGCGTGGGGCAGCGTGGCCCTCAGTCGCAGGGCCAGCGTCGCGGCCAGGTGGCTCTTGCCGTGGCCCCGGTCGCCTCGCACGGTGACGATGGTGGGCGCCGCTTCGGACACCGCGCCCCGCGCGCTGTCCAACAGGTTCTCCAGCTCCGCGTCGCGGCCGAGCAGCACCGCGCTGCCCAACTGCAACACGGTGACATCCGGCCGGGGCGCGGCGCCCGAGGGCGCGGGACGCATCATCCCCGAGCGCCCTGGCACCGGCAGACACGGCACCTCCGGCACGGCCTCCGCCGCGGCATGCGACAGCAGCAGGCCGCGCGTCTCCGGCACGCTGGGGTAGCGGTCGTCGCGCGCGAAGATGGCGCTCAGGTAGCGGGGTGCGCCATCCAGCCGGCGCTGCACCGTGACGGTGGCCACGTCCACGTGCGCGGCCGGCGCGAGCCCCCGCTCCGCCAGACCCTCGGCGGCACGCAGCGCGCGGCGCACCGGGTTCTCTCCCACGTCCGGGTCGAAGACCGCCGCGAAGCGCGCGCCGTCGGTGAAGGCCATGTGGCCTCCGTAGGCGGCGAGCGCCTTCTGCACCGCGACCGGGTTCGCGCGCGAGGCGAGAAACAGCACCGCCACCGAACGGCGCGTCTGGGCGGGGCGCGCCTCCGGCAGCACGGTGAGGGTGACGCGGGGCGCGGGCTGCACCGAGGACTGGCCCGCGTGGTCCAACGCCGCGCGCAGCGCCTGGGACACGGCGGCCGCGTCGCGGGGACGGCGCACGGGCTCCTTGGCCAGACACCGCAGGACCACCTCCTCCACGGGAGGCGCCACCGGGGCGTACTCCGACGGAGGCGGCGGGCGCAGCGACAGGTGCGCCTGGAGCACCTCCGACAGCGCTCCGAAGAAGGGCGGTCGGCCGGTGATGAGCTCGTAGAGGATGACGCCCAGCGCGTACACGTCCGTGCGGGCATCCAGGGCCGCGTGGCCGGCGCACTGCTCGGGCGCCATGTACTCGGCGGTGCCGGCGAAGGAGGACGTCTCCTCGGGCGTGCCGTCCTCGACGTTGGCGTCGGGGGCGGGGCGCTGCACGAGCCCGAAGTCGAAGACGCGGGCCCGGCGGTGCGCGTCGTCCAGGAACACGTGCTCGGGCTTGAGGTCGCAGTGCACCAGCCCGTGCGCATGCACGGTGGCCACCGCGTCCAGCAGCGCGCTGGCCCTGGGCCAGAACTCCTGCGGCGACAGCGGCCCGGACACCTGCGCGAGCCAGTCCGCCAGCGTGGGCAGCGGCACGAACTCCATCGCGAGGAAGCGCTGTCCGCCCGGGAGCGTGCCCGTCTCATACAGCGCGGGAACGGTGGGCGGCCCGATGACGCGCAGGGCCTCCGCCTCACGGGCGAGCTGCGCCTCCGCGAGCATCACGCCGGGACGCGCCAGCTTCAACGCGATGCGTTCGCCCTCGCTGCCATCAGGGGCGCGCTTGTGCGCGGCCAGCAGGACGCCGAAGCCTCCGCGCGCGATGACCTTCTCGCACCGGTAGCCCGGAACCTCGGGCACGAGCAGCGAGACATCGGGCGGCGGGACGGTGATGGGCGAAGCGCCGGGAGGGCACGGCGCATGAGCACCCTCCCAACGCCGCCCGCATGTGAGGCAGCGTGGCACGGGGCTCACTCTATGCCAGGGCCCCCACGTTTTCCGAACCCCTGGGGTGGGGCAGGCGGCGCCCACGTGAACGATTCGTCAGAAGCCCCTCCATGCCCGGAGGGCATCCAGGCACGGCATCACCGCGAAACGCGTGACACCCGACATCCCGAACCGACGGCAGGGCAGCGGGTCCGCCCTGCACCCGCTGCGTCATTTCGCACCGCACCGGGCCGTGGGAACGGAACTCCGTGCAATCCCTGCTCAAGGGGATGCACGGGCCCGGCCTTCGTGGTCACGGGTGAACGGCTTGCGTCACTTATCGTTCTTCACTTCGCGGGTCAGCCTCGAGTCCCACGGGCACCAGTGAGCGCCCGGAAGGAAGGCGCCGCCCGCTTCGTCGAGGTGGTCCTCGACGTACATCATGTTCGCGTCACAGACCTCGATGGCCATGGTGAAGAACGCGATGGTCGAGGGATCGAGGTGGAAGGAGAACTTCGGATTGTAGGGCTGGGTCCGCTTGATGATCCGGCCGTGCACGTGGATCTCCGACGTCTCTTCTCCAGAGAGGATCCGGCGTGCGTGGGCAATCCTGCTCTCATCGGTCAGCTCGATGATGAACTCGATGCCGGGGGAGCTGGCCTGGGTGAAGGCGAAACGAACAGGGCTGGACATGGGGAATTCTCCAATCGGGTGTCCGCCCTCTCTAGAGATCCCTCCCCATGCCGGCAACCAGATTTATTTACTTAAGCTGCGGTCCAAGAAAACCCTGGTGGGTCATCTGCGGTGCGATGAGTGCCGTGCTTCCCCTGCGCGGTGAATGTCAGGACTCCCTGCTAGCCCTGCCCAAGCGGAGGAACAGGCATGGGCGGGCTTCAAGCAGCGTACGGAGACAGAGGGGCTTGGAGGACGTGCCAGCGCGTGATGTTCCTCGCGGGGCTCATGGGATGGGGCCTGGTCCAGGCCGGTGGGTTGCCGGTGGGGCTGCACGGATACTCGCGCTACCAGAGCGCTTCGCCGCCAAGGCTTGCGCGGGACTCAGATGGCGGCACCGTGGGCGGTGCGGTGCTGGGAAGCTACCTCGCGTTCATCCAGGAGCAGCGGGCGGGCTTGAAGAAGCCGGAGGTGAAGGAGACGGAGCGTCAGGCGGGCCACGCCGCGCTCAACGACCTGCTCATCTGGGCCATTGCGCGGACGGAGGAACAGCTCGCGGAGGACTCACCGCTGGAGGTGTACCTGCGGATGAAGGTCTCGCACGCGGAGCAGGATCGTGCGGAGACGGTGCGCGTGAAGCAGGTGAAGGCGAAGCTGGAGGAGTACCACCGCTGGGCGAATGCGCGCGGCCGGGCCCTGGCCGAGGCGCACTTTCGCAGGCTCGGGACGGACGGGCTGCTCACCGAAAGTGCTCTGTACGAAGCGACGCAGCGGGCGCTGGTGGAGGCGGTGCTCGACTGGGCCTACGCGCACACGCTGGATCCGGACTTCGTGCGCAAGAGTCCCAGCGAAGTGGCGCTCTACCTGCTGGCGCGCGACAGCCTGCTGGCCTCGGCGGTGGAAGCAGGCCGCCTCGCGCCCCCGACGTGGGACCCTCGCAAGGAGCCTCCAGGCATTCCACCCGAGGAGGTCGTGCTGGAGATGGCGGTGGGCCTGCTGCCCATCGCCGGAGAAGCGGTGGATTTGAAGGGCGTGGTGCTCGGGGAGAGCCTCCTG
>SECN01000461.1 GCA_004173515.1 Myxococcaceae bacterium | reverse complement strand
CTCCCCCCACCACGCCGCCGCCGGGGGCGGAGGGGGTGTCCGGGTGGAGCACATCGAGCCCCACGCCCGCGGAGGCCCGCGCCCGAGCAGGTGAAGACGTGGGACGAGGCGCTCACGCTGGTGCGCCAGCGCTCCACGGACCTGCGCAACGCCGAGGCGGGCGTGGAGCGGGCCCAGGGCCGGTGGCGCCAGTCGCTGTCGCTGCTCCTGCCCAACGCGCGGGCCTCCGCGGGCGTGGGGCTCGATGTGCTCCACCCGGACACCCCCTCCGCCCCCGGCGGCGGCGTGGTGGGGGGAGGCACCGCGAGCGGTGCGGGCGCCAAGGTCCCCAGCGCGCCCCTGGGCACGCTGTCCGTGTCGCTCACCCAGTCCGTGGTGGATGTAGGTGCATGGCGGGGCCTGTCGTCCGCGAAGGCGTCGGAGCTGTCGTCGGTGGCCAGCCTCAAGGACACGCAGCGCCGGCTCACGCAGGGGCTGGCGCAGGTGCTGGTGGCCACGGTGGCCGCCGAGCGCGCCGCGGAGATCAACCGGGTGGGCCTGCGTCAGGCGCTGGAGCGCTACGCCCTCACCCAGCGCTCGTTCGAGCTGGGCGCGGGCACGCAGTTGGACGTGGTGCGGGTGGGCCAGGACGTGGCGCTGGCGCGGCAGTCACTGGTGGCCGGGGATGAGCAGCTGCGCCGCACGCGTGAGTCGCTGGGCCTGTCGCTGGGCACCGACCACGGCGTGGGCGTCAACCCGGACTTCAACCTGAACGGTCTGGTGGAGCAGACGCGCCGGGACTGCTCGCCCCTGCAGGACCTGGGGGCTCGCGCGGACCTGCAGGCCGCGAAGTCCAACGTGGACGCCGCGCGGGACAGCAAACGGCAGGCCTCCGCGGGCTACCTGCCCACGCTGGGCGTGAGCAGCACGCTGCTGGGCCTCACCACCGACCCCGGCTTCGGCCGCTTCGCGCTGTGGAACGTGTCCGCGGTGCTGTCCGTCCCCCTCTGGGAAGGCGGTCTTCGCGGCGGCCTGGTGCGGGAGCGCGCGGGCGTGGAGGAGCAGGCCGCCATGCAACTGGAGGCCACCCGCCGCAACGTCGGGGTGGAGGTCTCCCGGGCGCGGCGTGGAGTGGAAGTGTCGGAGGCGCTGTTGAAGACCGCGGCCGAGTCGCTCGACCTGGCGGACCGGACCGACCGGCTGACCCGGCGGGCCTTCGAGGTGGGACGTGGTGGCAGCCTGGAGCTGGTGCAGAGCGGAGCCGCCCTCCGCCAGGCCCAGCTCGCTTTGGTTTTGAGGGAATTCGAGCTCGTCCAGGCCCGCCTGGACGCGTTCCTCACGGAGGCCCGGTGCGACTGGTGACGAGGGTACGCCCAATGAAGGCGCTGTTGACGAAGACGCTGTTTGGCGCGGCGCTGGTGGCCGGCGTGGCCGGGTGTTCGGGCAAGGCGGAAGTGAAGGCCGCCCCCCCGCCGCGCGAAGTGCAGGTCGTGGCGCTGGCGCCGCACGAGGTGCGGGACACCGGGGAATACCTGGGCTCGCTGCTGTCGCGGCAGAGCGTCACCGTGCTGCCCCAGGTGGCCGGCTACGTGAGGAAGATCCTCGTGAAGCCCGGCCAGAAGGTGGAGGCGGGCACGCCGCTGGTGGAGGTGGACGCGCGGCAGGAGACCGCGGCGCTGGACAGCGCCCAGGCCCAGCAGAGCTCCTCCACGGTGGACCTGGAGCTGGCGCGCCGCACCCTGGCGCGCACCGAGTCCCTCAACAAGGAAGGCCTCGCGAGCGTGCAGGAGCTGGAGCGCGCCCAGGCGGCCGTGAAGGCCGCGGAGGCCGCCACGCGCGCGGCCGGCGCGACGGTGGCCCAGCGCCAGGTGCAGTTGCAGTTCCACGTCGTGCGCGCGCCGTTCGCGGGCACCATGGGCGACGTGCTGGTGCGCGTGGGTGACTTCGTGGGCGCGACCACCACGCTCACCACCGTGGCCCAGGCGGACGCGCTGGAGGTCAGCGTGTCGGTGCCGGCCTTCCGCGCCCGGTCGCTCAAGCCGGACACCGTGCTGGAGCTGTTGGATCAGCAGGGCAAGCTCATCCTCTCCAGCACCGTCTTCTACGTGGCGCCGCAGACCGACCCGCGCACGCAGCTGGTGGAGGTGAAGGCGGCCTTCCGCAACACCGTGGGCCTGCGTCCCAGCGAGCTGCTGCGGGCGCGGCTGGTGTACTCCAAGCGGGACGCGCTCCAGATTCCGGCGCTCGCGGTGGTGCGCCAGAGCGGGCAGCCCTTCGCGATGGTGGTGCAGACGAAGGACGGCAAGACGCTGGTGGAGCGCCGTCCGGTGACGCTGGGCACGCTGGGCGACATGGCCTACGTGGTGGAGGGCGGCCTGAAGCAGGGCGACCTCGTCGCGGTGTCCTCGCTGCACATGCTCAAGGACGGCATGGCCGTCATCCCCAAGCAGGTCCCCATGCCCGACGAACCCGCGCAGGCGCCGGGCACGGCGCGCGCGGACGAAGTCCCCACCCGTGCCATGGCGCCCCGGCCCGCGGCGGGCGGCACCACCGGCGGCAGCCGCTAGGCGATTCAAGAGAGGGCGTCACCCCGTGTTCGTCGACTTCTTCATCCGCAGGCCCGTCTTCGCCATCGTCTGCTCCATCATCCTGACGCTGGTGGGGCTCATCGCCATCCCCACGCTTCCCATCGCGCAGTACCCGGACCTGGCGCCGCCCCAGGTGACGGTCACCAGCACCTACGTCGGCGCGAGCGCCGAGGTGGTGGAGGCCGCCGTCACCATCCCGTTGGAGCAGGAGCTCAACGGCGTGGAGGACATGCGCTACATCACCTCCACCAGCAGCAATGACGGCACCAGCGTCATCACCGTCACGTTCGCGCCCACGCGCAACATCGAGGTCGCGGCCGTGGACGTGCAGAACCGCGTCAGCCGCGCCGCCGCGCGCCTGCCCGCGCAGGTGAACCAGACGGGCATCGTGGTGAACAAGGCCTCCAGCCAGATGCTGCTGACGGTGGGCCTGTCCAGCCCGGACAACCGCTACGACGCGAAGTTCCTGTCCAACTACGCGGACGTGAACCTCAAGGACGCCATCAAACGCGTGCGCGGCGTGGGCGAGGTGCGCATCTTCGGCGAGCGCAAGTTCTCCATGCGCCTGTGGTTGGACCCCTCGGAGCTGGCCCGCCGCCAGCTCACGCCCCAGGACGTGGTGAGAGCCCTCCAGGAGCAGAACCTCCAGGTGGCCGCGGGCCAGGTGGGCCAGCCGCCCTCCAGCAACGAGCAGCCGTATCAGATCGCCGTGCGCGCCCGGGGCCGCCTGATTGAGCCGGAGGAGTTCGGCGACATCGTCCTCATGCGCAACACGGACGGCCGCGCCGTCACGGTGAAGGACGTGGGCCGCGTGGAGCTGGGCGCGGAGAACTACGCCACCTTGCTGCGCTTCAACGGCCGCACCGGCGTGGGCATGGCCATCTTCCAGCTGCCCACCGCCAACGCGCTGGACGTGCGCGACGGCGTCATCAAGGAGTTGGATCGCCTGTCGCAGGCGTTCCCGCCGGGCCTGGAGTACCGCACCGGCACGGACACCACGCTGGCCGTGCGCGCCTCCGTCAACGAGGTGGTGCACACGCTCATCGAGGCCATCGCGCTCGTCATCCTGGTCATCTTCCTGTTCCTGCACGGGTGGCGAAGCGTGCTGATCACGGCGCTCACCCTGCCCGTCTCGCTGGTCGGCACGTTCGCGTTCGTCTACCTGATGGGCTTCTCCATCAACACGCTGACGCTGTTCGGACTCACACTGGCCACGGGCCTCGTCGTGGACGACGCCATCGTGGTCATCGAGAACATCGAACGTCTGATGGCGGAGAAGGGCCTGTCCCCGATGCAGGCGGCGCGCGAGGGCATGAAGGAGGTGGCTGGCGCCGTGGTGGCCATCTCCGTGGTGCTGGTCGCGGTGTTCATCCCGGTGGCCCTCTTCCCGGGCACCACGGGCTCCATCTACCGCCAGTTCGCGCTCACCATCGCCGCGTCGGTGGCCCTGTCCACCTTCTGCGCGCTGACGCTGACGCCGGCGCTGTCCGCGCGGCTGCTCAAGCACCACCACGGACAGAAGTGGATCTTCTTCCGCAAGGTGGACCAAGTGCTGGACTGGACGCGCGACACCTACGGCAAGGGGCTGCGCAAGCTGCTGGGCTACCCGCTGCTGGTGCTGGTGGCGTTCCTTGCCTGCATCGGCGCCACGGTGATGCTCTTCCGCGCGGCGCCCACGGGCTTCATCCCGGATGAGGACCAGGGCTACGTCATCATCTCCGTGCAGGGTCCGGAGGGCATGTCCCTGGCCCAGACGGAGAAGGTGCTCCAGGAGACGGAGGCGGTGCTCAAGGCGCAGCCGGAGGTGAACGTGATGTTCGCCATCGGCGGCTTCTCCCCCAACGGCAACGGGTCCAACTACGCCACGGTGTTCACGGCGCTCAAGCCCTGGGAGCAGCGCAAGGGCAAGGACCAGACGGTGGCCGCGCTGGTGGAGCGGCTGCGTGGGCCGCTGGGCAAGATTGGCAGCGCGCGCGTCATCCCCTTCCAGCCCCCCGCCATCCGAGGCGTGGGCAGCGTGGGCGGCTTCCAGTTCATCGTGGAGGACACCGCCGGCACGCACTCGCTGGAGGAGCTGGCCAACGCCACGCAGGACATGGTGCAGAAGGGCAACGAGGAGGGCCGCCTGCGTGGCGTCTTCACCTCGTTCAACGCCAACACGCCCATCCTCGACGTGGAGGTGGACCGCCAGAAGGCCAAGGCGCTGGGCGTGCCCATTGAGCAGATCTTCGGCGTGATGCAGCTCTACATGGGCAGCCAGTACGTCAACGACTTCAACTACGCGAGCCGCACGTACCGCGTCTATGTCCAGGCCGAGCAGCAGTTCCGCGACAGCCCGTCGGACATCGGCTCGTTCTACGCGCGCACCGACACCGGGGACATGATTCCGCTGGAGTCGCTGGTGAAGGTGACGCCCATCGTCTCCGCGCAGGTCATCCGGCACTACAACCTGTTCCGCTCGGTGGAGATCAACGGCCAGGGCGCGCCGGGCGTGTCGTCCGGACAGGCGCTGGAGGCCATGGAGAGCGTGGCCAATCAGGTGCTGCCGCAGGGCATGGCGTCCGAGTGGACGGGCATCAGCCTGGAGCAGAAGGAGTCCGGCGGTCAGACGATGATCATCTTCGGCCTGGGCATCCTCTTCGTGTTCCTGGTGCTGGCGGCGCAGTACGAGAGCTTCAGCCTCCCGTTCGTCATCATCCTGTCCGTGCCCCTGGCCATCATGGG
>SECN01000460.1 GCA_004173515.1 Myxococcaceae bacterium | reverse complement strand
GGGAGGGGGCGACGGGGGGCGCGTCCGGCCCCAGCTGCTCACGCTCCAGCTTGCGGTAGATGGTGCGCGCGGCGATGCCCAGCAGGCGGGCGGCGAGCGTCTTGTCGCCCTTGGTGTGGCGCAGGGTCTCGTGGATGACCCGGCGTTCGATCTCCTCCATGGGCGTGCCGATGGGGATGACCAGCTGCCCGGCCGAGCCCAGGGGCCCCTTGCGCACGGACTCCGGCAGGTCGCTGGCCTCCAGCACGTCCGTCTTGGCGAGCACCACGGCGCGCTCCACCGCGTGCTCCAGTTCGCGCACGTTGCCGGGCCACGCGTAGTTCTCCAGCACGCCCAGCGCGTCCGGGGAGAAGCCGCGCAGCACCTTGCCGTTCTTCGCGGAGAAGCGGCGCAGGAACGCCTCCGCCAGCAGCGGGATGTCCTCGCGGCGGGAGGCGAGCGCGGGCACGCGGAGCTCCACGACGTGCAGGCGGTAGTAGAGGTCCTCGCGGAAGCGGCCTTCGGCCACCTCCTTCTGGAGGTCCTTGTTGGTGGCCGCGACCAGCCGCACGTCCACCTTCACCGTCTGCGTGCCGCCCAGCCGCTCCAGCTCCCCTTCCTGGAGGACGCGCAAGAGCTTCACCTGCGCGGCCAGGGGCATCTCGCCCACTTCGTCCAGGAAGAGGGTGCCGCCGTGGGCGCGCTCGAAGCGGCCCTCGCGCCGGGCCACCGCGCCGGTGTACGCGCCGCGCTCCACGCCGAAGAGCTCCGCCTCCAGGATGCTCTCCGGGATGGCGCCGCAGTTGACGGCGATGAAGGCCTGCCGCGCTCGGGCGGAGTGTTCGTGCAGGGCGCGGGCGGCCAGCTCCTTGCCGGTGCCGGATTCGCCCAGCAGGAGCACCGTGGCGGTGGAGGGCGCGGCCTGGCGGATGGTGTCCAGCATGGCGCGGAAGGCGGGGGACTGGCCCACCATGGCGCGACCGCCGGACGGGTTGATCTCCGCGAGCTTCGCCTTGAGGGAGGTGTTCTCCTGGACGAGGGCCTGCTTCTCCAGCGCCTTCTGCACGGCCTTCACCAGGGCATGGCGCTTGAGCGGCTTGGTGATGAAGTCGTAGGCGCCGTCCTTCATGGCGGCCACGGCGGTCTCCACCGTGCCGTAGGCCGTCATCAGCACCACCTCCACGTCCGGGCGGATGGTGCGGCTGGCCTTGAGCAGCTCCTGGCCGTCCATGCCGGGCATCATCAGGTCGGTGACCATGACGCTGACCTCCGGGCGGCGCAGCAGCTCCAGCGCCTCCGTGCCCTGCGCGGCGGCGAGCGTGGCGAAGCCCTCCCGCTGGAAGATGCGGGCGACCGAGTCGAGATTGGCGCGGTCGTCGTCGACGACCAGGACGGTGGGAGCAGTCATGGGGTGCAAGGCCTCTTGTACGCCTACCCTGCAATCCCCATTCCCCTCACGCCTGCTCTTCGTCCGGTTCCAGGGGGCCCCCTCCCATGCGTCCGATGTCCTCGCGGCGGACCTTGTCCACGTTGAAGCGCTTCGCGCTGGCCAGCATGCGGTCCACCGTGGCGTCGAAGGTGGGAGGGGCGCCGTCCTTGCGGAAGCGCAGGAAGTTGATGCGGGCGACGACGAAGTTCTTGAGGTAGGGGCTCTGGAGGCCGCGCTCCTTGAGGGCCGCGACGATGGCCACCACCGCGTCGTCCAGCTCCAGCAGGCGCTCCGCGCGGGCGTCGCGCAGGGCCAGGGCCTCCGGCAGGGGCAGCTCCTGGAAGGACTCCACCTGCTTGACGAAGGGGTGGTAGGCGCCGGCGGAGTAGCGGGGGCGCTTCTCGTAGGCGGCGCCCAGGGTGAGGAAGGAGGGCTCCTCGAAGAGGTGCGCGAAGGCGGACTCCCTGCCCGGGCGGCCCGCGCCCACCAGGCCCCGCGCCATGCGGATGACCTCCAGCGAGCGCTCCTTCAGGTTGTGGGCCTTCTCCGTGTTGAGGGCGAGGATTTGATAGGCCACGTCCTCTTCCGGCAGCAGCAGCGCGACGATGGACTTCGCGCCCAGCATGCGGCTCGCGTGCAGGCGGTGGTTGCCGTTGGGCGTCCAGTAGCGGCCCTGCACGCGCACGGCGATGACGGGGTCCAGGAAGCGATCCAGGCGCTCCATCGCGGTGGCGAGCCGCTTCACGTGGGGCTCGGACAGGTCGCGCTGGTAGGGCGTGGGCTCCACCTTGTCGATGGGCAGCACGGCGAAGACGACGGGGTGGCCCCCCAGCGGGTCTCGGTAGACGGCCAGCACCTCACCGCCGTCCTGACGCACCGCCTGGAGGAGTTCGTCCGGGAAGGCGACGGCCTCGCTGGCGACGTCCGAGGCGGACAGGCCCCGCGACTTCGGCTCGGCCTTCTTGCGCCGGGGCTTGCGCGGGGTGGCCGACTTCGACTTCGCGGGAGCGGACTTGCGGGCGGACTTCGCGGCCATGCGGACGGACCCTCCTTGGCGGAGCGTGGAGGGCCGTCAGCGTAAGGCCACGAAGCTTCGCGGACTACGCTCCGGACACGGTGAGCTGTCGGAAGCGGACAGTGGGCGCGCCGACGGAGCCGCCCCGGAACTGGAGGTCGCTGCCCACCGCGTCCACGTCCTTGAGCATCTGGAGGAGGTTGCCCGCGACGGTGACTTCCTGCACCGGGTGCGTCAGCTCTCCGTTCTCGATCCAAAGGCCGTTGGCCCCGCAGGACATGTCGCCGGACACCGGATCCGCGCCGTGGCCGAGCAGGGCGGTGACGTACAGGCCCCGGGGCACCTGGCGGAGGATCTCCTCCGGGGACTGCGTGCCCGGCTCCAGGTAGAGGTTGGTGGTGCCGATGCCCGGCAGCGAACTGTAGCCGCGCGACGCGTTGCCGGTGGTGCGCGCCTTGGCCTTGCGCGCGGTGAAGGCGTCGTAGAGGAAGCCGGACAGCACGCCTTGATCCACGATGGGCGTGCGCCGGGTGGGGACGCCTTCCCCGTCGAAGGGCGCGGTGGCCAGCCCCCGGGGCAACAGGCCGTCATCCACCAGCGTGACGTGCTTGCCCGCGAGCTTCTTGCCCACGTGCTCGGCCAGGACGCTGGAGCGCTGATACACGGCGTTGCCGTCCGCGGCCTGGGCCACGTTCTGCACGAAGTTGGCGGCCACCAGCGGGTCGAACACCACCGGCACCTGACACGTCTTGACGGACTTCGCGCCCAGCATGCGCACGGCGCGCTTCGCCGCGTGGCGGCCGATGGCCTCCGGCGACTCCAGGTCGTCGAGGAAGCGCTTGTAGTCCAGCCAGAAGCCCGTCTGGAGCTGGCCGTCCTGGGCCGCCACCGGCACGGCGACCAGGTACACGTACGTGCCGGAGTAGCCGCCCGTCGCGCCCTCGCTGGAGGCCAGGTACACCTCCGACACGAAGTCGCCCGCGGACACGGAGTCGAACGTGGCCACGCGCGCGTCCTCGGCCCGGCCCGCGCGCTCCGCCTCCAGGGCCGCGTTGATCTTCCAGTCACCGGGGAGGTTGGCCACCTTCGGATCAAAGAGGATGCCGGTGTCGCCGCGCTTGCCCAGGTCCTTCGCGGACGGCAGGCCGTTCAACTTGCTGGGCGCGGCGGCCTCCGCCAACTGCACGGCCAGGTCCACCACGCGCTCCAGGCCGGCCGGGGTGAAGTCGGAGGTGTACGCGAAGCCCAGCCGGTCCTTGACGAAGACGCGCACGCCCACGCCCTTGCTGGTGGCCTCCGTGAGGTCTTCAATCTGGCCTTCGCGCACGCGCACGCTGCTCTGGCGGCCCACCTCCAGATACGCCTCCGCCTGCTTCGCGCCCCGCTTCACCGCGCGCTGGACGATCTTCTTCGCGAGCTGTTCGTAGTTCACGTTGTCGTTCCCTCGAAAAGGTCCGGCCCTCAGCCGACCTTCGTGCCGCCCACGGTGACGTTGTCGATGCGCACGGTGGGCAGGCCCACCCCCACGGGCAGCATCTGCCCGTCCTTCACGCAGATGCCCATGCCGGGGTCCGGCATCGGGTCGCTGCCCACGCGGCTGATGTTCTTCAGCGCCTCCGGCCCCACGCCGATGAGGATGGCGTTCTTCACCGGGCGGCCCAGCTTCCCGTCCTCAATCTGGTAGGCCTCGCTGACCTCGAAGACGAAGTTGCCGTTGCTGATGTCCACCTGACCGCCTCCGAAGGTGGCGCAGTACAGGCCGCGCTTCACCTCCTTGAGGATGTCCTCCGGCGCGTGGTCTCCGGGCGCCAGGAAGGTGTTCGTCATGCGCGGCAGGGGCAGGCTCTTGAACGAGTCGCGCCGGCCGCTGCCCGTGGAGCGCTGGTTCATCAGCTTCGCGTTGAGCTGATCATAGAGGTAGCCCTTGAGGACGCCGTTCTCGATGAGGACCTTGCGCTCGCCCGGGATGCCCTCGTCGTCGATGTTGATGGAGCCGCGCGCGTTGGACACGGTGCCGTCGTCGATGACCGTCACCAGGTCGGAGGCCACCTTCTCCCCCAGTTTGCCGGCGAACAGCGACGTGCCCTTGCGGATGAAGTCCGCCTCCAGGCCGTGGCCCACCGCCTCGTGCAGCAGGATGCCGCTCCAGCCCGGCGCCAGCACCACCGTCTGCGGACCCGCCACGCAGTCCACCGCGCCCAGCGTGGCGATGGCCTGCCGCGCGGCCTCCTCCGCCACGCTCTCCGGCGTCACGCCGTCCCAGTAGCTGAAGGACACCCGGCCGCCGCTGCCGTACATGCCGGTGCGCCGCTCGCCGCCCTTGCCCAGCGCCACCACGTGCACGCTCAAGCGCGACTGGTCCTGCGTGTCCACGCTGTAGCGCCCGGCGGTGTTGGCCACCGCGATGCGCCGCGTCTGATCCACATAGGAGGCGTTCACCTGCTGGATGCGCGAATCGAAGCCGCGGGCGGCCTTGTCCGCGCGGGTGAGCAGCGCCGTCTTCCGGGCCACCGCCACGTCCTCCAGCGCCTGCGCCACCCGGTAGTGGCTGGGCACCGCCACGCGCTTGATGGGGAAGGAGCGCTCGGAGCCGCCGCCCTGGGAGATCATCGCGGCGGTGCGCGCGGCCCGGAACAGGGCGGGCTCGTCCCAGTCATCCGAGTACGCGTACCCCACCTTGGCGCCGGTGATGACCCGCACGCCCACGCCCTGCACCAGGCCCACCTGGGCGCTCTTGATGCGCGACTCCTCCAGGACCACCGCCGTGGTGGACGTGCGCTCCACGTACACCTCCGCGAAGTCGGCGCCCCGGCCCATGGCCTCCGCCAGCAGGCGCTCCAGCAGGCCCGGGGGGAGGAGCGGGGTGGCGAGGG
>SECN01000459.1 GCA_004173515.1 Myxococcaceae bacterium | reverse complement strand
GCTCGGCGGCGGTCGCGGACAGCGACAGCACGGAGGCGAGCATGAATGCGCTGCGGAACATGGCGGACCTCATCTACGGAAGCCGCGGACCTCGCGGATGCATGCGATACGCGACACCCGCTGGAGCGGTTACCGCCCCGTCGCTTTTCCAGGTGTTCACCCCGCGTCATCCGAGGGCCGTCCACCGTCCAACGCCTCACGCAACCGACTGTCCGGGGCAGCTTGGAGCTTGACGCGCCCCGGGTCAATCTGGACGCCGAGCCGGTCTAACAAACTTCCCAGGTCGGAGAAAGCCGGAACTGAAAGTTGGTGGGCGAGCAGCGCGTCGAAGAGGGGCGCCCCCGCGACGGTGTCCACGGCGGCGCCGAAGCCCGCGAGCGAGGACGTGGGCCCTCGGGTGGCCAGCAGCTCCAGCACATCCTCCAGGCGCGCGCGACCGTGCGTCACGCGCCGCAGCTCCACATCCAACCGCAGCGCGAAGAAGGCGCCGGTCCAGTAGACGCCCTGCCAGTCACCTTCGCGCGAGACGACCTCCGCCATGGTGCGTGAGCCCGCGGAAGCCTGGCCTCGGGCGAAGCCGTCCGTCAGCTCCTGCCACGCCGCTTGCGCCGTCTGACGGCCGGAGCGGGCGCGGGCCAGCTCCGTGTAGTAGGTGGCCAGTCCCTCGGTGAGCCAGGCCACGCGCGGCAGCAGCGTGGGGTGCGTCAGGTGCAGCATCTCGTGAATGGCGACCCAGTCGCCCTTCATGGAGGCGGCGGTCGCGTCCTGTCCCACGAGGATGGAGATGCTGGGAGGAGAGCTCCACTGGACCATGCCGAAGAGGGCGGGTTCGTCCGCGCCGGGCACGGGCACGACGCGCACGGTGATGCGCGGGTGCGGGAACGTCTTGCGCACGGTGACGACCTCGCGCCCGGCCTGCGCGAGCCAGTCGCAGACCTCCGAGTCCGACAGGTGCGTGAAGCGGCCCAGCAGCGCGACCTCCAGCACGGAAGCCCCGACGCGCGCTTCGCACCGACGCCCGCCGAAGCCATGGAAGCCCGAGTCCACCAAGTCCTCGCCTCGCAGGTGGTAGACGCCGGCGTCGTCCGGGAGCCAGGGAAGGAGTGCGTCCGTCCCATCAACCGTGAGCTCCACGCGAAGGTCGGGCGGCACCACGCGAGGACGCAGGAGGTACGCGCGGCCGGCCACGTGCCATGCGTCTTCTTCCCCGACACCGGAGAAGAAGGAGCGCTCACCGCCTCGGGACGGGGACTCCAGCGGATAGAAGTAGCGCAGGAAGCGCGTTCCCGACGGGACGTGCACTTCACCGCCGTGCAGGCGCAGCGCGCTGGAGGCTCCGTCCTCGCGCAGGGCCCAGACCGTCTCCACGCGCTCCGGCTGGCGGAAGAGGAAGTCGCGCGGGGATGACGGCAGGAGGACGATCTCCACCTCCAGTCCCCGCTGGGGTTCGCGCGCATAGGTGATGTTGTAGCGCAGCGCCGCCGTGTCCCTTCGGGGCGGCGTGGGACGCGGGGTGGCGCAGGCGCCCAGGGTGAGCGCGAGCAGGAGGAGCGCCGCGCGAGTCACCATCGTCTTCAAGGCATCCACGCGGAACCGCCTCCCCGTTGTGTCCGCTTCGGAGGAGAGGACTTCACGCCGTGCCCCATGCCGTCCAGCCCCTTGTGTCGACGCGGGAGGTCGAACGTCGGAAGCAGGGTGCATCCGATGCCGCCCACACGCCCCCGTCCGCCACGAGGAGCGATGCTTCAGCGCACGTCCGAAGGGGCGCGCGGACGCATCCACCGCAAGCGACGTCGAGGTCCCCTCAAGTCAGGGCCGGGCCGTCTTCCTGATCCGAGCGGGCCGTGAAGGGCGCACGGGCGCATCCGCCGCCTTCACCCTGGAGGCCCCAGCGACCTGCTTCCGTGCCACCTTCTTGCGAGCAGGGCGCGCGGGCACGGTCGCCGCGTTCGACACCGGCAACGCCCCTGTCTCCGGCAGCGGAGCCCCGGCGAGCAGCAGCGCCCGGGCCGCATCCAGGATCTCCGCCGACACCACCTGCGACCCGGCGGCCCGCGCGAGCGTCATCGCGCCGAAGCACAGCGCCACCGTCGCCAGCATCTGCTGCCGGGGCGTCGCGCCCTCCCGCGCCGGAAGCTGGCCCTGCGCCGCGCCCACCAGCTTCTCCAGGCCCTCGCCGAATGCGGCCTGGACCTCTGGCTGCGCGCGCGTCAGGTCCGACAGGAGCGACGGCATCATGCAGCTCGTCTGCCCCGTGTCCCGGTTGTAGAGGCTCAGGTAGCGGCGCGCGAAGGGGTCCAGGAACGCCGGGCCCCGCAGCCCCTCCAGCCCCGCGAGCCAGCCCACCTGCCGCTCCGCCATGAACGCGCGCAGGGACTCCGCGAGCAGCGACTCCTTGGACGCGAAGTGGGCGTAGAAGCCCCCCACCGTCAGCCCCGCGGCGCGCATCACGCGCTCCACGCTCGCCCCGCTGAAGCCCTCCTTGCGGAACAGCTTCTCCGCCGCGGCCAGGATGCGCGCGTGCGTGGCCTGCTTGTGCTCGGCGGTGTAGCGCATCGTCCGCTCCTACTCCTTCGCGCCGCCTGAACCCGGCGGACGGAAGATCATGCACGTCGTGGTGCCGTGCGCGTAGAGGTTGCCCTTCGCGTCCACCAGCCGCCCCTGCGCCGTCGCCACCCTGCCCCCCAGGTGGATGACCTCTCCCTTGCAGAACAGCTCCCCGGAGTCGTGCGCCACGCCCTTCACGTAGTTCACGTGCAGCTCCAGCGTCGTGTAGCCCACGCCCACCGGCAGCATCGTGTGGATGGCGCACCCCATCGCGGAGTCCATCAGCGTGGCCGCCAGCCCCCCGTGCACCATGCCAATGGGATTGTAGTGGTACTCGCCCGGCTGCACCCCGAACACCACCGTGCCCTCCTCCACCTCCACGGGGGCAAAGCCCATCAGCTCCGCGATGGGAGGCCCCGGCAGCTCGCCCCGCTGGATGGCGCGCAGGTACTCCAGCCCCGACAGCTTCTTCGCCGCCGAAGCGCCCTCCCGGGGGTCCTTCCACGTCACGGTCCGCGTTCGCGGGTTCACGGCCTGCTCGCTCATCGAAGGCTCCCTCGCCGTTGGAATGACGGCCATGCTTGAACTCATGGAAGGATGACCATAATACCATCCCGTCCAGCAACCGGGGTCAAGGAGCAATCCATGGAGCAGCGGCGCGTCGTGGTGACGGGAATGGGGCTCATCAGCCCGTGTGGCACCGGGGTGGAGAAGAGCTGGGAGGCACTCATCCACGGCCGCAGCGGCGTGGGGCCCATCACCCTGTTCGACGCAAGCCAGCTCGCCTGCCGCTTCGCCGGCGAGGTGAAGGACTTCAACCCGGAGGACTACATCGACCGGCGCGAGGTGCGGCGCATGGACCGCTTCGCGCAGTTCGCGGTGGCGGCGGCGGACATGGCGCTGGCGGACTCGGGGCTGAAGATCACCCCGGAGAACGCGGAGCGCGTGGCGGCCATCATCGGCTCCGGCATCGGCGGTATCGCCAGCATGGAGGAGACATACAAGAAGGCGCTGGAGAAGGGCCCGGACCGCATCAGCCCCTTCTTCATCCTCCAGATGATCATCAACCTGGCGCCCGGCTACGTCACCATGCGCCACGGCATCAAGGGCCCGTCCTGGTCCACCAACTCCGCGTGCTCCACCAGCGCCCACGCCATTGGCGAAGCGATGCGCGGCATCCAGCGCGGTGAGTTCGACGCGGCGGTGGCCGGCGGCGCGGAGGCCCCCATCTCCATGCTCGGCATCGGGGGCTTCGCCGCGATGAAGGCCCTGTCCACGCGCAACGACGCGCCCCAGGCCGCCAGCCGCCCGTTCGACAAGGACCGCGACGGCTTCGTGCTCGCGGAAGGGGCGGGCATCCTCATCCTGGAGGAGTACGAATCCGCCCGCGCCAGAGGCGCCCGCATCCTGGCGGAGCTGGTGGGCTACGGAGCCAGCTCCGACGCCCACCACGTCACCGCCCCCGCCCCCGAACACGAGGGCGCCCAGCGCGCCATGAGGGCCGCCCTCAAGGATGCGCGCCTGTCACCGGGCGACATCGGCTACCTCAACGCGCACGGCACCTCCACGGAGATTGGCGACCTGCTGGAGATGCAGGGCATCGCCCGCGTGTTCGGCGACGCGGCCGGCAAGCTGGCCATCTCCTCCACCAAGTCCATGACGGGCCACATGAACGGCGCGGCCGGCGCCGCCGAGGCCGTCATCAGCATCCTGGCCCTCACCCGGGGCATCCTCCCCCCCACCATCAACCTGGAGCACCAGGACCCGCGCATCCCCCTGGACTGCATCCCCAACGTCGCCCGCGAGCAGCGCGTGGACGCCGTCATGAGCAACTCCTTCGGCTTCGGCGGCACCAACGTCGCCCTCGTCTTGCGCCGCGCCCCGGAGGCGCCCTGAGCGTTTGTAAATAAGCATCCGCCTCATTTACTGACTTTTCCCCAGTCCTGACGCACCGCATTGGTAAACGCTTGACAACGGGTGGCCCCGCCGGGCCCTCCGCGCACCGGTGCAGGCTGAAAGCGCAGTGATTCCAGGGGATTGCGTCGGCTTCCGGCCAGGAGGGAGGCAGCCAACCCTCCGCGCGTCGCCTGCGGGACAGCGCTCCGATGGATCGGAAACGTTTATTGCAAATCGGTAAATCGATTTGCAGAGTGGATCCAGAGACCCGGTGTTGGACGCGCCCTTTGACGCGGCCCGCCGGTGGCTGGAGCCATGAACAACGACAACGCTCTGAACGCGAACGTGGGGCTGAAGCTTCGAGGCCTGCGGTTGCAGCGCAACATCAAGCAGGCGGACGCGGCCAAGGACCTGGGTGTGTCGCCCGCGTACCTGAACCTCATCGAGAAGGGCAAGCGGGTGATGCCCTTCCCGCTGCTCTGGAAGGCCCTGCGCTACTTCGAACAGGACCCCGAGCAGTTCATGTCCACGCTGGGCGAGGGCCGCGTGGACGAGGCCCTGGCGAAGCTGCTGGATGAGCCGCTGCTCAAGAGCCTGGACATCGACTCGGAGTCGCTCCAGTCGCTGTCCGCCGAACCGAAGCTCGCCGGCACGGTCGCCGCGCTCTTCAACCTCTACAAGAACACGCGCACGCAGTTGGAGAACGTGCTCGCGCAGCTCAACGTGGAGGAGCGCACCCGCACGCAGGGCTCGCCGTCCGGCAACGGCCTGGGCAACACGCCGGGCGTGCGCTTCGACTACTCGCCCTTCGACGAGGTCAGCGACTTCCTGGAGAAGCACCGCAACTACTTCCCGGAGCTGGAGGAGCAGGC
>SECN01000458.1 GCA_004173515.1 Myxococcaceae bacterium | reverse complement strand
AGGAAGAAGCGCCCATCCGCCTGGAGCTGCCCGCTCATCACCCTGTCGGAGGAGGGCTTCTCCCTGTCCTCGCCGGACAAGGCCTTCGTGGTGAAGCTGCGCGGGCAGCTCCAGGCGGATGGGCGCTTCTTCCTCGACGACCCGGACCGCACCGGTACCAACACCTTCGTCATGCGGCGCGTGCGCCCCATGCTGGAGGGGACGTTCTTCGGCTTCGTCGACTTCCGCTTCATGCCGGACTTCGGCAGCGGACAGCCGCTGGTGCAGGACGCGTGGATCGACTTCCACCCGAGCGACTCGCTCCGCCTGCGCGCCGGCAAGTTCAAGACGCCCTTCGGGCTGGAGCTGCTCCAGGCCGCGGTCAACACGCCCTTCATCGAACGCTCGCTCACGGTGGACCTGGTCCCCATCCGCGACGTGGGCCTGGAGCTGCACGGCGACGTGCTCGGCGGACGCGTGCAGTACTCGCTCGCGGCCCTCAACGGCGAGGCGGACGGCGTGAGCTCCGACCTCAACACCGACGACAGCTTCGACCTGGCCGCGCGGCTCTTCGTCCAACCCTTCAAGCCGAGCGGCCCCGCCCTGCTCAAGGGCCTGGGCGTGGGCTTCGCGGTGACGCGGGGCCAGCAGTTCGGCACGGCCGCAAGCACCGGCGTGTCCGTCCTTCGCAGCACCGGCCAGGAGATCATCTTCAGCTACCTGACGGGCACCGACGCGGGCGCCACCGTCACGGCGCACGGCGAACACCTGCGCTTCGCGCCCCAGGGGTACTTCTACAAGGGCCCGCTGGGACTGCTCGCGGAGTACGTGAGCTCCTCGCAGGAGGTCCAGGTGGGGGAGGCACGCGCGCGGCTGCACCACCACGCGTGGCAGGCCCTGGCGTCGTGGGTGGTGTTCGGCGGAGACGCCGCGTACGACGGCGTCAAGCCGACCACGCCCTTCGATCCGAAGACGGGCCGGGGCGGCGCGCTGGAGGTGGCGGTGCGCTACCACGCGTTGGATCTGGACGACGACGCCTTCCCCCGCTTCGCGGATCCCACGAAGTCGGTGAGCGCGGCGAAGGGCTTTGGCGTGGGCGCCAACGCGTACTTCAACAAGCGCGTGCGCTTCGGCCTTAATTTCCACCGCACGAACTACGAGGGCGGCGCCCCCACCGGCGACCGCGCCCCGGAGAACGCCCTGCTGAGCCGGTTCCAGGTCGCCTTCTAGGTTCGCGCTGACGCCCGGCGTCACGCGGGCTTCGACCTGCTGCGTCTTGAAGCCCGCACGCGACCTGGATGACGCTCGCGGGCGCCGTGTCGTGCAAGCCCTTCCCCCAAGGGGCGCCCGCCACGGTCCCCCGCCGAGAGGACGCATGCCCGCGAACGAGTTCCCGCAGCGCCCGACGTCTGTCCGGACGCGCTCCGTGTCGAAGTGGCTCCCCCGCGCCGCGATGGTGGCCCTGCTGGGGCTGTCCGCGCCCGCGACCGCCCAGCAGCCCGAGCCCCCCACGACGGAGAACGTGCCGCCCCCGGTGCTGCCGCCCATGCCGGAGCGTCGCGTCTTCTTCACCACCCTCAACGTGGTCCGCTACAACCCGCTGGGGCTCGAATCGCAGAACAGGCTCGTCTACCAGAAGCGCCTCTTCGACAGCCCTTCCCTGCTCCTGCGCGACACGTTCGCCAGCGCCGCCGCCAGCCTCAAGCTGAGCCCGGCGTTCTTCAAGCTGGGCCCCGTGCTGGAGTTGCAGCCGGCGGCGGTGCTCAACCTCCGCGCCGGCTACGAATACATCCAGTACTTCGGCACCTTCGGCAGCGTCCAGTCGTACCCGAACTCCTTCCAGAACTACGCCGACGACGTGCGTGACGTGACGAACGACCAGGCCTACGGCACCTCCGGCCACCACTTCTTCCTGGAGCCCACGCTCCAGGCCAAGGTGAAGTCGGTGGCGCTGCGCACGAAGCTGGCCTTCGAGTACTGGAACGTGGACCTGCACGACGGCGGTCCCCAGAGCACGTTCTATGATCCGACGCTGGACACGCTGGTGCCCGGCAAGGGCTGGGTGCTCGCCAACGACACGGACCTCATCTGGATGAACGGCCGCTGGACGCTGGGCGCCCGCTTCTCCGCGGTGTGGCCCAGCTACGGCGAGGACGCCGACGCCGTGGATCCGCAAACCGGCCGGAGCCGGCCCGACAACAGCCACATGCGCGTGGGCCCCATCGTCGCGTACGCCTTCGACACCCGCCCGGGCGGCTTCATGAACAAGCCGACCGCGCTGCTCATCGCCGGCTGGTACCTCACGCACGAGAACCGCACCAGCGCGATGCCCTACCTGCTGGCCGGCTTCTCCTTCAGCACCGAGCTGCTCGCCGGCCGCTGAAGCCTCACCCGAAGCCCTGGGCGCGCAGCACCGCGCCCAGCGGCACGGCCTTCTCGCGGTACGCGTCGAACAGGCGCGACGCGGCCTCCGGCGACGGCTGCGTCCAGCGCCAGGCCCCGCGCCCCTCGCGGGCCTCGCACCGGATCAACGACAGGCGCAGCTCCTCCGCGTCGCGGAAGGCCAGGTGCTCGAACAGCAGGGGATTCTGGCTGGTGAGGAACGCCTGCCGTTCCCCCACGTCCTTCACGCACGCCTCCACCAGCTCCGGGTGCAGCCCGTCCGGCAGCTCGTCCGCGATGACGAACGCGTCGTGGACGTCCAGGTAGTACAGGAAGGACAACAGCCGCCGCTGGCCGAACCCCAACTGCTCCTGCGTCACCGGCGTGCCGTCCGCGCGCACGAACGCGAAGCGGAAGCCGCTGAAGCCCAGCCGTCCGCCCTGGGACAGCGGCGTCGTCTCCGTCACGTCCACCGTGAGCGTGCCCGACGCGAACCCCGCCAGCGTCACGAAGCGCGCGAGGAAGCTCCGCGGCAGCGTCTCGTGGCGGAACATCAGCGTGGGGGGCAGCGGCTCGTGCTCCACCTGCTCGCGCAGCCACCCGGGCATCCACGTGGGCAGGGCCATCAACCCCAGCGGGAACAGGTCCTCGCCCCGCCGCTCCATCGCGTAGCGGATGGCGCCGATGCGCTCGTACATCCCCAGCGCCTCGTCGAAGCGCGGCGGCGCCAGCAGGAACGTGCGGCGCAAGAGGTCCTTCAGCCGGTCCTTCACGCCGCGCTCCAGGTACTGCGCGGCCATGAAGAGCAGCGTCCACACGGAGCGGTCCAACACCGACCAGTGCATCCGCTTGGCGAAGCCGGCCGCGCCGTCCACCTCGCACGCGAAGCCCGTGGCGCTCGCGCGCATCACCAGCCGCACGTCCTCCGCCGCGTCCCAGCGCACCGTGGCCACGATGGAGGGCATCAACCCGTGCGCGAGCCCCGAGGGCGGCAGGGCCAGCGCCGCCCCCGGCCCCGCGTCCGGGCCCGTCGTCGCGGGCAGCGCGGCGGGCGGTTCGTTGCGCACCGCCACGTCCACCGTCAGCGCGTCGAAGCGCAGCGAGTAGTCCAGCGAGAACGGCTCGCGCAAGAGTCCGGAGAAGTCCGAGCACAGCACCGTGGACACCAGCTCCAGGAACGTGGTGCGACCGCTGCCCATCGCCCCCACCACCACGTTGAGCGCGGGCCCGAACGTCAGCACCGTGTCCGGCGCGAGCTCGCGGTAGTGGTGGACGTGCAGGCGGGTCAGCTTCATGGCGCGCGCACGCTTTTCGCCAGTGCCTGCGCCAGCCGCTGCAACAACTGCGTGTTCTCCGCCTCCGCGGCCTTCAGCTTGGGAAGCTGCGCCTTCAATTCCTCCAGGTCCTTGCCGCGGGTGACGAGGTCCTCCGCGCCCAGCTCCAACCAGCGCCCCAGCTCCTTCGCCGTCAGCTCCAGGTGGAACTGGAAGCCGTAGGACTTCCCCAGCCGGAAGGCCTGCTGCGTGTAGCGGTCCGTGGACGCCAGCAACGTCGCGCCCGGCACCGCCGTGTACGTGTCCCCATGCCAGTGGGCCACCGCCGTGCGCGCCTTCACGCCCGCCACCACCGGGTCCTTCAGCGCGTCCTGCGTCCAGCGCACCGGGCCCACCCCCACCTCGAAGCCGTTCTTGCCCGGCGACACCTGCGCGCCCGCCGCCGCCGCCAGCAGCTGCGCGCCCAGGCACACGCCCACGCACGCGCGGTCATTCGCCAGCCGCTCGCCCAGCAACGCCAGCTCGTCGTTGAGGAACGGATGAGCGTCCGCCTCGTACACGCCCATCGCTCCGCCCATCACCACCACCAACGGCGCGTCCACGTCCTCCCGCCGCACCGTCCGGAACCGCCGCACCAGCGTGAACCCCGCCGCCTCCAGCACGGGCCCCAACAGCCCCGGCCCCTCGTGCTCCTCATGTTCGAACACCACCGCGCGCATCGTCCGACACCTCCTTCCTTCGGCCGCGAAACACCGCCCCTTGCCGCACGGAGCCTAACGCCCCACGCCACCCCGGGGCCGCACCGCGGCGAGAAACGGAATAGTGGGGAGGTGTTTATTTCACAGTATTTCGTGCCATCATCAGCGGGCCCGTCTTCCCCTATAAGCGTGAGGACCCGGGCATTCCCCCTGGTGTTCGCTGCGTCGTTTTCCGAAAGGAAGTTCCTCGTGAGCAAGAGCCTTCGTGGTTTCAAGTGGCTGGTGGGCACGGCGGTTGGCGTTTCCCTGCTGGGTGCCTGCGGCGCTCCGGTTGATGGTGACTCCTCGCAGCCCGAGGCCACCGAGCAGGCGCAGGGCGCGCTGACGGCGAGCGTGTCCGTCGCCAAGGCCTCCATGGCGGCGAGCGAGACGGTCACCGTGCAGGTGACGCTGACCAACACCTCCTCCACGCCGGTCAGCCTCTACAAGTGGGAAGCGCCGGGCACGGGCCTCACCGAGGGCCGCCTGTCGGTGCTGCGCGACGGCCAGGCCGTGGAGTACACCGGCGCGCACTACAAGCGCGTGCTGGGCCGCGCCGAGGACCTCATCACCCTCGCCCCCGGCCAGAGCATCTCCGGCCCGGTGGTCGTCTCCGACGCGTATGACCTGTCCCAGACGGGCACCTACGCCATCCGCTACGAGTTGGAGGCGCGCTCGAGCGTGACGGCGCTGTCCTCCAACGAGGTCAGCCTCTTCATCGAAGGCCGCCGCAACAGCCGCGACGGAGCGGAGACCGCGTTCAACAGCGCGAAGACCTACTCCACCAACTCCCTCTCGTACCTGAACGGGACGCCGTCCGCGACCACGCGCTTCACCACGTGGTTCGGCACGTACTCCAGCGCCAACTGGGGCACCATCCAGACGCACTTCAGCAAGATCAAGTCGGCGTTCGACTCCGCGGCCGTCGTGGTGGACTGCAGCTGCAACGAGAGCGGCACGTACGCCTACGTGTATTCGAACGCGCCGTACAAGATCTACGTGTGCGGCGCCTTCTGGAGCGCGCCCAACACGGGCACGGATTCGCGCGCCGGCACGCTGGTCCACGAGATGAGCCACTTCACCGTCGTGGCCGGCACGGGCGACAACGCCTACGGCCAGACCGCGGCCAAGGCCCTGGCGAAGTCCAACCCCACCAAGGCGCGCGCCAACGCGGACAGCCACGAATACTTCACGGAGAACACCCCGTCGCTGCCGTAAGGTGACGCAGGTCCGTTGACCGGGGGACGCGGGCGCCAACGCCTCGCGTCCCCCTTCTTTTTTCGCGAAGCAACGCCAAGGAGCGTCACGTGATGGGGCTGGGACGAAAGAACCTCGCATGGCTCGCGGTGCTGTCCGCCGCCGGTGTCACCGCCTGCACGCCGAAGTCCGCGGAGCCGCCCGCGCAGCAGCAGACCCCCGCCGTCGCGGCGCCCACGCCCGCGCCCACCCCGCCGCCCCCGGAGCC
>SECN01000457.1 GCA_004173515.1 Myxococcaceae bacterium | reverse complement strand
CGGTCGAACACGAGGTGCAGCTCGTCCGGGGGGATGCCCACCCCGTTGTCGCTCACCATCACCCGCACCGCGTCGCCGTCCGGCCGCGACAGCCGCTGCGTGCGCACCACCACCTCGCCGCGCGTGTCGCTCGCGTGCTGGATGGCGTTGCTGATGAGGTTCTGCAGCACCTCGTGCAGCTTCACCTCGTCACCAATCAGCATCAGGCTGTCGGGGCAGTCCGAGCGCAGCGCCACGGCCTTCTCCGCGGCGAGGATCTCCAGCTCCCCCGCCGCGTCACGGCACAGCTGCGCCACGTCCAGGACGCGCGGCTCGATGGACAGCCGCGCCGCCTCGCCCTTGCCCTTCTCCAGCAGGGACTCGACCAGGGTGAGGATCTTCCGGCCCTGGCGGATCATCGCCTCCGCGGACTGCTTCTGCTGCGTCTCCAGCGGGCCTTCGAGCAGCAGCCGTCCATGGCCCAGCAGCACCTGAAGCGGCGCGCGCAGGTCGTGGCTGCACACCGCGATGATCTCATCCTTGAGGCGGTTGAGTTCCTTCAGGCGGCGGTTCGCGTCGTTGAGCTCGCGGTAGCGCTCCACGTACGCCAGCTCCAGGTCCTCGCGCTTCTTCTTCACCGCCGTGTGCAGCCGCGCGTTGCGGATGGAGTTGGCGAGCACGCCCGCCACCGCCTGCGCGAACTCCTGCTCGTCACGGCCGATGGAGGCATCGCCCCGCGACACGCGCAGGAAGAGCGCGCCCAGCAGGTCGTCCTGGCAGATGAGCGGCTGCACCAGGATGGACTTCACGCCCTGGGGGAGCATCGACGTGCGCACCTCCGCCATCAGCGGATCGCGCTGCGCCTCTTCAATCAACACCGGCTGCCGCGTCTCCAGCGCGCGGCGCAGCTCCGGGTAGCGCGCCACCTCGATGTCCAGTTGGACGAGGCTCGGATCCTCCTGCGTCGCGACGACCGTGGCCGTGCGCGCGTGGCTGCCCTCCACCAACACCACCGAGCAGCGGTCCGTGCCGGTGACCTGGCCCACCTTCTCCACCGCGATGCGGAGGATCTCCTCCAGCTCCAGCGAGCTGGTCGCCGCCTGGGTGATCTCCAGCAGCATCCCCATGCGCAGCCGGATGCGCTCCTCGCGCTCCTTCAGGCGCCAGGCGCGCAGGGCCGACTCCAGCCTCGGCACCAGCTCATCCGCGCCGCGAACGAAGTCATCCACCGCCAGCCGCTTGAAGGCCTCCGCGGAGCGCGCGCGGCCCTGGTCCACCAGCACAGGCAGCCGGTTCAGCTTGTCGACCTTGCGCACGGTCTCCAGCAGCTCGGCCGCCCGCTTGGCCGTCACCGACAGGAGCACCACCTCCGGTTGGAGCTGGTCCACCATCTCCGCCAGACCGCTCTCCCGCTCGGTGGTGCCGCACTGGTAGCCGCTCGCCGTCAGCCGCTCCACCAACGCGTCGCCCGCGGCCTTCGCCGCCAGCACCAGCACCCGCCCCCGCTGCTCCGACAACATCTCGATCCTCACGGCACGCCTCCGCCCCGCCCAGACAGGGAACGACACTGCGAAAGCCCGTTGGGTGCGAAAGGGGTCATGGTCGATTCTGGATCATGCCGTCTAACCCGTCCGTGAGCCAGCAGATGGACGGGACTCTCCGACGGGAGAGGGGTGAGAGAAGGGGCGCGACGTATACCCCGGCCCGGCGTCAACGCCCCGGATTCCGCGCGAGCGTGACGTTCGGATGACCTCGAAATATCGGGGCCGACTTCCCTCGGGGGGCGGGAGTCGGGACCCCAGCGGAACGCCAGGGCTGTGACTTTCTTCCCCTACCGCCTTATCACGACCGCTCGAAGGCTGGGACAGCAGGCAAGGGAGGACCCGGCGGGTTGGGCACCCGGAAGTGACGGACCGGGGCGGTGGCGGGGGGGCCTGTGGGCGGCGGCGCGATCAGGAATCGCTCCGGGGAGGCCGTTCCGGGGTGAGGAAGCAGGCCCGGGTCGCGCCCGCTTCCTCCCGGGCACGGTAGAGTGCGCCCCCATGCACCTCGATCGACCGCGCCTGTCCGCGTCGCGGGCCGCCTTCCTGGCCTCGCTCGCCATCTCCGCCCTGACCGCCTGCGGCGGTGACCCGAAGCCTCCCCCCGTGCCGGACCCTCCGGTGGTGACCCTGACGGTCCCCGAACCGAACACGGCGGCGCCCACGCTGAAGATCCGGCTCTCCGTGTCCGGGTGTGACGCGGTGGCGCAGTCGGAGATCTACGACCGGGACGTGTTCCTCAAGACGGTCCCCTACACCAGCGGCTCCATGGAGTTCGAGCTGGCCTCGAACGAGATCAAGTACACGTCGGGCCTCTCCGCGAAGCTGGCGCTCCACGCCAAGGTCACCTGTTCGGACGGCCGCTCCAACGTGTCGCAGCCCCAGGCCGCCACGTTCCTTCCGGTGACGAAGGTGGTGAAGGACCCGGACCCCAACGGCCAGGTGGTGACGGACTTCTTCGTCGCCGAGGGCTACGGCACGGGCGTGAACTTCATCGGATGTGGTAACCCCACCACGGGCGTCGGCACGCTGTTCCGCGTGGATGCCACCGGGAAGTTTCAGCAGAGCGTGGCCATGGGCGTGCCGTGCAATGCGTCCACGGTCTACACGGACCTGAACCCGACGACGAACAAGCGGTGGGTCTGGACGCCCGGCGCGCGAGCGGTCGCGGTGCACCAGAACTTCACGATCAGCGGCGCGTCGAAGCCGACCATCTTCCTGACCAGCCTGTCCATGATGGACAACGGCGACGCGCTCATCGCCGACGACGACAACATCGTGTACCGGCTGCCGCACGACTCCGGCATCGGCGCGCCGAAGTGGACCTTCGCCTCGCCCTGGCCGCTCGTGGCGCCGCCCCTCCAGAAGGGCTCGGACATCCTCGTGGCGTTCATGAAGCAACCGGAGGTCACCACGGCCACGGTGCTGCAGATCGTCGTCGCGCGGCTGGCCGCCAACGGCACCGGGGACCTGGTGCCCGTGAGCGAGCGCGCCATCCTCAACTACAACGGCGACTTCGGCTCTCCGCCGCTCGCGTCGTTCAGCCCCGACGGCACGATCCTCTACCTGGCCTTCCCCCTGGGCAACAACCAGTCGAGCATCCAGGCCTGCCGGGTGGACGTCACGGGCTGCGAGGGCTCCGGGCTCAAGTGGAACAGCCCCGCCCTGCCCGTCCCGCTCCAGTTCGTCCTCCCCTACGCGGCGGGCACGCGCGTGGCGGCCATCGGGTTGCAGCGCGTGTGGTTCCTGAACGCGGACACCGGCGCCATCGTCAACAAGGACGGCAAGTCGGTGGACGCCTCCGGCACCCTCCAGGTCGTCCAGGTGCAGTTGGGCCGGGCCACCAGCCCGGAGTTCTACCTGCTCAACGGCTCGGGCCCGGGCAGCCTGCCCCAGGAGATCGTCGCGGTGGACTCCGGCGAGAAGGGCGAGCTGTTCCGCTACGAGGTGTCCAGCAGCCTGTCGTGCTCGGTGGACAACGACAACCGCCTCTGGATGCGGACCGGCAACAGCTTGGTGCAGACGCTGCCCCTGGCCGACTACCGCAAGGTCCGCCCGTAGCCGGGTGACAGCTCAGGGCCGGTCGGCGACGAGGAGCGCTTCCACGTTGCCGGCGGGCCCGGGCACGGGCGAGTCCATCAGCCCGCGCACGCTGAGGCCCTGCTCGCGCACGAACGCCGTCACGGTGTCGATGGCGTCCTGCCGCGCGACAGGGTCCCTCACCACGCCGCCCTTGCCCACCCGGTCCGGCCCCACCTCGAACTGCGGCTTCACCAGCGCCACCAGCAGCCCCCCGGGCGACAGGAACGTCAGCACCGACGGCAGCACCTGGGTGAGCGAGATGAAGCTCACGTCGATGACGACCACGCCCACCTTCTCCGGAAGATCCTCCTCCGTGAGGTAGCCGATGGCGTGCACCCGCACCGCGCCGTGCTGGAGCAGGCAGTCGGTGAAGCCGCCCGTGCTGGCGCCGATGTCCGCGCCCACGCGGCCCGTCACGTCCAGGCCGAAGCGGTCCATGGCCCCCTTGAGCTTGAGGCCCCCGCGCGACACGTACGGCAGCACTTCGCCCTTGAGGCGCAGCTCGGATTCCACCAGCACCAGGGCGCCGGGCTTGTCCACGCGCTGGTCCCCCACCACCACCTGGCCGGCGAGGATGAGCGCCTGCGCCTTGGTGCGCGATTCGGCGAGCCCCCGCTCCACCACCAGCACGTCCAGCCGCTCCTTCTTCAGCTTCACGGGGCCTCCTCTCCGAGCAACCCCCGGCCCGCGCGCCGCAGGCCCGCCGCGTCCAGCCCCAGCTCCGCGCGCTGCACCCGCGCGTCGCCATGCGGCAGGAACACGTCCGGCATGCCCAGCAGCTTCACCCGGGGGTGCACGCCCGAGGCCGCGTACAGCTCCAGCACCGCGCTGCCCAGCCCGCCCCGCGTGGTGCCCTCCTCGGCCACCACCACGTGCCCGCCCGCCGCGGCCTCCAGCAGCGCGGGTTCATCCAGCGGCCAGGCCCGGCGCGCGTCCAGCACGCTCCAGTCCGGTTCGTCCCGCACGGCCTCCAGCGCCGCGAGCCCCAGCGGGCCCAGCGTCACCAGCGTCAGCCGGAGGGACCGCGCGCGCTGGAGCCAGCGGGCTCCCGACACGGGAGCGCCGCCCACGTGCAGCTCCGGAGGCACGCCAGGCAGCGTGCCGCGCGGGAAGCGCAGCACGGACGGCCCGGTCGCCTGGAGCGCGGTGGTGAGCATCGGCGCCAGGTCCTCGCCCACCACGGGGGCCCACTGCGTCAGGCCCGGCAGGGGCCGCAGGAAGGACACGTCGTACGCGCCCTGGTGCGTGGCGCCGTCCGCGCCCACCAGCCCCGCGCGGTCCACCGCGAAGACGACGGGCAGCCCCGGCAGGCACACGTCGTGGACCACCTGGTCGTACGCGCGTTGGAGGAAGGTGGAGTAGACGACGCACACCGGACGCGCGCCCGCCGCCGCCAGCCCCGCGCAGAAGGTGACGGCGTGCTGCTCCGCGATGCCCACGTCGTGCACGCGGTCCGGGAAGCGCGCCTTCAGGCCCGTGAGCGCGGAGCCCTCCAGCATCGCGGGCGTGACGGCCACCACGCGCGGGTCCCGCTCCAGCGCTTCGCCCAGCACCGTGGCGAACGCCTCGCTGAAGGTGGGCAGGCCACCGCGCGAGCGCACGAGCTTGCCGGCGCGCCACTCGTACGGCCCCATGGCGTGGCCGCGCGTCTGCTCGTCGGCCTCCGCGGGGGGAAAGCCGCGCCCCTTCTTCGTCAGCGCGTGCACCACCACCGGACGCGAGGAGGCCTTCGCCTCGCGCAGCGCCTGCGTGAGCGCGCCCAGGTCGTGCCCGTCCACCGGGCCCAGGTAGGTGAAGCCCAGCGATTCGAAGAAGGCGCGCGCGTTGCGCGTCCGCAAGAGCGCGGGGATGGCGCCCACGTTCGCGCTGATGGACATCTGGTTGTCGTTGACCACCACCACCAGCGGCAGGTGGCTGCCCCCGGCGTTGTTGAGGCCCTCGAAGCTCAGGCCGCCCGTGAGCGCCCCGTCCCCCACCACCGCCACCACGTGCCCCCGGTGCTCCAGCTGCCGCCGGCCCGCGAGCACGCCCAGCGCCGCGGAGATGGCCGTGCACGCGTGGCCCGCCGCCAGCGCGTCGTGGGGGCTCTCGCGCGGATCCAGGAACGGGGCGATGCCGCCCGCCTGCCGCAGCGTGTGCATGCGGTCGCGCCGGCCGGTGAGCAGCTTGTGCGCGTACGCCTGATGCCCCACGTCGAAGAGGAGGGCATCCTGGGGCGTGTGGAAGACCCGGTGCAGGGCCACCACCAGCTCCACCGCGCCCAGCGACGCGCCCAGGTGTCCACCCACGCGACCACACAACGTGATGATGGCCTCGCGCAGCGACTCGCACAGACCGGGCAGCGCGTCCTCGGGAAGCGCTCGCACCTCCGAGGGAGAGGACACACCGGACAGCACGTCCGCCATCAGGACGTCCGCTCCACCGAGTAGCGCGCCAGGGCCGCCAGCGGGCCGTCGTCGCCTTCCAGCGGACGCACGGCCTCTTCCGCCCGGGCCACCAGCTCCCGGGCCCTGCGCCGCGACGGCTCCAGCCCCAGCACCGCCGGGAACGTGAAGCGCCCCGCCTCCGCGTCCGCGCCCGCCGGCTTGCCCAGTTGCTCCGGGCTCGACGTCACGTCCAGCACGTCGTCGGCGATCTGGAACGCCAGCCCCACCGCGTCGCCGTAGGTCTCCGCGCTCACGAGCGCCGACAGGTCACCCCCACCGGCCAGCACGCCCATGCGGCACGCCGCGCGGATGAGCGCGCCCGTCTTCAGCCGGTGCAACCGGATGAGGTACGCCTCCGTCGCCGCCCGGTCCTCGGCGGTGTCCAGCACCTGGCCGCCCACCATGCCCGCCGCGCCCGCCGCGCGCGCCAGCTCCGCGCAGAGCATGGCGCGCACCGGCTCCGGCCCGCTGGCCAGCACCGTGAAGGCCTCCGTGAGCAGCCCGTCCCCGGCCAGCAGCGCCAGCGACTCGCCGTAGACCTTGTGGTTCGTCGGCTTGCCCCGGCGCAGGTCGTCGTTGTCCATGCTGGGCAGGTCGTCGTGCACCAGCGAATACGTGTGCACGTACTCCAGCGCGCACGCGGCATCCACGGCCACGTCGTTGCGGGTGCTCGCCTTGGCCACCGCGTCCGCGAACGCGAGGCACATCACGGGACGCAGCCGCTTGCCGCCCGCGAGCAGCGAGTAGCGCATGGACTCCGCGAGCCTGGCCGGCGTGCCGGCGGGAACCCACCGGTCCGCGCGCTCGCGCATGTCCCGGAACTGCTTGTTCTGCTTCACGGCCTGGCACAGCTCGAAGCCGTTGATCCAGGACATGTTCACGTCCAGGAGGATGGCGTGCGGCCGGTGCAGCTCCAGCGACGCGACCAGCCGCAGGCCGTTGGCCGCGGACGTCACCTCGAACCCTTCTGAGCCCAGGGCCTCGGCGAGCAGCTCCCGCGTGTCACGGTCATCATCCACGATGGTGATCTTCGGCTTCGACATACCCGGCCTCCGCCCTTCCCCTGATTGCTAGAACGGGACATCGTCCTCCGGCGGCGGACGCGCCGCGCTGCTCGCCCGGGGAGCAGCCTGGGGAGCAGGACGCGATGCCACCGCCAGGGGCGCGACGACCTCCTGGCCGTCTTCGTCCACCAGCAACTGTTCGATGCGCTGTTCGGCTTCCGTGAGGAGCTTCTCGCCCCGGCGGACGAGCCGGATGCCTTCCTCGAACGCCTTGAGCGAGTCCTCGAGCGACAGCTCGCCGCTCTCCAGTCGCGCCACCGTCTGCTCCAGACGCGACACCACGTCCCCGTACTGCTCGGGGGCGGCCTCCACCTTCGGGTTCTTTTCCGACTTCGCCACGGCCATCCACCTCCCCGAGCGGGGCGCGGAATGTAGAGGGTGGCCCGCTAGCAGTCCACCGGCCCTTTCAGGCCCGTGACGGTGGCTTCGATTTCTTCACACCCACCCAGCGTCTGGGCGCCATGGGCGGCCAGCTTGATGCCCAGCACGTCCCCCACCACCACGTCCCCGGTGGAGCGCACCACCCCCCCGTCCCGCTGGCGGAACGTCACCGCGTAGCCGCGCGACATCACCTTCAGCGGGCTCAGGGCGTCCAGCCGTCCCCCCAGGCGTCCGAAATGCGTCTGCGCGGAGGACAGCGCCCCCCGCTGGAGCTCCAGCAGCCGCGAGCGCGCCTTCGCCACCCGTGCGCGCTCCGCCGCCACCCGGGCCGCGGGCGTCACGCGCTCCAGCCGCAGCCGCGCGTCCGCCAGTGCCCCCCGCCTTTGGGACACGCCCGCGCGCGCCGCCTCCGACAGGCGCCCGGCGAGCTTGAGCAGGTGCGAGCGCTGCTCTCCCAGCCGCGTCTGGGGCCGCGCCCGCTGCAACCGCTCCTGCAGGGTGCGCAGCCGCTCGCGGTGTTCGCGCGACTGGGGGCGCAGCACGCGCATCATCGCCTCCACCTGTTCGGACAGGTGCAGGCGCTGCTGGTTCACCGCGCGGCGCGGGTCGGGGAGCCGCGCGGCGAGCTGGCCCTGACGCTCGCGCAGCTCCAGCACGCGGCGCTCGAAGGCCCGGCGCAGCCGTCCGGACTGCGTGGCCAGCGTCAGCTCCAGGTCCGCGAGCACCGGCGACAGCCGCTCCGCCGCCGCGCTGGGCGTGGGTGAGCGCAGGTCCGCGACGAAGTCCGCGATGGTGAAGTCGATCTCGTGCCCGATGGCGGACACCACCGGCACGGGCGAGGCGAAGATGGCACGCGCCACCCGCTCCTCGTTGAACGTCCAGAGGTCCTCCACGGACCCTCCGCCGCGCGTCACGACGATGACGTCCACGTCGGTGCGGGCAAGCCGCTCGATGGCCCGCGCCACGTCCTCGGCAGCGCCCTCGCCCTGCACGCGCGCGTCCGCCAGCAGCACGCCCAGCCGGGGGTTGCGCGAGTGCAGCACGCGCAGGAAGTCCTGCAGCGCCGCGCCCGTGCGGCTGGTGACGACGCCGATTCTCCGGGGCAGGAAGGGCACGGGCCGGGGAGGCCGCACGCGCCGGTCGCCGATGAGCCCCTCGGCCGCCAGCCGCTGCTTGAGCTGCTCGAACGCGAGCGCCATCGCGCCCTCGCCCACGGGCTCCAGGCGGCTGACGATGAGGCTGTAGCGGCCCTGCGGCTCGTACAGGTCCACGCTGCCCTCGGCCAGGACCTCCATGCCGTCGCGCAGCGCGAAGCGGATCCGCGACGCCATCGAGGCCCACACCTTGGCGTCGATGGACGCGTCCGCGTCCTTGAGCGTGAAGTACCAGTGGCCGCGCGCGTTGGCGCCCCGGAAGCTGGACACCTCGCCGCGCACCAGCACGCGCGGGAAGCGCGACTCCACCGTCTGCTTCAACTGGCGCGTCAGCTCGCCCACCGACAGCACCGTGCGCTCCGCGCGCGGCACCGGGATGGGGACGGGGGCGGCCGTCACGGGCGTGGCCTCCGCCCTGGGCACGGGCGCGGGCGGCGGAGGCGTGCTCCCGGCGGCCTTCGCCACCGGGGCGGCCGGACGCAGGGGTGGCAAGAGCGACGTGCCGAAGAGGTCGCCCTGGCCCGGTTCTTCGGGAGGCGGCGGCTCCGCGCCCTTGCGCTTCTTCATCGCGACAGCTTCTCGACCCAGCCCTGGGCCTTGCCGTGCAGCTCGTCGTCGGGCGGCGTCATCGCGACGACGTCCTTGAACTGGGGCAGCGCCTCATCCGGGCTGGAGTCCTTGATGGAGTAGGCCTGCATGTACAGGTCCTTGGCCTTGGTCCGCAGGTCGCTGACGATGTTCGCGGCGCCCGCGTGGTTGGGGTCCGCCTGGAGCGCGCGGCGGGCGTGCTCCATCGCGCGCGTGTACTGCCCGGAGGCCTTCGCGGCGACGGCGCTCTTGTAGAAGGTCGTCGCCGCGCGGGTGCCCGCGTTGCGCGCCATCTTGCTGCCCCGGCCGTCGGTGATGTCCTTGTCGAGCGCGAGCAGCCGCGTCAGGCCCTTGGCATCCAGGTCCTCCAGCTTCTTGTAGAGGTTCCCGAACTCCGTCATCTGCGTCATGTACTGCTTGCACTGGGACGCCTTGCCCATGCAGGTGTTGAGGATGGCGACCGCGCCGGAGATGTCACCGTCGCGGAAGCGGTCCACCGCGGGCTCCCAGGGCTTGGGCGTCGCCGCCACCTTCACGGGCTCCGGGCGCGTCAGGTCCGCGATGATGCGCGCGGCCTCGTCGTTGATGAGCTTGCCGTCGCGGTGCTCCGGGAAGGTCGCCAGCACGTCGTCGGTGATGGCCTTGGCCTTCTGCACGGACTCCAGCTGACGGGAGGTCATCAGCGTGTTGGCCTCCTTCGTGCGCGTGTCGGCCGCGTCGGTCAGCGCCCGGCGGGCCGTCTTCAGCTGCTCATAGAGCTGCGTATCGCTACCCACCTTGGCGAGCGACGCCTGCGCGGAGGCGAGCTCCCCCTTGGTCATCGCCGCCTGGGCCGCCGCCAGGTGTCCCTGGTTGGGGATCTCCTTCTCCGCGGCCTTCAGGTAGTCCGCCACGCCGGGGTACTCGGGCGCCTGCTCCTGCAGTTCCTGGAGCTTCGCCTTGGCCTGCTGCCACTGGCCTTCGCGCACCAGGTTCTTGGCCTCCTGGAAGAGGCCGCCCAACTGCTCGCGGTACTGGCGCTGCTCCTGCTCGATGCGGCCCTGCTCCTCCTGCTGCTGCTTCATGCGAGCGCGCGCGACGCCCAGGCCGGCGAGCAGCACGACCACCACGCCCACGCCCGCGAGCTTCATGCGCATCCGCTTGCGCTGCATCTCCGGCGTCAGCTCCGCGGCGGCGGAGGCGCGCGAGGTCTGCGGGCGCGCGCGACCGGGACCGGGGCGCACGGGCACCGACGAGGAGGAACGGCTCCCGCCCGCGGCGGGCCGGGGACGGCCAGGGCCCGAGGGCGCCTGCACCTTGGCGGTGCTGTTGGCCACGTCCTCGTAGCGCAGCTCCGAGTCGCCCATGGTGATGACGTCGCCGTTGGCCAGCAGCGTCTCGTCGGTGACGGGCTCGTCGTTGACGAGCGTGCCGTTGCCCGACTTCATGTCGCTGACGTACCAGCCCGCGGACTCCTTGCGCAGCGTGATGTGCTTGCGCGAGACGGACGTGTCCTGCAGGCAGATGGGGTTGTCGGAGGCGCGGCCGACCGTGTACTCCATCTCGGAGAGCGGGAACTCCGCGCCCTCGCTGGGGCCGGCGATGACGACGAGCTTCGCGGGCTTCGCCGCGGCGACACCGGCGGTCGACCGACGGACCGGCGCGCGTTGTCCGGTCCCGGAAGAGGGCGTACCCGAAGTGGGCCTTCGGCGGGCTGGGGGAGGACCGTTCGACATGGTGTTCACCGCGTCCTGCTGAGGGGGGCACGAACCCTAGAGTTCGTGCTCATAGGCTTTTTCCAGCGCGAGATTGTGGCAGCGATGCTCGGTGCTAGGGAAGCGTCTCCGCACTTCCGCCAGGGCCGCGACCGCCTGCCGCCTGCTCCGGAACTGGACGGCCTGCTGGAATTCCAGCATCAGCTGACCGCACCGGTGGTCCAGCTCCGTTGAAATCTGGGCGATCCGCTCCCGGACGTCCTGGTAGAGGTCCGGTTTGTCGTCGAGCGCCTCCAGGGTGATCCACGCGGAGCGGTACTGCTGCCAGGCGCGGAAGAGGTTCTCCCCGCCCACGTCCTTGAGCTCATAGAACCGGGCACCCGCCGTCGCGGCCTCCCGGGCGGACGCCAGCAGCTGGTCCGGCGGCAGCTCCGGCACCGGGATGATCTCCAGCCGGAGGTTCCAGATGCGCCAGTTCTCCTGGCCCGGAGGGTTGAGCGCGTTGTCGAAGAGCAGCTGGTTGTTCTCGTTGCGACGCAGCAGGCCCGGGGGCATGACCTGCTCCAGCTCACGCTCCTCGGTCTGGGCCGTGTCCGGCGGGACCCAGCCCAGGGACACGCCGTTGAGCGACAGGTTGACCTCGTCCTTGGAGATGTTGCTGGCCTGGTAGTGCAGCACCGCCACCGCGCGCGTGGGCGACACGAAGCGGAAGTCGAAGACCTTGTCGTCCACGTGGGACCAGCGCACGCGAGGCCCGAAGCCGAACGAGTCCGGCACCGGCTCCACGCCCAGCTTGAAGGGTTCGCGGCCCGGCAGTCGGAGCGCGTTGGACGACAGGGCGGTGATGACGCCGAACAGCACCGCCAGCACGACGAGGCCCGCGACGGACGCGTAGCCGATGCGGCGCGCTTTGGACTGGCGGTTCCAGAAGAGGACGAGCTGGCCGCCCAGCGTGCGGGCGAGCTGACGGCGCCTCCGGGCCTTGTCGGCGGCGGTGGAGGGTTCGACCTTCGCGACGACCGTCACGGAGCGCGCCGGCTGCGAGGAGGAGTCGTCCAGGCCGGACGGCGGGAGCGGCTGGGTGGCGTCGTTCTCGTCCTGGGACAACAGGGCCAGCAGACCGGCCTCCCCTGCCGGAGGCGAACCGGGCAGCGACGCGGGAGGCCCGACCTCACCGGGCCGGTCCTTGCCCACGAACGTCACCGGTTCGAAGGGCGGAGGCGGCGGGACGGGGGCGCTGCGCGCGGGGGACGGCGCCAAC
>SECN01000456.1 GCA_004173515.1 Myxococcaceae bacterium | reverse complement strand
GACGCCGGGGCTTCGCTACTCCATCGTGCGGCCCTCCATCGTGGAGAGCGCGGCGCACTTCCCGTTCCCCGGCTGGAACGAGGGCTTCACCACGTCCGCGCCGCTGGCGTACGCGGGCATCAAGGGTCAGCGCGGCATCCCCGCGGGGGACCACGCCATCCTGGACATCATCCCGGTGGATCAGGTGGCGGGCGCCACGCTGGGCATCACCGCGCACGCCATCCAGGTGGAGGAGCGCCGCGTCTACAACCTGGCCTCCGGCGACGTGAACCCGTTCCTCGCCAGCCGTTCGGTGGAGCTGGTGGGCCTGTACCGCCGCCGCTTCTACCGCAACCGCGAGACGGGCAACTCGCTGGTGAACTCGCTGCGCTCGCGCATCGAGCCGCAGCCGGTGAGCAAGCAGGAGTTCCAGCTGCTCAGCGCGCCCATGCTGCTCAAGGGCGCGAAGCTCCTGCGCAAGACGCTGGGCGAGGTGCGGCCCGCCTGGGGTGCGCCGCGCATCCAGGCGATGGTGGACAAGGCCGTCACCGCGCTGGACGAGGTGGAGTCGCAGGCGGGAAGCCTGTCCGGCCTCATCGAGCTGTTCCTCCCCTTCCTGTGGGAGAACCGCTACGTCTTCCGCTGCGACAACACGCGCTCCGTCTACGCGCGCATGGTGCCGGCGGACCGCGCGAAGATCGACTGGGCGCCCGAGCGCATCGACTGGCGCGAGTACTTCCTGGGCACGCACCTGCCCGGCCTGGAGAAGTGGGTGTTCCCCGGCCTGGACGAGGAGCGCGAGAAGCGCACCGCCATCCCCGCGTCGCGCGACCTGCTGGAGCTGTTCGAAGCCACGACGCACGCGTGGCGTCACCGGGTGGCCTTCCGCATGGCCGCGGGCGAGAAGGAGGAGCGCTTCACCTTCGGCGAGGTGCACCGCTACGCCGCGCGCGTGGGCAGCTATCTCATGGCCGCCGGCATCCAGCGCGGCGACCGCGTGCTGCTGGTGTCGGAGAACCGGCCGGAGTGGGCCATCAGCTACTTCGGCATCCTGCGCGCGGGCGCCACCGTCGTCCCGGTGGACCCCGCCCTCACGGAAGCCGAGGTCGTCAACATCGCGAAGCGCGCGGCGGCCAAGCAGTGCCTCATCTCCGAACAGGCCGCGGAGGACTTCCCCGGCCTGCTCACCGCGCTGGGTGAAGGCGTCGGCGTGGCGAGCCTCGCGGAGGCGATGACGGGCGACCCGGCGTACCCGGACCGCATCGGGCCGGTGCGCAAGACGGCGGCCCCCGACGACGTGGCCAGCGTCATCTTCACCTCCGGCACCACCGGCACGCCCAAGGGCGTGATGCTCACGCACCGCAACTTCACGTCGCTGGTCGCGAAGCTCGCGGGCGCCTTCAACGTGGGCGTGGGCGACGGAGTGCTGTCCGTGCTGCCGCTGCACCACACGTTTGAATTCTCCGCCGGCTTCCTCACGCCGTTCTCGCGCGGCGCGGAGATCACGTACATCGACGAGCTCACGTCGGACCGGCTGGGCGACGTGTTCGAGACGGGCCGCGTCACCGCGATGATCGGCGTGCCCGCGCTGTGGCAGCTGCTGCACCGGAAGATTACCCAGGAGATGGCCGCGCGGCCGCCCGTGGTGGAGCAGGCGCTCAAGGCGTTGATGGCGGCCAACGGGGAGCTGCGAAACCGCAGCTCGCTCAACCTGGGCAAGCTGCTGTTCTGGCCCGTGCACCGCAAGTTCGGCGGCCGGGTGAAGGTGCTGGTGTCGGGTGGCTCCGCGCTGTCGGACGAGGTGCACCAGGCCTTCCACGAGCTGGGCTTCACCATGCGCGAGGGCTACGGCCTGACGGAGGCCGCGCCGGTGCTGGCGGTGTCCGAGGCCACCAACAAGCGCATCCGCGGTTCGGTGGGCAAGGCGCTGCCGGGCATCGAGTTCCGCATCCTCACGCCGGACAACGACGGCATCGGCGAGGTGCTGGCCAAGGGCCCCAACGTGATGGCCGGCTACTTCGGCGACCGCGAGGCCACCGAGGCCGTGGTCAAGGACGGCTGGCTGCACACGGGCGACCTGGGCCGCATGGACGACGAGGGCCGCCTGTACCTGATGGGCCGCGCCAAGGACGTCATCGTCGACGCCAACGGCAAGAACGTCTATCCGGACGAGCTGGAGGAGCTGTACCAGGAGCACCCGCACGTGAAGGAGCTGTCCATCGTCGGCCTGCCGGACGACTCCGGTGGCGAGAAGGTGGCCTGCCTCTGCGTGCCGGACTTCAAGGACCGGCCGCGCGAGGAGGTGCGCCACGAGTTGGAGGAGCACTTCCGCAAGGTGAGCGCGGGCATGCCCTTCTACCGGCGCGTGAAGACGGTGCGCTTCTGGGACGGCGAGCTGCCCAAGACGTCCACCCGCAAGGTGAAGCGCAAGCGCGTGGTGGAGGAGTTGCAGCGCCTGGAGCGCGTGTCGGCCAGCGCGGGCCGCGTGAAGGAGAAGGCGCAGGCGACGCCCACGGGCGGCGTGGCGGACTGGCTCTACCCGCTGGTCGCGGAGGTGTGCCACCGCCCGGTGTCGGACGTGCGTCCGGACGCGCAGCTCATCGGAGACCTGGGCTTCGACTCGCTGATGCTCACGGAGATGTCCGTGGCGCTGGAGGGCGCGGGCGTGCCCCTGCCCGCGATTGAAGACCTCACGCAGGTGCAGACGGTGGAGGACCTGCGCAAGCTGGTGGTGGTGTCCGGCCGTCGGCCTTCGCAGGAGACGCGGGCGCGCGACATCCTCAAGGAGCACGAGCGCGCGGAGGCCCAGGAGATTCCGGTTCCGGAGGCCGTGTCCGCGGTGGGACGGCAGCTCCTGTCCTTCGGCCAGAAGGTGCTCTACGGCGGCGTCTTCGACGTGAAGGTGACGGGCAAGACGTTCATCCCGCAGAACCGCAACTTCCTCGTCATCGCCAACCACGCCAGCCACCTGGACGCGGGCCTGGTGCGCGTGGTGCTGGGCGAGCAGGGCGACCGCATGGTGTCGCTGGCCGCGCGCGACTACTTCTTCGACACGCCGCTCAAGCGCGCGTGGTTCGAGAACTTCACCCACCTCATCCCCATCGACCGGCAGGGTTCGCTGCGCGAGTCGCTGCGGGTGGCGGGCGAGGCGCTCCGGCAGGGCTTCAACGTCCTCATCTTCCCGGAGGGCACGCGCTCCACCACCGGCGAGCTGATGGAGTTCAAGCCGACGCTGGGCTACCTGTCGCTCACCTACGGGGTGGACGTGCTGCCGCTCTATATCCATGGCGCCTACGAGGCGCTGCCCAAGGGCTCCATGTTCCCGAAGACGAAGGAGCTGGAGGTGCACGTGGGCCCGGCGCTGGAGTACGCGTCGCTGAAGGCCCGGGCGCAGGGCATGGCGCGCTCGGAGGGTTACCGCTACGTGACGCACATCGCGGAGGAAGCGGTGCGCACGCTGCGCGCGGGCAAGGTGCTGGACCTGGAGCAGGTGGGCGCGGACCGCGTCTTCACCCCGCCGGCCCGCATCCTGACGGGAGGGAAGGACTCGTGAAGCTGCTCGTCACTGGAGGCACGGGGTTCCTGGGCTCGCACCTGGTGCCCAGGCTTGTGGCCGCGGGCCACGACGTGCGCCTCATCGCGCGCTCGAAGCCGTCCGGCCCCGCATTCGACAAGACGGAGGTCCTCCAGGGCGACCTGAAGGACCGGGACGCCGTGCGCCGCGCGCTCGTGGGCGTGGACGCCGTCTACCACCTGGCGGGGCTGGTCTCCTTCCAGAACAAGGACGCGCGGCGGATGTACGAGCTGCACGTGGACTGCACGCGCGAGTTCCTGCGCGACGTGCGCGAAGCGGGCGTGAAGCGCGTCATCCTGGGCTCCACCTCCGGCACCATCGCGGTGTCGAAGGAAGAGCGCGTGGGCACGGAGGACGACGACTACCCCATCACCACCGTCGCGAACTGGCCCTACTACCTGTCCAAAATCTACGAGGAGAAGCTGGCGCTGGAGTACTGCCGCAAGCACTCCATCCCCCTCGTGGTGCTGAACCCCAGCCTGCTGATGGGGCCCGGGGATGACCGGCTGTCCTCCACCTGGACGGTGGTGAAGTTCCTCAACCGGGAGATTCCGTCCATGCCCGGCGGCGGCATGTCCTTCGTGGACGCGCGCGACGCAGCGGACGCCTTCGTGCAGGCGCTCACCCGGGGCGAGGTGTACGGCCGCCACCTGATGGGCGTGAACATGTCCCTGGCGGACTTCTTCGACAGGCTCCAGCGCCTCACCGGCGTGCCCGCGCCGCGCATGAAGCTGCCCCGCGAGCTCAACATCTGGGGCGGCAAGCTGCTGGAGCAGTGGGCCAAGGTGCGCGGCACCGTTGCGAAGATCGACCCGCAGGAGGTCGAGATCGGCGAGCACTGGTTCTACCTGGAGCCCGCCAAGGCCGAGCGCGAGCTGGGCTTCAAGGCCCGCGACGTCCACGAGACGCTGCTGGACACCGTGCAGTACCTCTACGGGAAGATGCCGCCGGACAGCCTGCCTGGCACCCGAGGCCGGCTGGCCGAGACGCGCGAAGGCACCTGAGCGGTCCTGAAGCCCGGAAGCGAAGCGGCGCGGTGGCTTCCCTACGGGGAGGACGCCGCGCCGTGCTGCTTTCCGCTCACGCGCTCCACCCACCGGGCGGCGCGAGGGTCGGTGTCCTTGCGGTACCAGACCCAGGCCGCGCCAAAGAAGGCGATGCCCACGAGCACGAAGAGGAGCCGCGCCAGGAAGGACGGACCGCCCGCTTCGTCCGCCATGGGCTTCAGCCCACCACGCGGTTGCGGCCCGTCTTCTTGGCCTTGTACAGGTTCATGTCCGCCACCTTGATGAACTGGGTGGGCTCCGACATCTCCGGCGCCACTTCCGCCACGCCCAGCGAGATGGTGACGGGGATGACCTTGTCCTCGAAGGTGAAGACCTTGTCCTCCACCAGCTTGCGGATCTTCTCCGCGAAGACGCGCGCCTTGTCCGGCCCGTCCTCCGGCATCACGACGGCGAACTCCTCGCCGCCGTAGCGCGCGAAGCACTGCTCGCGGCGCACCAGCCGTTTGATGGACTGGGCCAGCTCGCGCAGGACGTAGTCCCCGGCCAGGTGGCCGTGCACGTCGTTGATCTGCTTGAAGTGGTCGATGTCGAACATGAACATCGACAGCGTGCGCTGGTACCGGTGCGAGCGGCCCATCTCCCGCTCCAGGTATTCCAGGAAATAGCGCTTGTTGTTGATGCCGGTGAGACCGTCCGCGATGGTCAGCGTGTAGATGGTCTCGTGGTACTGGGTCTCGATGTTGTCGCCATCGAGGAACTTGAAGATGGAGCCGCCCACCTT
>SECN01000455.1 GCA_004173515.1 Myxococcaceae bacterium | reverse complement strand
CGCCGAGGCCGGCCTGGGGCTGCAGCACGCGGCCGGCCTCGGCGAGCAGCGCCTGCATGCGCTCGGTGCGCTTGCGCTCGGTGATGTCGCGCGTCACCTCCGCGAAGCCCTGCAGCGTGCCGCCCTCCGCGTACAGCGCGGTGAGCAGCGTCTCCGCCCAGAAGCGCGAGCCGTCCTTGCGCAGCCGCCAGCCCTCGGACTGGAGGCGCCGCTCGCGCGCGGCCCGCTCGCGGTGGGTGGCGGGCTGGCCGTGCACCACCGCGTCCGGCACGTGCAGCACCTCCGCGCGCTGGCCCACGATGTCCGAGGACGCCCAGCCGGTGAGCCGCTCCGCGCCCGTGCTCCAGCAGGACACCGTCCCGTCCGGCTCCAGGAAGCACAGCGCGTAGTCGCTCACGCCATCCATGAACAGATGCAACCGCTGTTCACTCTGCACGGCTTCCGCGTGCATGGGGCCCAGCGCGTTGCGCAGCACCACCACCAGCGCGACCAGGGCGCCCAGGCCCAGCAGGCCCGCGAGGATGTCGGCGAGGTGATGGCCGAGCGCCCCGTCGTCCACCGTGAGCGTGTGGGCCGTGGACACCAGGGTGGCAAGCAGGATGAGTCCGGCCAGAAGGCACGCGGACAGACCTGCCCCGACCCGCTGAGCGAAGGTCCAACGTCGCAGCATGTGGCACTCCCCCCCGACGGCACCGAGCGCTTCTGTGCAGAAGGACGCTCAACATCACCGAAAAGGTGGGGTGAGCGACATCGCACTGTCGGGCAGGGTATCCTATAACCCTGTTTTTACCTGTTTGTCATGAAATCATGGACCCTACCCCCAGGGATGGGAAGTTCCTGGCGGGCAGGACGCGGCGGGGCTGTCGGATGGTGGACGGTGACCGGCGCTTTTCTGGGAACTCGGGCCTGGAATCAAGGGGTTGGAGGGGATGGGAGCGCCTGCGAAATGGCCTTCCGGGCGCTGGGACGTTATGGAGCGCCCCCCTCTTCGCACCCGGTTGTTGCTCTTCTATGGCGTCTCTCGTCGAAGGTCTGAAGGTCCGCTACCTCCCGCAGCCCGAGTGGGGCGTGGGGCATCTGCTGTCGTTGCAGGAAGAGGGGGCCAAGGCGCTCATCGCCTTCCCGTCCCGCGAGGACGCGCCGGTGCTGGTGTCCACCCGGGGCGGCGCGAGGTGCGCTGCCTGGCGCCGCGCTCGGACCTGCTGTCCACGCTGCGCGACGGGCGGGTGGGGGACGCGAAGGCGTTCATGCTGCGCAAGCAGGCGCTGGTGCTGGACGACGAGCGCCGGGGCGACGCGCTGGGGGCGCTGTTGGCCAGCCGGGTGATGGTGAAGCCGCACCAGGTGGGCGTGGTGCAGCGGGTGCTGTCCGCGCGCCGTCCGCGCTTCGTGCTGGCGGACGAGGTGGGCCTGGGCAAGACGATTGAAGCGGGCATGGTGTTCAGCGCCCTGCGGCTCGTGGGCCTGGCGCGAAGGTGCCTGGTGGTGGCGCCCAGCCACCTCACCGTGCAGTGGCTGGTGGAGCTGTTCCACAAGTTCAACCAGCTCTTCACGCTGATGGACTCGGAGCGCTACGAGCAGTCGCTGAAGGAGGCGCCGGACGTGTCCCCGTGGGCGCGCTTCCCGTTGGTGGTGACGAGCCTGGAGCTGCTCAGCCGCACGCGCGAGCACCGCGAGGAGGTGGCGGCCGAGGACGCGTTCTGGGACCTGGTCATCATCGACGAGGCGCACCACCTCAAGGGCGAGAAGGCCTTCGCCGCCGCGCAGGGGCTGGCCTCCAACGCGTGGGGCCTGCTGCTGCTCACCGCCACGCCCATGCAGTTGGACCCTGCGGAGTACCACGGGCTGCTCACCCTCATCGACGCGACCACCGCGCCCACGGTGGAGGGCTTCCAGGCGCGGCTGCAGCGTCAAGAAGAGCTGTCCACCGCGGTGCGCGCGCTGCACGAGGGCAAGGGCGCGAAGGCCGCCGTGGCCGCGCTGGCGAAACGCTTCCCGGAGGACGCCCGGCTCCAGACGCTGAAGGCGCCGGAGGCGCTGCTCGAGCACCTGGCGGAGACGTACAGCCTGTCGGACCGGCTGGTGCGCAACCGGCGCGCGGTGGTGGGCGGCTTCTCCACGCGCCGGCTCCACCGGCACCCGGTGCAGCTCACGGCGGAGGAGCTGAAGGCGCGCGACACCGCGCTCGCCACGCTGGCGCAGGGCACGCTCCGGGGCGCGCCGCTGGCCAACGTGCTGCGGCGCCTGGAGTCCAGCCCCGCGGCCTTCACCGGCGCGGTGAGGGCGAACCCGGCGCTGAAGGACGCGGACCTGCGGCTGATCGGCCGGGACGCGAAGTTCCTCGCGTTCGTGGGCGTGCTGCGCGGCATCTGGAAGGCGGAGCCGCGCGCGAAGGTGCTCGTGTTCACGGAGAGCCGCGACACGCTGGACTCGCTCCAGGCGGAGCTGTCGCGCGAGGGTGTGGAGGCGCTGGGCTACCACGGCGACCTGCCGCTGCTGGAGCGCGACCGGCAGGTGGCGCGCTTCCGCGACCCGGAAGGCCCGAAGGTGCTCATCTGCACGGAGGTGGGCGGCGAGGGCCGCAACTTCCAGTTCGCGCACCACCTGGTGCACTACGACCTGCCGTGGAGCCCCTCCACGGTGGAGCAGCGCATCGGCCGGTTGGACCGCATCGGGCAGGCGCACCCGGTGGACATCCACGTCTTCGACCCCGCGGGCACGCTCGCCTCGGACGTGCTGATGCTGCTGGCGGACGCCGTCGGCGTCTTCGGTGAGACGGTGGGCGGCCTGGACGCGGTGCTGGAGGAGGTGGAGGCCCGCATCGCGGAGCTGGCGCTGCTGCCCCGCGAGGCGCGCGTCGGCTACGCGGCCGAGCTGAAGACGCGCGTGGAGGCGGCGCGCGCGCAGGTGACGCGCGCGTATGATCCGCTGCTGGACGTACGCAGCTTCGACAAGCCCGCGGTGGCCCGGCTGGTGGCCCGCGCGCACGAGCGCATGGGCGACGAGGTGCCCGACAGGTGGAGGCCTTCCAGGTGGCCTTCCAGTTCGGCCACGCGCTCAACGTGGAAGGGCTGCCCGGCATCGACGTGATGCAGGACCGCACGCTGCTGGGCACCTTCTGGCGCGACACCGCCGTGGAGGCGGAGGAGCTGGAGTACTTCGCCACCGGCCACCCCCTGGTGGAGGCGCTGTTCGGCTTCCTCAAGGACGGCCCCTATGGCCGCAGCGGCTTCCGCCTCATCGAGAAGCGCGGCCTGAAGAAGCCCGTGCGCGGCCTGGAGCTGCTCTTCCACGTCCAGCTCCCGGAACCCGAGGACACCTCCCCCGGCGCGCGCGTGCCCAGCCGCCAACTGGCGCGCTTCCTGGAGCGCACCCTGCTGCCCGTCGCCGTGGTGGAAGGCCCCGACGGCCCCGTGGCGGACGCCTCCGTCCTGCCCGCCCTGGAGGCCGACGGCCGCGCCCTCAAGGGCGACGAGGTCCACCAGTCCTTCCCCGGCTTCGGCCCCTTCGTGGACGCGGCCCTCCCGGTGGCCCAGGCCGCCGCCCAGGCCGAGCTGGCCCGCCGCGCCCAGAAGGCCCGGAAGGCCCTGGAGGCGGAGCGCGACGCGGGCGAGGCCCGCCTGCGCCTGTCCCTCTCCCACCAGGGCCTGCCCCAGGACGCCGTGGACGCCCAGGTTGACGCGGAGCGCCACCACTACGCGCGGCTGCTCCAGGCGCTCGCCGGGGCGACGGTGATTCTGGACTCGGCTTGCGGTTTCGCCCTCAACCGTTGAATAACCGTTGGAACGTAATGGAATGACCTTCGGACGGGTCCGGGCCATTTGACCGATTCCCCAATCATCGAGAATCTAGGAGGAAGCCTACATCCCCCCATGGCCTCCTCCGAACCCCAGCGACGGCATTTCGAATCCGGTCAGGCCGCTGTCGAAGCGGCGTTGTGCATGCCGCTCGTGGTGTTCCTGGTGCTGGGTTCGCTGCAGCTCTTCATGCTGCTGCAGGGGCGCATCCTGGCGCAGGTGGCGGTGTACCGCGCGGTGCGCGCGGGCAGCCTGAACCACGGCAGCTGCCAGGCGATGACGCACTCGGCGCTGGTGACGATGCTGCCCACGGTGACGTCCACCACGACGGGCGCGAAGCTGGCGAAGGCCTTCGAGGATCGCCAGCGCAACTACCTGCGCGTGAGCGGTTCCAGGGGGGAGCTCTTCACCGAGGGCCCCATGGTGGAGATCGTCCGCGAGTCGCCGGACGTCGCCTGGGTGCGCGGCCTGGACGAGGGCGAGGACCTGCTGTTCGACGTGCCCACGGACTCCGCGGCGGAGCTGCGGCGGCGCACGCTCGAGATCCGCATGGTGGCCTGGTACTACATGCGCATCCCGTTCGCGGACTGGGTGATGAGCCGCATGTTCCTCGCCCACTTCAACCTCAAGAATTACGAAAAAGCCAATCCACTGAACCCCACGCAAGCGAAGACGAGCTGGTGGAACGACGACGCGGTGGAGCTGGGCGCGGATGAGTGGCCCGGCGGCGACCTGGGCGAGCGGATGCTCCGGTGGAGCGGGAACGGCCACTACCTGTTCCCCATCCAGGTGCACGCCGCGATGCGGATGATGACGCCGGTGAAGGCGGAGAACTTCCAGGGAGGCGCCGCATGCAGCCTGCACGGCTTCTGAGCCACGGCGGACGCGGACAGGCGCTGGTCCTGTTCTCGCTGACGCTGCTCTTGCTGACGCTGATGGTGCTGATGACGCTGGGCTTCGGCATGCGCGCCAAGGAGCGCATCGAAATCCAGATGGCGGCGGACGCGGCGGCGTACAGCCAGGCGGTGTCCACGGCGCGCACGTTCAACGCCATCGCGGTGATGAACCGCGCGCAGATCGCCCACATGGTGGCCATGGCCGGCACCCAGTCGATGATCAGCTTCGGCAGCCAGTACTACGCCGCGAGCAAGGCCACGCCCTGCGCGCTGCCCGACCCGGCGTTCGCGCTGCTGGACCAGGCCGCCGCCGCGCAGGTGCAGTCCCTCCAGGGGCGGGCCGGCGCCATGTACAGCGCGGAACTGGCCATCTACTCACGGCTGGTCGGCACGCACCTGGCGGGTCAGAAGCTCTCCAAGGCCATCGCCCGGGCGGTCAACCCGGAGCTCGACGCTCCGGAGCAGGGCGCCAACAAGTCCCTGTCGGAGGTGTCCGGAGGCTCCGGCTCCATCCCCAGCAAGGACGAGTTGATGGAGCAGGTGAAGGCCGGGACGACGCCGCCGGACACCGGCGCGGTGAGCGCGAGCGGCGGCCAGAGCAGCGCCATGCTCAACGCCACCATGGGGAGCATGGGCTGGACGTGGGTGCATGGCCGTCCCAGTGGCAGCGCGGGCTTCGGTTCGGGCATGGCCGCGAACAACCCGGGCTTCACGCACTACCCCAGCATCGGGGGGATGGACTCCTCCACCTACCAGACCATCTCCGGGCGCAACTCGTGGGCGCACGACCACGCGGCGGCGCCGGCGCTCATCCCCTGCCCGGACGGCAACATCTACCCGAGCCCCACGGCGAACGCGTGGGTGATGTCCGACGAGGAGCAGTCGAAGCAGGACCAGCACGTCTTCCTGCTCCACCCGGCGCCCGGCCAGGGCATGGAGTCCGGCAAGCGCGTGGATGAGATGCACACGCTGGGCGCCTGCATCGTCTGCCCGGGCATCTGGCCGCACTCGATAGGCTTCAACGCGGGGCTGCTGCACGACAACGGCGGGGAGAACGACTTCGGTCAGCCCAAGCTGTACTCCATGCTGCTGCGCGACTACGCCAGCAACAGCCGCAAGGCCCGGCCGGACCCCTGGAACCTGATGTTCCGCTTCAAGTTCGCGGGCCAGGACACGCTGTTCGACAACTCGGCGCCGCTGGGCCGCATCCAGCCCACCGGGCGCGAGGACGTGCAGCGCAACCAGGTGGCCCTGGCCGCGGGCATCGCCTACTACCACCGGCCCCGGCCCGCGGCGGGGGGCGGCGGCTGGGAGGAGCCCCCCAACTTCCTCAACCCCTTCTGGCGCGCCACGCTGGTGAGCACCGAAGGCGCCCGCGACGACAAGCCCGCGGACAGCCTGGAGCAGGCGGGCTTCACCGAACACGCGGGCGCGCTGCGCCGGCTGGACGAAGCGGGTTACCGGGGCGGCAGCCGCACCGGCGCGAAGTACTGAGGCGTCATGGGCAAGGCAACCTTCGCGGCACGTCGGGGACAGGCGCTGGTGGAGACGGCGCTGGGGACGATGGTGTTCATCACCATCCTCATGTTCGGCATCTACTTCGCGGAAGTGAGCGCGCTGACGCTCAAGGTGCAGGAGGCCGCCAACTTCGCGCTGTGGGAGTCCACCGGCCACGTGATGCACAACCCCGAGACAGGGGTCTTCCAGCGCTCCAACGCGGCGGCCCTGGCCGCCTCCGAGGCCGCAGGCCGCTACGGCGACTTCGACGGACGCTCCAGCGTGCAGGGCGACATGACCGTCCAGCTGGCCATCGCGCGAGCGCAACGGATGCGCGTGGTGTGCGACTCGGATCGCCCCGCGGGCACCGACCCCGATCAGATCCTCGGCGTGCGCCCGAGGGACGCGGATCCCGGTTCGGAGGCGTTGAAGCAGGCGATGCAGGTGCAATCCGATGGCGTCTCGTGCACGGCCTTCGCGACCCTGAGCACGCAGCGCATCGGCACGTTCATGGAGCCGGAGTTCTTCAAGGTCTCGCACCGGCGCGCCACCGACCAGTTCGTGGTGTGCGCCGCCGGGAGGGCGTCCAATGGCGTCTGCCGTGGCCGCTTCTTCATGCTGCTGGATGACTGGGGCCTGTCCAGCCTGGCGGAGGGCCGCGCATGCCCGCTCAGCATGAACTCGAGCGCGTCCTGCGCGAACGTGGACTACTACTCCTGGGCGCAGAGCGTGTACGCGAACAACGGCGGCGGCGGTGGTGCCGGCAGCGCGCTGATGGGGGGCGTGGGCGCGCCGAACACCGTGAACGAGGACCAGTTCTTCATGAGCTTCACGGGGGCGGAGGGCGACTACGAGCAGAGCATCGGCGGGTCGCACGCGGGCAACCAGACCGTCTGGGAGACGTCCCCCTTCAAGGCGGAGAACCTCCCCGTCCGGTACGACGTGAACCGGCGCAAGAAGTGGCTCGGACGCGTGAATCCGTGAAGCCCGTGGTCCGCGCGTCCCTGGCGCTGCTGTCGCTGGTGCTGGCGCTTCCCGCCTGGGCGAGGGACGCGGGCGTGCCGGAGGCGGTGCCGCCGCGCTTCGAGTGGCCCCGGCTCCAGGTATTGGAGCAGGTGGAGGCCAGTGAAATCGTGGAGGCGGAGGGCGTCCCGGTGGCGCTGCGCGCGGTGCACGTGAAGGAGAACGCGCGCGTGCTGGTGCAGCGCTTCGCGGACGCGTTCCGGGACCAGGGCCTCTACGTGGCGCCGGGCAGGAAGCAGGCGCAGCTGGCCAACAACGCCGCCATGCTCACCGCGTTCGATCCGCTGCGCGCCATCACGTACACGGTCATCCTCCAGCCGCAGCCGGACGGCACCACGTCGCTGTACCTGGGGGAGGCGAACCACGCGCTGGCGAAGAAGGCCGCCGCGTCCGGGGACTTCGCGCCGCTGCCGCCGGAAGCGCGCGACGTGCTGCGCGTCAACGCGGAGGGCTCGCGCACGCTGAGCTTCCAGACGGCGCTGTCGTCCGCGCAGGTGCAGGCGTTCTACGACGACGCGCTCGCGAAGGCCGGGTGGAAGCCCGGCGAGGAGGCCGGCCTCTACACGCGGCCCGGGGGCGAGCTGCGGCTCACGCACGAGAACAGCAAGACAGGGCAGCGCGCGGTGGTGCTGCTCTACCAGTCCCGCGCACGCTGAAGGCGGTCAGGCGCGCAGCTTCTCGCGCAGCGCCCTGGCGCGGCCCTGCATGTCGGGGTCCAGGCCGGTGAGTTCAATGGACTTCAGGCGTTGATCCAGGCTCTTGGGCACCTTCTTCTGGAGCGTGCCGGCCTCCTGGAGCGCCTCCAGCTTCGCCAGCGCCTGGTCCACGATGCGCTCGCGCGGGTGGTCCAGCAGGCTGTCGAGGAAGTACGCGTCCTCGGGCAGCTCCGGGTACTTCTCCAGGTACTCGACGACGCCCTTCACCCAATCCGCGCGCGTCTCCGAGTCCTGCACCTTCTGGAGGGCGGCCTTCTGGGCCTTGCGCTTGCCTTCGGGGTCGAACGTCTTGGCGAGGCCCTCCGGGAGCTCTCCGCCGGTGAAGAGCGCGTCCGCGGCCGTCTTGTATTTCTGGTAGCTGGCGCTGCGCTCCAGCTTCTGCTGCGCCGGGTCATCCTGGCGTGAGTGGTACTTGCTCTTGCCCCGCTGCGC
>SECN01000068.1 GCA_004173515.1 Myxococcaceae bacterium | reverse complement strand
GGCGACACCGGCGTGCACCTGTCCGTGAAGGACCAGGGCGTGGGCATCCCCAGCGAGAAGCAGCGCCTCATCTTCGAGCGCTTCGGCCGCGCGCACGGCAGCAAGTACGGCGGGCTGGGGCTGGGGCTCACCATCAGCCAGGGCATCGTGGAGCAGCACGGCGGCCGCATCTGGGCGGAGTCGGTGGGCACCGTCGGCCAGGGCTCCACCTTCAACGTCTGGCTGCCCCGCCGCACGGAGGCGCAGGCGGCGACGCCCCGGCTTCGCGGCGCTCCAGAAGAACGCGGCGGTGTTCCGCAACCACACCATCGCGGCCTCGGCCTGCACGCCGAGCCGGTCGGTCATCTACACGGGGCAGTACGGCACGCGCACGGGCGTGACGCAGACGGACGGCCTGTTCAAGAGCGGTGATGCGGCGGCCTTCCCGTGGCTCGCGGCGGACGGGATTCCGACGCTGGGGCACTGGTTCCAGAAGGCGGGCTACCACACGCACTACTTCGGCAAGTGGCACGTGAGCAACCCGCCGGAGCACTCGCTGAAGCGGTATGGCTTCGAGGACTGGGAGCTGTCGTACCCGGAGCCGCACGGGGCCTCCGTCAACAACCTGGGGGCCTTCCGCGACATCGGCTTCGCGGACCTCGCGTGTGACTTCCTGCGCCGGATGGCGTTGGGACAGCCCTACAACCGGGCGCTGGCGAACCAGTCCTATTCCGCGCCCCGGGCGGCGCCGCCGGATGGGGAGGCGCAGCCGTGGCTCGCGGTCGCGTCGTTCACGAACCCCCACGACATCGCGACGTATCCCATCCTGCCGAGGCAGTTGGATCCGAACTCCACCAAGCTGCGGCCCCTGAATGTTCCGGACGTGACCTCGTGGTCCACCACACCGGTGGGGGGCACGTTCACGATGCCGCTGAATCCGCAGGGCTTCCCGCAGGAGAACGCGCACGTGCCGCCGAACCTGTGCGACACCCTGGCGAACAAGCCGAGCTGCCAGCGGGACTACGCCTACAAGGTGGGCCTGGCGCTCGCGTCGAAGACGGGGCTGACGCTGCACCAGGCGAACGAGAGCATCGACCCGGTGCAGGTCACCCTCAACTCGGGCATCCCCTTCCAGCTCACGGCGGACCCGGAAGAGGCGGCGCTGCGCTTCCAGCAGTACTACGCGTGGTTGATCCACCTGGTGGATGGGCACATCGCGCGCGTGCTCCAGACGCTGGATGACACGGGCCTGCGGAAGGACACCCTGGTGGTGTTCCTCTCCGACCACGGCGAGTACGGCGCGGCCCACGGCTACCTGATGGAGAAGTGGCACGCGTCCTACCAGGAGGCGCTGCACGTGCCGCTGGTGGTGCAGTTCTCGGAGGCGCAGCCGACGCGGCAGATTGAAGCGCTCACGAGCCATGTGGACATCGTGCCCACGCTGTTGGGATTGGCGGGCATTCCGCGCGAGGAGGTCGCGGCCATCCGCACGGACCTGCGGCTGCACCGTCCGGTGCCCCCGTTCGTCGGCGCGGACCTGAGCCCGCTGGCGCGCGGAGAATCCGACACCGTGACGGAGCCCGACGGGACGCCGCGCGAGGGCGTGCTCTTCATCACCGACGATGAAATCACGGAGCCCCTGCCGCGCACCGGGGATCCGCACCAGATGCACGACGATGCCCTGTTCGCGGTGTACACGCGCGCGGTGGACGCGCTGCGCGACGGGAGCACGCGGGCGGGCCATGTGCCCGGCTTGAAGCCCGGCGCGGTGTGCCAGCCGAACCACGTCCGTTGCGTGCGCACGCCGCGCTGGAAGCTGGCGCGCACGTTCGACCCTTCCGGGGAGCACGCGGACCAGTGGGAGCTCTATGACCTCCAGACCGACCCGCTGGAGATGGAAAACCTCGTCGTCTACGACGCGCCCTTCCCGACGCTGATTGAGGTGCTGCCAAAGGGACTGCCCCGCGCGGAGGTGGAAGAGGCGGCGAGGGTGACGCATGCGCTGCTCGGGAAGTACGAGCAGGAGAAGCTGTCGCCCTGGCCGAAGGCGCTCTGAGGTCCTGGGCCCGGCGCCTCTAGCGTGAGAGGCGCCGGAGCCAGGTGTATTCGTAGCGGGGGGGGAGGCCGGCGCGCTCTTCGTAGAGGAGGGGTTCCAACCGGAGCGCCAGTGCGCGGTATTGGGGCGGGATGCCGCCCTGCTGGATGTCGATGGCTTCGGGCCACTCGCTCAGGGAGATGAGCAGGCGTTGGCTGTCCAGGGAGAGGAGGGTGACCTCCGGGAAGGGGAGGGCGCTTCGCAGGCGCTCGATGCCACCGAGTTGGCCGAGCAGGGGTTGGCCCAGGAAGGTGAGCCAGGAGGCGCTCCGGGCGTGGGTGCCAATGACGTCGCTCGTCCTGCTCACGTGGTCAAGGTCGAGGCCCAGGTAGCGCTCACGGAGCGTGTCGAGATGGTCCCCTGTGCCCCAGTTTCCGTGGGGGGCGACGATGGCGAAGCTGGCGTAGCCGAAGCTGAAGGGCAGCTCCCATGCCAGTTTGAAGGCCAGGGCGCGCAGGTGGTCGGGGCCATGCTCCAGCAGGTACTCGGTGGGGAAGGTGAAGGACACCGCGGTGACAGGGGCTCCGCCGTAAAGCCCGACCGGCGCATCGAGTTTCTTGCCGTAATACTCGAACTGGTAGCCACCGACTTCGCTGGGACTTTCCGACAGTTCGACGTTCCACGCGAGTCCCCAGATGCGTTCAAGCATCTTCTTGCGGATGATCTCCCAGCCCTCGTTGTCGAGGGGATCCATGTCGCCCTCTTCCGAGACGTACCAGTTCAGTGTCTTGGGTGGGATGGCATTTAGGAAGGTTTCCAACGCTCGCCAGATGGCGGGGGCTACCTCTTTGTGGTCGCGGTGGATGAAGAAGGACAGGGCAACGCCATCACGCGCTGCGAGCGCGCCGCTCCTGGAGCGAAGCTGGACGTGGGGAAACTGTTTGCTCACGGAGCCTTCACTCCTGTTCCTGGCGAAATGAGCAGTGCCTGCCCGCCCAATGCTTTTTTGTAGACGGTGCCTTGCGTCAGACCCGCGTAGGGACTGCTCTTTCCATACTCCGCCCACTGCGGTGTATTTGTATCAGGGCAGGGGAACTTGAAGTCCAGGGTGAGTGCGGCCTTCAGCAGGTTGCGATCCGCGTGGAGGACGAGGTCTGGCTTGATGGTTCCCCTGAGTTCCTCGGTGCAGCCCCGGGCAATGATGTTCGCCTCCTTCTCGGGGCTGATGGTCTCCACGAACCCGGCATTCAGGTAGACGCGATAGCGTTGCTCGATGCTGTACGGCGCGGGCCACAACTCGTCCAGGACCTCCCGTGCGCACTCCAGGGCGAGCACGTGCTTCTGCTGCCCCAGCCACATCGCACGGGTGACGGGCTTGCCGCATTCGTCCCACTCCACTCTCTCTCGACACTCTTCCTGCGTCGGGGGCCGTTTGTTGAAGAAGAGGGCATTGCCCTGCTCCTCGGCATGGACGGCGCATGCCGCGAGGCGTTCCTCGAGTTCCCCCACGGCGTTGTGACTCTGCATCAGGGCCATGACGGCCGGAACGTGCCGGATCAGTGTGGAGGCCGCGGCCCGGGTCGCGTTGGATGCAGCAACCTCCTGGGCCAGGACCGCGGCGTGCCTGGCGTTCCCGACGGTGTGCGTGTCGAGTTGCAGGTCCCCATGACCCGAGCGTTGGGGACCACTGGCACATGCCGCGAGCAGTGCACAGGCCGTCGCCCAGAGGGGCATGTGCTCCCTGCTCGAGGTCCGGCATGCAGGTACGGGATTCCGGTTCATTGACGGACGGTACCGCGTGGCTTCGCGGCCGTGTGAATCCAGTTCGGATGTGGCCCTCGTAAGGGCTCACGAATTCCAACCCAGGAACCTCATGCCCCTCTCCAGAAAGCATACCAAGGTCCTCGCCGCCATCTCCGCCTTGCTCCTCTCTGCTTGCGGAGGCCATGACGATCCGAAGCCTCCGCCGGACCCTGATCCGGATCCGCCGCCTCCCCAGATGGTGGGTGACGTCGTGGCACTGACGGCGTCGGGCAAGCTCGTGTCCTTCAACCGCGCGACGCCCACCACCCTGGTGGGCTCCGCGACGGTGACGGGCCTTCCCGCAGGAGAATCCCTGCTGGGCATCGACTACCGCCCCGCCGACTCGCAGCTCTATGGCCTCACGAGTGGCGGAAAGATCGTCACCCTTGCCCCGGAGACCGGGGTCGCCACCCTGAAGTCCACACTCGCCGCCATGTCGGGTGATGACAACCCGTTCACCGCCCTGGGCGGCACGGACTTCGCCGTGGACTTCAACCCCGTCGCGGACCGTCTGCGCGTGGTCAGCAACACCGGGCAGAACCTGCGCATCAACGTCGACACCGGGGCCACCACCACGGATGGCACCATCAACGGTGGCAACAGCGGCGCGCAGATCTCCGGCGGGGCGTATACCAACTCCTTCGCGGAGACCGTCAGCACCCGGCTCTTCGTGCTGGATGCCGCGACGGACACCGTCTATCTCCAGGACCCTCCGAACAACGGCACGCTCTCCGCCCCCGCCGCGCTGGGCGTGGATGCGTCGGCGGTGAATGGCTACGACATCGATGCGCGCACCAACATCGGCTACGCCGCGCTGACGGTCGGCGGCACGTCGCGCCTGTACCGCATTGCTCCCGCGAACCTGACGGCGGCGGCCACGGAGGTGTCGGCCATCGGTGTGGACGAGCCCCTCAAGGGCCTGGCCCTGAAACAGGCGACCGGAGCCGTGGTCGTGGGCCTCACCGTGGACAATCAGCTCATCCGGTTCGCGGCCTCGGCGCCGAACACCCTGCTGGCGACCGTGTCGGTGTCGGGCCTCCCGGCGGGGGAGAAGCTGTTCGGTATCGATGTGCGTCCGTCGGACCGGCTGCTGTATGCCCTTTCCTCCGCGGGCAAGCTCTACACGGTGGATGCCCAGACGGGCGTGGCCACCGCGAAGTCCATCCTGACGGCGGACGCCGCTGACACCACGGAGCCCTTCACCGCGCTGACGGGGACGCAGTTCGTCGTCGACTTCAACCCGGTCGCGGACCGCCTGCGTGTGGTGAGCGACACCGGCCAGAACCTGCGCATCAACGTCGACACCGGGGCGACGACCACGGACGGTGCCATCAATCGCGCGCCCGCTGCCCCGGTGGTGTTCGGCGCGGCCTACACGAACAGTGTCGCGGGGGCCACGGCGACGACGCTGTTCGACCTGGAGCGCAACAGCAGGGTGCTGGCCCGGCAGGATCCTCCCAACAGCGGCACGCTGGTGGACGTGGGCCCGCTGGGGGTGACGTGGTTCGGCGCGGCGGGTTTTGACATCGGCGGTGGTGACAACGGATTGCCGCTGGTGGCGGGGTGCCCGACGGGCAGGGGTCCCAACTCCCTGTACCAGGTGAATCTGCTGACGGGTGCGGCCACGTTCTTCCCCCGGACCGCGACCACCGCCGAACAGGCGGCCATCGGCGGGCCCACAGGGCCGGAACTGCAGGACATCGCCATCCTCTTCTGAGCAGGAACCCTGGGCGGGTCCGTTGCTCCGGGCCCGCCCTTCATGGGACTCGCGTGAACCACCCTCCGGTGGAGAACTGCGCTTCGAGCACCGCGGCCAGCCGTGGGTCATCCATCAACACGCCCACCTCGACGTTCCGCGTCTGCCCACGGTCGGTGAAGTTCGCGGACGTCACGAAGACCTGGCGCGCGTCCACCACGACGCACTTCGCATGCAGGCTGGCGAAGACGCCCTTCTCCGGCGCGAAGCCGTAGCGCTCCGGGAAGGGCGGGCCAAAGGGCCAGTGCTCGCGCAGGAACCCGGTGGCCACGTCGGCGTCCGCGAAGAGGCTGCACGTCACACCCCTGCGCAGGGCCTCATGCAGCGGACGCAACACGTTCGCCGCATGGTCGAACGCGAACCCCGCCAGCAGGACCGTGCTCGTGGCCTTGTGGAACAGGTCGGCCAGCACCACCGCCGTGTCCCGAGCCCCGCTCCAGCGGGACTCCGGCCCCGTCCACACCAGCTCCGGGCGCCGGGGGCCCTTGCGTCGCTCCGCGAGGACCGCGCCCAACAGGGCGAGGACCCCTTCGTGTCCGAGCGCGTTCAACGCCAGCACCGCGTCGGCGAGCGCATCCAATCCCTCTCCTCGCAGGCCCAGTCGCGAGAGGGGCAACAAGAGCCGGTGGCCCACGAGCCCCGCCTGGAGCCGCTCCAGGTCCGACGTCGAGACGCCGCTCAGGTCCACGGCGCCTTGAGGAACGCGATGTCCTCGTGCCCCAATGTGGGCACGACGAGCGCACGGTCGAGGTACTGGTTGAAGCGCTCGCAGGAGCACTCGGGCACGAAGAGGCAGCCATGGCAGGCGGCGCCCTCCAGGTTGCGGCCGTCACGGCCGGTCGGCTCGTGGTGCGCGCAGACCGGATCATTGGAACACAGACGCGCGTTCTCCCATGCCTGGCCGAGATGCCTCCCCATCCGCCGGCCTTCCTCTACCAGTCCGCCCAGGGTGCCCTCCGCGCCCGTGGTGCCCGTCATCAACAGGATGCCCGCCATGGGGGTGGGCGCGTCGTGTGGCGCGCAGTACAGCCGCTCGCGGATGGAACTGGCGGGATAGCCACACTCCAGCGCCACCTCCGTCATCAACAGGTGCGCCAGTGAGTGCAGCATGTAGAGCCGGACGCCCGGGAAGGGGAGCTTCGACTTCGAGTCCTTCTTCCAGCGCTCCCACGCCTTCTCAAGCACCGCTTCGCGCCGCCGCACGGGCTCCGAGGTCTCCCAGGCATGGACGTCGCGCTCCTCCAGGACCAGCAGCACGCCCTCGCCCTGCATCTCGGTGACAGGGACCCAGTCCCGGTGCAGCGACATGGGGGCCAGCTCCACGTCCAGGTCGTAGCGGCCCTGGAGGTCCTTCGACAAGGGCTCCAGGCGGGTGAAGCCCACCTGCGCCTGGACCTCGCGCAGGCGTCGAGCCAGCACCACGCTCTGGAGGGAGGGCGGCAGCCCGGGGGGGCGCGCGATGCGCCGGGCCCAGAAGGCCTCGGTGCGGTCCTTCGGCATCTCGCCGGGTTTCTCCTGCGGCTGTGAGAGGAATTGATGCCACTCGGCGGTGCGGATCTCCGGGACCTCCTCGGGCTTGCGGTTGCGCTCGGAGGTGATGGCTTCGAGCACCTCCGCGTCGGACGCGGTGTCCAGGGCCGCCCGCACATTGGGGATGGTGCGGAAGGCAGGCAGGGTCTCCGCGGTGGCGGCCTGGAGCACGTTCCACGCGGACTGGATCTTGCGCCGCAGTGACTCGGGCTCCGGGATGGTGATGGCGCTGGTGGTCTGTGCGAAGTAGCCATTGCTGGCGGTGCGGACCAGCAGCCGCTGGCGCTCCTCGCAGCGCTCCCTCGCCTCCAATCCCAGCCAGGGGCGCTCACCCCCGCAGCGGTCCTGCTGCTCCTCCTGGGTCATGTCGATGAGGCGCCGCCGCTTGTTGCACGTCGTGCAGGACACCTCCAGGTCGGAGAAGTCGCCCGTGACGCCCTCCTCCAACTTCAACTGGGGCGCGTTGCAGGGCGTCCGCGCGTGCATCCACCAGGACCAGTCGATGTCCGCCAGGTGGCCCCTCCGGCAGGCCGCGACGAAGCGCACCGGCACGCAGCGCTCCGGTCTGGGCTCCACGCCAGCGCACCGGTGGCGGTACTCCTGGTTCACCCTCTCCAGGCTGTTGGCTCGCACCAGCGCGCGGCAGCGTGGGTTCTGGCAGACGAACCAACGCGGGAACTCATACACCTGGATGCCGCAGGTCTCCGACGGCGACTGCTCGTCCCCGGCGGGGGGCTTGCGGAAGGGGGCTTCCTTGCTGAGCGGCCATTTGTTGCGGTGGTAGAGCGGTTCGACGATCTCCAGCAGCCGCGGCTCGTTGACGACTTCGCCGCTGCCCTTGAGCCGCCAGAAGTCCAGACCGCCCACCAGCACGGCGTCATCCAGCAGGTCCAGCATGCTGCCCGGGCCGAAGGTGGAGACCACCTGACTCTGACGGATGCGACCGTCGGGGGGCTTCGTCGACCGGGGCTTCGTCCACTTCCTAGGGTTCGCCATCCGCCACCTCCTCCTTTGCTGCCTTCGGGGCCCGGTAGCCGCCGAGCGGTTGTCTTTGGATCCACAGGTGCACCGCCGACTCCACGTCGCGCATGGACAGGGGCGCTTCGAACTTGAGTTCGTCCTGCGTGGGGCTGTCGTCCGCGTCCAGGACGGTGCGCAGCAGCGCCTTGTAGCCCTTGCCCTCAGGGTCGAAGCGCGAGTACGCGCGCTGGGCCGCGTCCTTCTTCGCCTGCTCGATGATGGTGTGCCACGAGTCGAGCAGGCTCCGCGCACGCTGCATCACGATGCCGCTGGCGCGCTCCGACTCCTCCTTGGGCAGGCCCCGCCCCGCGCGCTTCGACAGCTCCTCCAGCTTCGCCTCGAGCGCATCGCGGTGCGACTGGAGCGACTTCCATTCGAGGGGCGCGGTCATCGCGGTGTCCAGCAGACGGCCCAGCGCCACCACCACGCCGGCCAGACCCCGGTCGAGCGCCGGGGCGGAGAACGGGGTCACCGAGGTGGCCTCGACGAAGCGATAGAACGACTCGTGGTACGGCCCGAAGCGTTCGTAGTGGCTGCGGTCGCGCGGCTTGGCGGCATTGAGACAGGTCACCACCAGTCCGGGTTTGTTCGCGTTGCGGCCGACGCGGCTGGAGGCCTGGATGTATTCGCTGGTCGTCTTGGGTTGGCCCGCCACGACCATGAGGCCCAGCCGGTCGATGTCCACGCCCACGGAGATCATGTTGCTGGCGAGCACCACGTCGAGGCTGCGGGGCTGCCCATGCGGAAGCTCCAGCCGGTTCTTCGCGGCCTTGATGTCCGCGGTCTTCTCCCGGCTGGTCAATTCGACGGGCTCTCCGCTGATGGTCCGGCCGTGGTACCAGGGATGTTCTGCTTCAGCGTCGAAGTCCTCCGGCCGGCGCCGGGCTCGGTCCATCGCGAGCCGCCGCACCTCGTCCTCGACGAGCCGCCGCATCCCACCCAGTTCGCGCAGGCTGTTGAAGTAGCCGACGAGCGTCAGATACGGATCCGCGTGGGGCCTGCCGTAGCGCTGCTCTCCCCGCGCGGCTGCGGCGAGCACGCTGACGTAGACGCGCAGCAGGCAGGCCTTCATCGGGCGCCCCGGCGCGGCGACGCCCAGGTACTGACGCGCGCCCTTCGTGCCCACCGACGCGAAGAACGTCTCCGAGGCATCCACGCCGGGAGGAGGGAAGAGCGCCACGTCCCGCCCGTAGAGGCGGCTGACCTGTTGTTCGGAGCGGCGCACCGTCGCCGTGGAGGCCACCAGCTTGGCGCGGGGCGCCAGCGTCAGCACGGCCCCCTCGTAGAGCCCCACCATGGAACCCAGCGGTCCGGAGATGAGGTGCAGCTCGTCCTGCACGATGAGCTCCGGGGGACGCAGGCCTCCAGGCAGCTTGAAGAGGGCGGCCCTCAGCGCGGGCGCGGCGTCGCACGGTCCGACGAAGCGCTTGCCGGTGCGGCCCAGGACCCGGCCGAAGAGCAGACCCGTCTCACCGCGCCACGGCAGCAGCGCGAACTTGTCCACGGTGGCGACGAGGAAGCACGGCAGCTCCCGGTAGATCTGCTCGTCGACGAAGAGCACCGGCAGGCCTTCGGGATTGCGGCCCAGGTTGAAGGCGCACTCGATGTTCGCGCAGCCGACCAGCACCTCCTCGGGCCGGGTCTTGGAGGGCCGGAGGATGAAGCACTCCCGTTCGAAGGCGGTCGCGCACCAGGGACACGTCGCGAGCGGGAAGGGCGACTGGGCCCGGGGGCTGTTGTCGTTCTTGTACTCGGTGAGCTGGGTGGCGACCTGCTCCAGCGTGTTGGCGGTGGCCGAGCGGCCGACCCAGAGGCCAATGGAGAAGCGGACGTCCCCGAGGCGCTGGGGCTCCTGTTGTCGAAGCACGTCGAGCGCGCAGATGAGCGTGGCGGCGCGACCGAGCTGATCGAGCGTGAGCAGGCGCAGCGTGTAGCGCAGCAGGACGGCGACGCCGAGGCCCTTGTCGGGACGCGCCTGCCCCCGCAGGCGGCGCAGCAGCAGCGTGAAGGCGATGAGGCCCAGGTACGCCTGTGTCTTGCCGCCGCCGGTGGGGAAGAAGATGAGCTCCACCAGCTCCCGGTCGGAGTGGGCTTCATCCTCCACGGACGGGAGGTTCAACAGGATGAAGGCGAGCTGGAAGAGACGCCATTCAGGAGGGTGATGGGGACGCGCCTTGCGCTCGGCCTGCGCCATGGCGCTGTTCATCCAGCGGAAGGCGTCGAAGGCGAGGGGCTCGCGTGCCAGCAAACGGATGCCGTCCTCGATGCGGGTGGCCGCGCGGCGGGCGCGGCTCACAAGGAGGTCACGTGTCTCCTTGCGGCGCTCGCTGCCCACGTCGATGGCGGTCTGCGTGTCCACCCAGTCCCGGTAGGCCCGCGCCAGGGGCCGCAGCGCCGCCTCTACTTCCGCGGGCGTGGTGAAGGCGGCGAGCTGCTCCATCTGGACGACGACCTCGGGGAGCCTGCGGGCCTCCACGGGCAGGACGTGGACGCGCGGCAGCCAGTCCGTCTCCACGCGGGTGACGGGCCGCGTGTCGGTGCGCACCCGCACGGAGATGCCATGGCCCACCGCCCACTCCCGACGGTGGCGGAACTGGAGGTCGTTGACGCGGTCATCGACGTCCTCGCTGTTCTCATCGCTCGGATCGTGACGGCCGACGAAGCCCTCGGAGCACTCCAGCGCGAGGTGGGTCTGGAAGGCATAGGACTCATCGCGGGTGACGGAGGTGCTGGACGCGGTGCGTGCGTTCACGAGGAAGACGGCGACGGCGAGAGCTCCGCCAGGCGTCTTCTCCACGCGCCCTTCGAGGCGCAGGCCCTGGCTGTCCAGAAGGTCCATCCCGTCGCGCAGCGCCGCGTCGTCCATGGGGACGGTGAGGGTGCGTTGGGCGAAGGTCCGGTGCCAGTGCTTGTGTTCCTCGGTCTCGATGCGCTTGTAGTCCGCCCAGCAGACATGGGTGGTGAGCTGCTTCGTGCCAGGCGGAACGAGTACGGACAGGCCCATGGATGCGGGCAGGCGGCGCACCTTCTTGATGGTCGGGTCGGGCTTGGAGGACTCCTCGCCGTCCACGTCGTCGCCCGCGCCCGGATCGTCGTCCTCGTCATCGGGATCGTCTTCGATGTCGCCCTGGTCGAGCGGGACGAGGAAGCCCGTCAGGTACCATCGAGACGGGGGCGTGCGGAGGACCTCTGGAGCGTCGGACACCGGAACGCCCGGAGGTTTGCGGAAGGGACCCACGAGGTCCGCTTCCAGTGCATCGATGAGGTGCGAGCGCACGGCTCCCGCGTCAGCTTGAGAGGGGTCGTTCATCTGGGGCTCAGGCTGTCTGCTTCGTGCGGGACTTCGTGGCACGAGCGGTGGTGGTGGCGGTGGAGGGGTTGGCTTCTTCGCGAGCGCGGCGTTCGTTCAGGTCGAAGAGGCGGTCGAGGACTTCGTCCTCGAAGGCGGCGAGTTCGGTGGAGGATGCGCCGCAGTACGCGGGCGCATGGAGGTCGGTCCAGCCGTAGGCATCCAGCACGGCCTGGTCCACGGCGACGTGCAGGTCACGCAGGCGCTGGACCGCGGCGTCGGTGACGGCTTCGTCTTTCAGGCGGTTGTAGGTCGTCGTCAGGCCGATGCTGTTGGACTTCATGAAGGTGCGACGCTCGAAGTCGAGCCGCTTCCCGAGCACGTCGAGCTTTGTCAGCGCGGATGTTTCAGGAAACGGGAAAGTCTCGAAGCAGTCGCTCGGGGCGTAGCGGAGTCGATCCTCTAGGGAGGATGACAAGTGGCGTGCCCAGAGTTCGTGCACTCGCGACTGCAACACCGTGAGCCAACGATCTTGCGCCAGGGGGACGACGACGGTTCCGTCACTGAAGACGGTGTCGGCGCTCTGCCAGGAGAAGATCAGGTGCTTGGAGACGCGAGAAGTCGCAAGGCACCGGTTCAACGGGCGCAACGCTTGATAGAGCTCAGGGCGAGGACGAAGAAACTGCCACCAGTACTGCTTCGCCCCCTTGTCCTTCACCTTGTCCCGTTCTGGCTTCACCCACTCCCGCAGGATCTGGAGCAGGTCCGGCCAGAGTCTGGCTTCATCTAGAGGCATCTGTCCGAAGTTGACGGCATGCCGTTCAAGTCGTGGATCTGGGTCGGAGTTGAGTTCTTCGCCACCGACATAACGGAAGATGCGCTCGGTATTCTTCGGGTCCTTGGCGACCAGCTCTACTCGCTGCTGTGGCGTGAGCACGAACCCCATGCCGAGCAGGATGCTCCCCTGGAAGCTTCTGCCTGCGTTGATGGTGAGCGCCACAGGGTCTGCTCGTTCGGGCTTGGCGCGGAGGCGCGAGTTGAGGTGCTCCACCCGGCGACCATCCAGACGGGGCTCCAGTGAGAACCTGGCGACATGCCCTTTCGCGAGATGCACCACGGACACCGCGACATTGGCGCCGGGCACCGGCCACTTCATGGACCTCACGGCGTCATAGAGCTGTGCGCCGTGGTCCACCAGATGCTTCAGCCCAGTGGCCCTCGTATCTCCCTGCGCGATGGTGTTGGTGGCGATGAAGCCGAGGGTGCCGTGCAGCCCGATCAGATGGAACGCTCGGAGGAAGAAATGCGCTGAGAGGTCGGCGTTGCCGTGCGCTCCTTCGTGCACCTGCTGCAACCACGGCAGGTAGTTCTCTCCGCCCGTATCGATGATGCCGTTCTTCCCAGCGAAAGGCGGGTTGCCAACGAAGCCATCCATCCACGCGGCCACATTGGTCTGATCGTCATCGAGCGGGTCGGGACGCTTCCCATGGAACACCTCCGGGAACTCCAACGCCCAGTGGAACGTCCAGTCCGGGCACGAGAGCTGCTCGACAGCTTCTGGCGCTGCTGGAGGAACGCCGTCCTCCGCCTTCGCGAGCCAAGCACCAATGACATCCCGCCTGCGGAGGCGCTCCTTCTCCCGCTCCTTGTCGGTAGCGTGGGCGAAGAAGGCACCCACGCAGGCATTGGCGATCCGTTTGATAACGGCCGTTGCCCGATCTGCTTCGTGGAGCAACTCTTCCTTCTGCTTCGCGGGGTCCAGGCCCAGTTGCAGGGGCTTCTTGACGTTCGGCTGTTCCAGCTCCAGCGCGAGCTGGAGGATGGCCTGACGCTTCTCTCTCGCCACGGCCAGGGCGTTCCGGATGAGGCCGTCCGCGAACCCGAACTGCTTCTGCTGGGCCGGGTCCCAATGAAACGCGCCAATCTGGGCCTCGCCAAGTCCAACCAGAGCATCCCCACACTTGAGCGCATGGTCCAGGAAGGTGAAGGGCTCCGCCTTCGCCAACGTCACGAGCCACAGGGACAGCTTCGCGAGCTTCACCGCCCACGGGTTCTTGTCCACACCGTACAGACAGCGCTGGGCCACCAGCCGGCGTGCACGCATCAACACGTCGTCGTCCTTGAGGGTGACCTTCACCAGACCCTCGCGGTGCCATGCGGCAACCACCTGGTCCGCCAGGAAGCGGCAGGTCTCCACGAGGAACGCTCCCGAGCCCATGGCCGGGTCACAGATCTTCAGGTTAAGGAGCCGTTCGGATGACGGATGCGGTCCCATCGTCTTGAGCAGCGGCTCCAGTGCGCGGCGAACAATCGGCGCCGAAAGGCTTCGGGGCGTGTAATGACTGCTGGTGCGTCGCCGCTCGGCGCCGGGCTGGAGCACGAGCTGGGAGGACCGACGCGCTTCGATGCCCTTCACCCGGTAGGGTGCCAGCGCCTCCAGAACCTCTGCCTCGCTCCCCGCCTGCTCCAGCGTCTTCGAAAGGACCTTCATCGCCTTCGAGTCCAGCCCGGCCTCCTCTTCCAGCCACGCCCCCCGTCGCTTCGCGGGTTGTTCCAGAATCGCATCGGCGCAAACCCAGACCCTCGACGGTTTCAGGCACACGCCCGCGGCGGTCAGGCGCTTCACGTGGAAGCCCATCAGCGCTTCGTAGACGGACCCGATCTGCTCCACGTCGAGTGATCGATAGCTGAGCCGTTGCCCTTCCAGGATGATGAGTCGCTCCAGCACCCGGAAGACCGTTTCGTCATCAATGGAGGGAGGCTTGTCACCTCCCAGGAACGGGAATGCGGCGGGGTCGAAGAGTTCCCCTCTCCGGGGTGGCATGTGCAGCTTGCCGTGTGCCGCGCCCAGGTAGATGTGCTGGAAGAGCGCCAGCAGGCGGGACCACGCGCCGAACCGCCGGTTCATCGCATCGGGATGCTGGCCCGCGTCCTCAAGCAATTGCTCATACAGCGCCTTGACCGACAGGTCTTCGCTGTAGGGCTCCTGTGCGACGGGGAGCAGTCCCCCATCCTCCGCATACAGGATGAAGACGAGGCGCAGCAGCGTCGTGAGGAGCCCCCCGTAGACATGGTCCTCTCCGCGAGCAAAGGCCGCATCGAGTCCCCGTGTACCGTCGCGTTCGGCGGCGCTCTCGAAGCCCGCGAGGAGGATGTCCAGCGCTTCGAGGACCTGCTCCGCCAGCGCATCAGTGACGTTGGCCTGCCTGTGACGCGACTGCTCGAGCAGGGCTGGAAGCTGATGCTCGGGCAACACGCCGAAGAGGCGCCGCGCGTGCAGCAGCATCACCATCGCGTCGAAGAGCGGCCTGCCCCCGGCGGTGACCAGGTCCTTGAATCGGAAGGTGAGGTGGCCCGAGGACTCGCCATGGGGCGCGTACATCAATCTCACGCAGTCGCCGTTGAACAGCAGTCCCACGGGGACGCGGGCCGCGCGGAGCAGGCGGTCGAACTTCGCAGTGGGTTCGTAGAACCAGGCTCCGGTGGTGTCTTCCTTCTTGTCCAGGTCGAGCCCGGGGGGCAGCTCCCACGTCAGCAGCCGAAACCCTTCCGCGGCCCGACTGATGGGCGTGGAGTCGTCGGGAAGGCCCTCCGGCTTCTCGGGAGGTGGCCCCCGACGCAGGAGGCCTCGCGTGGGCACGAGCGTCTGGTGTCCTTCCGCGATGTCGAGTCGGAGTTCCTCTGGAATGGTCGTGACGAAGGCGTCCTCGGGATAGCCCAGCACCTCCCGGAGGAAGCGCGGCACGTCGTCCAGGCGCGGTTCCTTCGCGCCGACCAACATGATGAACCGGTGCTGGTCCGACAGCGGCAGTCGTTGCATGCACTGCGCGTCCTCAAGGACGGGAACCGATACGACCAGGCCCTCGATGGGTTGAGCCATCCCAAGCCACGTCTCGTGGTAGCGACGTTCGACATCACGCATGTGTCATCCCCCAGCAATCACATCCAGCCGTCAGCGTGTGCCCGGCCACAGATAGACCATTCCCACCGGCGTCACGCGGGCCAGTCGCACCGCATACGTGGCCTGCAGGGACTCGGGCTGCTCGGCGAGCTCCCGCTTCAGGGCGGCGAGGCGCTGCTCCAGGTGGCTCTTGTCACGCCGCCACTGGTCGAGCTCCTCTCGGGCGTTGAGGTTGAACTCCAACTGCGCTCCCAGCGCCTCCTCGATGGTCTCCTGCTGGGTGAGGAGGATTTGCGTGAGGGCCTTGGCTTCGCTCACCCCTCGTTGCGTCAGCTTCTTGCGCGCATCCTTCTCCCGCAGTGATGCCTCGGCCTCCACGGAGGGCCAGAGGGCGGCGAAGTCGGATGCCGCGCTGGAGATCAGTCGCTTCTGGATGGCACGGGAGGTCGCGGAGAGTTCAGGCGCTTCCGCCAATGTGCCTTCGAGCTGTTCGATGACCCGGCGGTCCGCGTCGTCTCCGAAGGGCTTCAGGTGCCCCTTGCCCCCGCCGTCCAGCCACTTCGCCGAAACCGAGACCACCTCGTCATGCAACCTGGCAGCGCCCTCCCCGAAGAGCGAAAGCCGACCGAAGACGATGACGCGCGCCACGGCGTCGCGCTTGCTCTTCACCACCGTCACCCGACTGAGGTCGTTCGCGGAGAACCCCTGCGCGAGGAAGCGCTGGAGTACCCGCTGCACGATGGGATGGGACAGGTGCAGGTGCGACAGCTTGGTGGACACCCCGGGCGGTGGTTCGAAGACCACGGGCGTGAGCGGTCGCCTGCGCCAGGCCCATGGCGCTTCATCCTTCTCGCGACGCGGACGGATGGCGTCGAGCGTCCGGCTCCATGACGCGGGCAGTTCGGGAACCTTCCAGGCCTCCCGAGGTTCACCTTCCCCAGTGAGGGATTCCCGCTCCAGCCGCTTCGCACCAGCGAGTTCAAAACCCACGTCCAGTGCGTCGCGCAGCAGGGTGGGGTTGAAATCCATCACCTTGCTGCTTCGCTCGCGCAGGTCGCCAATGGCATCCAGGTCCTTGCGCAGGGCTTGGAGTGTCCTCTGGGACTCCAACTCCCGCTTCGTGACGTCGGTGTGCGAGGAGGTCGTGGCCTGGTTGACTCCCGCGAGCGTGCCCTGGGTGATGCCCTTGGCCAGGGCTTCATGCATCTGCTCCATCAGGACGCTGCCCAGGCTGCCCAGCTCGCGGGAGATGGTCTCGACCTTGCGCGCGATGGTGTCGAGCACCGCGTCCTCGGCCCGCTGTGTGTAGATGAAGTAGCCGCAGCGCACGATGGGCGCGGCTTGCAACGCACGGTCGATGCGACCGTTGCGCTGCTCCATGCGCGACGGGTTCCACGGGACGTCGAAATGGAAGAGGTCGGCGCAGTGTCCTTGGAGGTTGATCCCTTCGCGCGCGGCGTCGGTCGCGAGCAGCACCCGCACGGGGAACTCATCCAACGGGCCGTTGAAGGCTTCCTGGATCTCCGCGCGCCGGGCGTCGTCCAGGCCCCCGGTCATGGCGAGGATGCGTTCGTCGCCGCGATGCGTCCCCTCGAAGGCCGCGGTGAGCTGCTCCTTGAGGTAGCGCAGCGTATCCCCATACTCCGTGAAGATGATCACACGGCGGGGCTTCCAGTCTGCTCCCCGGGTGAGGGGGCACTGGTGCTCGCGAATCCACTGGAGCAGTGCCCGCAGCTTCGCATCCCGTCCGGCGCGGTGCCGTGCGCTCAGGGACAGCATTTCGTCGAGGAGCCGCCTTGCCTGGGTTCCGACGGGAAGACCCTGACTGTCTTCGTGGATGCTCGCGTCGAGGGCCAGCTCCAGGGACTCGTCCGTTTCGCCGTGCTCCTCGCTCGCTGTGTCACCGGCTGCGTCGCCGGTGTCTTGCGTCAGGACTCCTGCCCCGAAGGCCGCCGCATGGACGGAGAGGGTGCGGTGAAAGGCTTCGATGCTGGAGAGCAGGCGCTTCTGGAGATTGATGAAGACGAGCCGGCCCTTCTTCGATCCGGGCGACAGGAGTTGCGTGTACCGCGCGAGCATCGTGGAGAGTTCCAGCTCGGCGGTGCCCCCCTCGCCCAGGTCGACCCGGCGCTCCACGGCTTTTCCGTCAGGCCCCAGCCATTCGGCCCCCCAGCGGCCCGCGGCATGCGTCAGTCGCACGCCCACGACCTGGCGCTCCGGGTATTGCTGCGCGCTGCCCAGGGCGCGCAGGTCACTCTTCAACCGGCGCACCATGACAGGCGCCAGCTGTGATTCCCGGACGCGAGTGCCGCGTGTGAATCGCTGGGGGTCCAGCATCTCCAGCAGGGCGGAGAAGCTGTTGGAGTGCCCGTTGTGGGGCGTGGCTGACAGGAACAGCCGGTGCTCGAAGCGCTCCGCGAGTGAACGGATGCTGCGGGTCGTCTCGGTGTCGACGGCGTACCGGCTGGCCGATGCCGGAGCGACGACATGCGCCTCGTCGAGCACCAGCATCGACTTGTGGCGACCCTTCTCCTCCAGCAGGGTCTTCAGCGGCTCGAAGTACTCGCTGCGACGCAGCGTCTGGTACGACACGATGAAGCGGGAGTGCGTGCCCCAGACCGGGACCTGGAAGCCGCGCTCCTGACGACGCCGTGAGACGAACTCGCTGTTGAAGATCTCGAAGTGGAGACCGAACCGCTTCTCCATCTCATCACGCCACTGCAGCGTCACGGACGCCGGGCAGACGATGAGGACGCGGTCCACTCGCTGGCGGAGGATCAACTCCTGCATCACGAGCCCGGCTTCGATGGTCTTTCCAAGTCCCACGTCATCGGCGATGAAGAGGTTGACCCGTGGCAGCTCCAGCGCCTTCTTGAGCGGCGTCAGCTGATGGTTGAACAGGTGGATGCCGGCGCGGAACGGCGCCTGGAAGAGCCGGGCATCGGTGGCCGTGACGGAACTCCACTTGAGCGCGTGGAGATAGGCGGCGAAGTGCCGTGGCTCGTCGAGCTTCTCGGGTGTGCCCAGTCCGCCCTGCTCGGGGCGGATGACCTGGGCCGCGAGTTCGCGCTCCCAGAGCACCGACAGCGAACGCCCCTGCGCGTCGTCATCGAGACAGGTGAGCCGGACGAGCGTGTGAAGCTCGCGGACGCCCGAAGGGGCGACGACTTCGTTGACGAGATACTGGCGGTGTCGGACCTGCGCGATATCACCAGCGCGAGGCATGGGAGCGGTGGGCACGACACGAACTGTGAAGTGACTCAGGCCGACTGAGAATACCTCTTTGTTACTAACCCTTTTGGGGGATGGTATTCCAATGCTTGTCGCGGGTGTCTCGGTTCAGAGCCCTACCGGCTGAGACGCTGAAGCCATTGATAGAGAAAGCTTGAAGGCCAATCGGACGGCTCTTTGTAGAGGAATGGCTTCAGTCGGAGCGCCAGCGCTCGGTACTGGGGTGGGATGCCTCCCTCCTGGATGTCGATCGCTTCTGGCCACTCACTCAGGGTGATCAGCAGGCGCTGACTGTCCAGAGGCAGGAGCGTGACTTCCGGGAAGGGAAGCGCGTGCCGCAGGCCCTCGATGCCTCCAAGTTGGCCGAGCAAGGGCTGGCCAATGAAGGTCAGCCAGGAGGCGCTTCGAGCATGGGTGCCGATGACAGACGCGGTGTGACGCAGGTCGTAGAGGTCCAGGCCCAGGTAGCGATCGCGTAGTGTGTAGAGGAGGTCCCAGTCCGACGTGCTCGAGTACCCATAGGGTGCGACAATGGCGAGGCTCGCGTAACCGAAGCTGAAAGGAAGTTCCCATGCGAGCTTGAAGGCCAGGGCGCGCAAGTGGTCCGGACCGTGCTCCATCAGGTACTCGGTGGGAAAGGTAAAGGACACCGCGGTGGCGGGGTCTTTCCAAAAAGGGTCATCGAGTCGGCGCCCGTAATACTCAAACTGGTAGCCGCCCGCAATGTCGCCTTCGCATGCATCCTCGGACAATTCGACGCTACAGCCGAGTTTCCAAGGACGCTCAAACATCCTCTCGCGGATGACCTCCCATCCCTTGTCATCGAGTGCAAGGGTGTCGCCATCGTCCGCGTCGTACCAGTTCAGCGATCTGGGTGGGACGGCACGAAGGTAGGTCTGCAAGGCGTGCCATACCGCTGAGAACACCTCTTCGTGGTTTCGGTGCATGAAGAAGGTGAGAACGACGCCGTCACGGGCCAGCGGGAGGCCGCCGTTCGACCGCAGTCGGATGACCGGATGGGGCTTACTCATGGGGCACTACGATTCCTCTGGGAGAGATCATCATCGCTCGACCACCCAAGGCTTCTTTGTAGATGACCCCCTGATCCTTGCCCGAATAGGGGCTGCTGGTTCCGTAGGGTGTCCATCGTGGCGGGTTGGTGTCAGGGCAGGGGAACTTGAAGTCCAGGGTGAGCACGGCCTTCAGCAGGTTGCGGTCCGCATGGAGGGCGATGTCTGGCTTGATGCTTCCCCAGAGTTGCTCGGTGCACCCCTGGGCGATGATGCTCGCCTCCTTCTCCGGACTGATGGTCTCCACGAACCGGGCAGTCGGATAGAAGCGATAGCGCTGCTCGATGCTGAACGGCGCGGGCCATAGCTCCTCCAAGACCTTCCGTGCGCACTCCAGGGCGAGCACGTGCTTCTGCTGTCCCAGTCGCATGGCCCGGGTGATGGGCCTGCCGCATTCGTCCTGGGCCAGTTCCTCAAGGCACTCCGCACGCGTCGGTGCGCGGTTGTTGTTGAAGAAGAGGGCGTTGCCCCGCTCGTCAGCATGAACCGCGCACGCCTTGAGGCGCTCATCGAGTTCCCCCACCGCGTTGTGATCCTGCATCAGGGCCAGCATGACCGGTGCGTACTGCACCAGGATGGAGGCCCCGACCCGAGTGGCGCCCTGGGCCGCGATTCCTTCCGCCAGGGCGGCGGCATGACGGGCGTTCCCGACGGTGTACGTGTCCAAGCGCAAGGTCGGGCCGCTGGCGCAGGCCGTAAGCACGGCACACGTCACCCCCAGGCACACGAACCTCAGGGGAACAGGCCATCTCTCGGAATCGGGGGCGGAATGCACGGCGCGGACTCTACCCGGGCACCACGGCCGACCGTCAGCGCTTGCCGCGCGCCAGCAGCATCACGGAGAAGAGAATCGCAACCATCGCGCCCCACGTCAGCGGACCCAGCGTCTCTCCCGCGAACACCACGCCCAGCAACACTGCCACCGCCGGATTCACATACGCATAGCTGGTCGCCAACGCCGGCCTCGCATGGCGCAACAGATACGCATACGCGCTGAACGCCACCAGCGAACCAAACAGCACCAGATACACGAACGACACCACCGCTCGCATCGGCGGCGTGCCGGTCATCCGCTCCCCCAGCACCGCGCTCACGCCCAGCATCATCACGCCCGCGGTCAACATCTGCGTCGCGGGCGTCATCAGCCCCGAAGGCATCGGCAGCCTCCGACTCCACACCGAACCGAACGCCCAGCTCAGCGGCGCCACCAGCAGGGCCACCGCCGCCGCGCCGCCACCGCCCATGTCTCCGCCCAGGTTGAGCAGCGCCACGCCCGCGAAGCCCAACACCAGCCCCGCCAGCTCCGAGCGCCCCGGCCGCTGTCCGAAGGCCGCGCCGAAGATGGCCATCCACAACGGCATGCTGCCCACCACCAGCGCCGCCACGCCGGAGGGCACCCCCAGGTTCTGCGCGAACACGATGCCGCCGTTGCCCATCACCAACAGCAACAAGCCCGTCGCCGCCCCCGCGCCCCATTGCCTGGCTCCCGGCACCGGCTGGCCCCGCAGCCGCAAGCCGACGAACAGCAGCCCGCCCGCCACCAGGAACCGCAGGCCCGCCATCCGGAAGGGCGGAAAGCCCGTCAGCGCGAACCGCATCGCCAGGTAGGTGGACCCCCAGATGACGTAGAGCGCGAAGAGGCTGAACAGCAGCCAACCCCGGTGGGGGGCCGGCTCGGTGGCTTCGGGCAGCTCGGCGGAAGCCGGCGGCGGCGGACGCGACAGGGGGGCGGTGGAGGTGGACACGGCGGGGGCCTTCTAATGCCCCGCCCCACCCGGGGCGATGTGCGCTTTGCCGTACCTTCCAGGGCGGCCAGGGAGCCGGCGCGCCGCCTGCCCGCCGTGCTGAATGCGTCCCCTGGATTGAATGCCCCGAGCGTCCCTCTTAGAATTCTACAGGAAGCGCGGAGGCCGGAAGGTTCGGGCCGTCGGCTACCGGAGTGTGAGCAGGAATGCCCGACGAGCTGGGTGAACGCGAGAAGGAAGTCCTCCGTGCCGTGGTGCAGGAGTACATCACCACGGGCGGTCCCGTCGGCAGTCAGCAACTGACGCGCCGAGGGGAGTTCGAGGTCTCCTCCGCCACGATGCGCAATGTCGAGCTCATCCACGCGGGCCTCGTGCACGAGTCCAACCTGGACGACATCCTGTCGGAGGCCAGCCGCGTGCTGCACTCGCTCACGCGCCACGCGGGCGTCGTCCTCACGCCCCGCCCCGATGCCGCCAGGTTCCAGCGCATCGAGTTCCTGCGCCTGCGCGAGGACCGCGTCCTCGCCATCCTCGTGGGCCAGAACGGCCAAGTGCACAACAAGGCCCTCACGGTTGATTTCCCGGTGACGTCCGACGAGCTGGTCAAGGCCAGCAACTACCTGTCCGAGCTGCTCCACCAGGTGCCCCTGGAAGAGGCGCGCGAGCGCATCCGCGCGGAGATGGATCAGGACCAGGCCCTCTACAACGCGCTCACCGCCAAGGCCCTGAAGCTGGGCGCGGCGGCCACCGACCTCCAGACGTCGGAGCGCGTGCTCATCGAAGGCACCGGGTCCTTCCTGGAGCAGCCGGAGTTCGCGGACGTGGAGCGCATCCGCGCGCTGTTCCGCGCCCTGGATGAGAAGCACAAGCTGCTCCACCTGCTGGACCGCGTGCAGCGCACGAAGGAGATGCACGTCTTCATCGGCGCGGAGAGCGAGTTCTCCGCCGCGGGCGACGTCACCGTCATCGCCAGCCCCTACGGGACGGCCGAGGCGGTGCTGGGCACGGTGGGTGTCATCGGGCCCACGCGCATGGACTACCGGCGCGTGATTCCCCTGGTGAACTTCACCGCGCAGGTGCTCTCCAGCGTGCTGGAGAAGGTGTAGCCCGCTTTCGCTGCCCTACTGGGGCGCGGGTGCGTAGACGCGCAGCGCGGCCGTGGCCACCTCGAAGCGCATGGGCGTCATGCCCACGTTCTCACCGTCCGCGTTCACCTCCATCGGAGGGTCCGTCTCCACGGTGAGCCGGGCGGTGTCCAGGTGCACGACGGACTCGTGCTCCAGGTGGCCGCCGCTGCGCATGCCCAGCGCCACGCGCGCCAGCGTGGCCACGTCCTGCAGGTGGCCCAGGCCCGTGCGCTCGCCCGTGCCATCCGCCGCCGACGGCGCGGTGATGGCGTAGACGTGCAGCCGGCGGTCGTCCAGCGTCGCGTCCGGCGCCACCATGTTGCCCGCGCCGTGGTAGCGGCCGTTGCCCACCACGAGCTGGAGCGCGTCCAATTCCAGCGTCCTGCCTTCGGCCTGGAGGCGGACGTGGAAGGGTTGCAGCGTGCGCATCTCCGCGGCGGCGGCCATGGGGTACGCCAGCTTGCCGGCGCGCTGCTTCAGCTCCTGCGTCAGCCGCTTCGCGATGGCAGTGGTGAGCCCCAGGCTGGCGGCGTTGAGGAAGGGCCGGCCGTTGACGAGTCCCACGTCCACGCGCGCCGTGTAGCCGCCCGCGATGACGTCGCACGCGGCCTCGATGGTGTCCGGGATGCCCAGCGAGCGCGCGAAGTCGTTGCCGGTGCCCAGGGGCACCACGCCCAGCGTGACGTCGCGGTTCATCAACACCTGCGCCGCGCAGCTGATGGTGCCGTCGCCTCCTCCCACGAGGACGCGGCGGGCACCCGAGGCGATGGCCTCCTCGAGCACCGAGCGCAGGCGCTTGGGCTTGGACAGCGCGTGCGTAGCCATCAACGGAATGCCCCGGGCGGTCAGCACGGACCGGGCCTCCTCGAAGGCCAGGAGCCCCGAACGGGAGCGCGTGTTGACCACCAGGACCGCCGGGCCCTCGTCCAGGTGCCGGAGGCGGGGGGGCGCGTTGAGTGCGGGTTCCAGGTGCGACCTCTGCTTTCTGTGCCGGCCACCAACCTGCGCACGACCGGACAACCGGGCCAGTCACACCCCAGAGAAAAGGGCCGGGCGCTGTCCATTCCCGCGCCTCGCACCTTGCAAGCTTCCAGGGGTGGACAGGGGTAGGGGGCCGCCGGGTTCCCTCCCCGGACGGACATGCCCACCCTTGCCTCGACGCGGACTCCTCATCAGGGACCGCGCCGGAACCGTTTCCAGGAGGGTGATGCATGGCACGTGGAAGCAAGGCGAAATACTCGGACAAACAGAAGCGCATGGCCGAGCACATCGAGAAGGGCTACGAGGACAAGGGCGCCAGCGAGGAGACCGCCGAGTCCCGCGCCTGGGCCACCGTCAACAAGCTCACCGGCGGTGGGATGAAGGGCGGCTCCGGCAGCAAGGCGAAGACGGCCCGAGCCCGTCCCGCGGCCCGCAAGAACGCGCGCAAGGCGGGGCGCATCGGTGGCAAGCGCCGCACGGCGACCGCGAAGAAGACGTCCACCTCCAGCCGTCGCAAGGCCACGCCTGTCCGGGCCAAGCGCGCCACCACGGGCCGCAAGGCCACGCGCACGGGCACCGCCGGCAAGCGCTCCACGGCTCGCAAGAGCGCCGCGCGCAAGAGCACCGCCCGCAGGAGCCCTGCTCGCAAGAGCACGTCCCGCTCGCGCACGGCGAAGCGCGGCGGCACGCGCAAGTAGCGCGTCCGGCCGGGGCTTGCGGCAGGGGCCATCCCGTGGCCGCCGCAAGCACCCGGACGCACGGGTCAGCGCCTCAGCGTGACTCCTCGTCCTTGGAGGAATCCCGCGTCGGCGCGTCCCACGGCCAGCCCTCGGGGTCCTGCTCCAGGCGCCGCAGCAGCTCCGCGGGGTCCTTCACCAGCGTGCGGCACCCGGCCGTGAGCAGGTTGTCCTTGCCGAAGCCACCGCACAGCACGCCCACCGTGCCCAGGCGCAGCTTGCCGGCGGCGATGGCGTCGTAGGGCGTGTCGCCCACCACCGCCACCGTGACGGGGTCCGGCTTGCCCAGCTTCGCCATGGCCACCTCGAAGATGTCCGGGTGGGGCTTGCTCTTCTCGGACTCGTCCGAGGTCGTCTTCGCCTCGAAGAGGCCGTCGATGCCGCACAGCTCCACGTAGCGCTTGAGCTCGTCGTCCTTCGCGCTGGAGGCCAGCGCCACCTTGCGCTCGCGCTTGCGCAGGAGCTGGAACAGCTCCTTCACGCGCGGGAAGGGGCGCACCTTGGGCAGGAACTCGCGCTTGTAGAGCGCGGAGCGGTACTCCTCCAGGTCCTTGCCGAAGCGCTCCAGCTCCTCGTCGGTGAAGAACACCGGCAGGAGCTGATCCGCGCCCTTGCCAATCTGGCTGCGGACGTGGGCGAAGGGGATGTCCCGACCGAATTCGATGAACGACCTGCGCCAGGCCTCGGCGTGCTCGTCCACCGAGTCCATCAGCGTTCCGTCCACGTCGAAGATGACGTTGTCGACCATGCGCAGCACCCTCCGCCCCCAAAGGTGGCGATGGATGGCGGGCCGGTCAACCGCCCGTGGGCGACTTCGGTCCACTCTCCTGCGTTGCGCTGTCCACGAGTGTCCGGGTCTGCACGCTGTAACCGTCCGGCGCGGCGGGGGTGAACGCATCGTTGGGCAGCGGCGCCTTCAGGTCCACGCGCGAGAGCACCGTCTGCCCCACCTGCTGGCCGCCCACGCGCCGCGTGAGCTTGCGCGGCACGCACAGCCCCAGCTCCGCGTCGCAGTGCTCCTCCTCCATCCGCACCTCGGCCTGCGTTCCGTCGGGCGCGAGCGTGCGCTTGGCGAGGAAGTCCAGCGTGGGCCAACGCAGCACGTAGGTCACCACCACGCCCCCCGCAGCGTCGCCCTCCAGCGGCATGGACAGCTCCACCGCGTCCTTCGCCTGGGGCAGGGCCGCCGTGCGGCGCGCCTTCGTGCTGCGCAGGAGCAGCGGCGCGCGGAAGCCTTCCGGCACGAAGGGCGTGAAGATCTCCGTGAGGAAGGCGGACAGCTTCTCCGCGGAGACCTCCGAGGTGAACGTCGTGAACTGCTTGCCCGCCTCCACCTGTTCGTACAGGTGCTTGCCGTCCCACGACACCGTACGCGCCGGCTGCGTCACCGTGCCGCGCATCTTCTGGGGCGCTCGGTACGCGAAGGTGAAGCCCGCGGACAGGCTGTCGCCTTCGGTCTGCGTGCCCTCCAACTGGTAGTTCAGCAGCTTCGCGTCGCGCGCGGAGAGCTTCTCGCGCACCTGGGCCATCAGCTCCGCGCCGTCCCCGCTTCCGGAGGAGGACGAACGGCACGCGAGGAGGCTCAGCAGGGGCAGCAACAGAAGGGCGCGCATGGGCAGGGCTCCGACAAAATGAAAGAGGCCCCACTGTCGCCAGGGGGGCCTCTGGGTCTGCCCCGGTGAGGGGGCAGGGGGTGACTACTTCACCGCCACGCCGGTCGCGGAGGAGCTGGTCACGCCGATGATGGTGCCGAACAGCGCGAAGATGCCGTGACGCGGCGTGGTGTTCGCCGACTTCAGGTCGATCTTCGAGGCGCCCATGGCCTTCGCCTCGCTGATGAGGAGCTTGTTGACCACCGTGTCCAGGTCGCTCTGCACGATGTCGATGATGTGGAAGATCGCGGTCAGGCCCAGCGCGCTGCCCTGGATCACGGCCACGGCCTCGCCGTTGGCGGCAATCTCGGAGCCGGAGACAACGGCGGACTCAACGCTGGTGCAGCCCACGAGGGAGGCGGCGGCAACGGCGGACAGGATGAGCTTCTTCATGGTTTTCTCCCCAACAGATGGTTGCTTGCACGGTGGCGGGTCGACCTGTACGGGCGCCCCGCCGTTTGATGGAACCTCAAGCGGCGCGGTTCGTACCAGAAGTCAACTTCAAGTCAAGGACCCGGGTCGGGGTAATCCGAGTTGTGTTTTACATTTCTTCCGCAGGGCGTCCAGGGACAGGTCGCCCCTTTGGCGGATGTGAGGCATCTTCGCGCATGCACCCGGTTTCCGTTCCGCGTCCCGCCACCCCGCCCCGTGTGTGGCTGCACCTGCTGCTGTTCGTGGTGACGCTGGGGACGACGTTCCTCGCGTACCTGCTGCTCTTCGGGCGCTCCTTTCCCTTCAGCGAAGCGGGGCTCCTGCCGGAGGACCGGGCGCAGGCGATGGCCTTCAGCGCGTCGCTGCTCGGCATCCTGGGCTCGCACGAGATGGGGCACTACGTGCTGGCGCGCTGGCACAAGGTGGATACGTCATTGCCGTACTTCATCCCCACGGTGGTGGACTCGCCGCCGGTGCCTTCGACGTTCCCGGGGGACTCGTCGCTGTGGGTGCTGGGACAGAACCTGCTGCATTGGGCGATGGAGCGGCTGACGAACGCGCCGCCCGCGGTGGAGGCCGTCATCACGCAGCGCCAGACGCTGTTCGGCGACAACCTCATCATGAAGGCGCTGACGTGGCTTGCGTTGGGGCCGGTGCCCGAGGGCAAGGACGTGGTGGTGCACCCGGTGGTCATCGCCGCGTGGTTCGGCCTGCTGGTGACGCTGCTCAACCTGCTGCCGGTGGGGCAGTTGGACGGAGGGCACCTGACCTTCGCGGTGTTCGGGCCGCGCGCCCGCACGCTGGGCAAGGGCGTGGCGTGGGTGCTGCTGTTCCTCACGGTGTTCGTGACCGCCTCGTGGGGCCTGTGGCTGGTGGTGGCGAGCAAGGTCGTGGGGTTCGGTCACCCGGAGGTGGTGGAGCCGCAGGAGCCCCTGAGCCCGCTGCGCAAGTTCATCTGCGCGCTGTGCCTGCTGGCGCTCATCGGGTGCGCCATGCCCGTGCCCCTGCGAGAGGTGCTGTCATGAAGTACCAGTGCGAGGGCTGCGAGCGGCTGGTCCCCGTGGAGTCCTTCCACGTCGAGGACGGCGAGTTGACCGTGACGTGCCGGGCGTGTGGCGCCCGGACCCGCTCTGGCTCCTCCCGGGCGCCTTCACCGGTGCAGGACGTGCCCCGTCCGGACGACGCGTTTCGCGGCGGGAGCGAAGGGGTCGCGGTGGCGGCCGTCCCCGTGGAGGCGTCCTTCGCGCCCGCGCCGCCGGTGCCGGGACGTGCCAGCGTCACCGCCCTGCGCGTGGTGCGCTCCGACGCTTCGTCCGCGGTGCCCTTCATCCCGGAGGGGGATCCGTTCCAGGCGCCGCCGGGCCACTGCCCCAAGTGCGTGGCGCCCCTGCGCGAGGACGCGGGGGCCTGCGCGCAGTGCGGGCTCGTCTACGCCAACTTCCTTCCGGAAGAGCACCAGCCGTCCGAGCTGCTGGCCACCGAGTGGCACGCGCTCATGCGGGAGTGGAACGACTGGGACACGCATGACCGCCTGCTGACGATGGCGATGGGGCGGGGAGAGCTGGCGATGGTCGGCCGGCTGTACCGCCTGCGGCTGGCCCGGACCCCGGACGACGCCCTGGCCCTGCGCGGTCGGGACGAAGTGGTGCGGCGGGTGACCTCCACGGTGCCGCTCGCCTCGGACGGCCCGTCACCGGAGTTCGGGCGCAAGGTGAAGAACGCCGTGATGGGCGCGGTGCTGGTGGTGGCCCTGGTGCTGGTGTTGGTGCTCTTCCAGATGCTGCGCGGGTCCTTCTAGGCCGGGCGGGAAGCGCTGGCCGGCCCGCTTCCCGGGCGGGCGGGGGACGCGGTGCCGATGCGGTGGTCGGGAACGCGCGGAGGGCCGTGGGCGCTGTTATCCTGCGGGGCCGTTCGCCTTCCGTCCCTCCTTCCCCGGTAGAACGCCGCATGTCCGCGCCCGCGCCCCGTCCTCCCTCTGTCGACAGCCTGCTGGGTCCTGGCGGCGCGCTGGAGCAGGCGCTGCCCGCGTACGAGCACCGCCCGGAGCAGCTCCAGATGGCGCGCGCCGTGGAGCGGGCCTTCTCCGAGGGCAGCTACCTGCTGGCGGAGGCCGGCACGGGCACGGGCAAGACGCTGGCCTACCTGGTGCCGGCGCTCCTGTCGGGCCGCAAGGTGGTGGTGTCCACGGCGACGAAGACGCTCCAGGACCAGGTGTTCTTCAAGGACCTGCCGCTGCTCAGCGAGAAGCTAGGGCTCCAGTTCGAGGCGGCCTACCTCAAGGGGCGGGGCAACTACCTGTGCCTGCACCGCTACGAATCCTTCGAGAAGGATCCGCAGTTCGTCTCGCGCGACGAGGCGAAGCAGTGGCCGCTGCTCAAGCGCTGGGTGACGGAGACGGAGACGGGGGACCGGGCGGAGCTGGACCTGCCGGAGTCCTTCGCCACGTGGTCGCGGCTGTCCACCACGTCGGAGACGTGCCTGGGTTCGCGCTGCTCCCAGTACGAGACGTGCTTCGTCACGAAGATGCGCAAGCGCGCGGAGGCCGCGGACCTGCTGGTGGTGAACCACCACCTGTTCTTCGCGGACCTGGCGCTGCGCAGCTCCGGCAAGCGCACCGAAGGCGTGCTGCCCTTCTACGAGGCCGTCGTCTTCGACGAGGCGCACGCGCTGGAGGACGTGGCCAGCGGCCACTTTGGCTACAGCGTCTCCAACTACCGGCTGGAGGAGCTGTCGCGCGACGCGGTGGCGGCCCTGCCGGTGAAGGACGAACGGCACGCGACGCTCGCGGCGTTGGCCCAGCGGGTGCGCTCGCACGCGGACGCGCTGTTCCTCCAGGCCCCGCGCGCGCTGGGGTTCTCCAGTCAGGAGTCCACCGTCGCGCTGCGCCCGGAGACCATGGCCAAACTGTCCGGCGCGCTGGAGCAGGTGCGCGAGGGCCTGTCCGCGCTGGCGTCTTTCTCTGGAAGCGAGCGCGAGGCGGAACTGGCCGCCATCCCCCCATCGACGTGGCGAAGGAGCTGCGCGACCGGCTCTACGGCGCGCTGGACACGGTGGTGTTCACCTCCGCGACGCTCGCGGCGGACGGCCGCTTCGACTTCTTCGCCAAACGCATGGGCATGTACGACGACGAGGGCCAGCCGGTGACGCGCGTGCGCACGCTGGCGGTGCCCAGCCCGTTCGACTTCCCGCGCCAGTCCGCGCTGTACCTGCCCACGCACCTGCCGGACCCCAGCGCCCCGGGCTTCATCGAGGCGGCGGCGGAGGAGATCCTCCAGTTGTGCGAGGTGACGGGCGGGCGCGCCTTCGTGCTCTTCACGTCGCTGCGCAACATGGTGCGCGCGTATGAGCTGACCGCCACGCGGCTGCCCTATCAGGCGCTGCTCCAGGGCGAGCGGCCCAAGGCGCAGCTCCTGGAGTCCTTCCGGCAGACGCCCAGCGTGCTCTTCGCCGCGCACAGCTTCTGGGAGGGCGTGGACGTGCCCGGGGATGCGCTGAGCCTGGTCATCATCGACCGGCTCCCGTTCGCGTCGCCGGGGGATCCGCTGGTGGCCGCGCGCATCCGGCAGATCGAAGCGCGCGGTGAGGAACCGTTCGACCAGTACCAGTTGCCGCAGGCGGCGCTGGCCCTGCGTCAGGGCTTCGGGCGGCTCATCCGCACGCAGGCGGACCGGGGCATCGTGGCGATGCTGGACCGTCGCATCGTGACCAAGGGCTACGGCCGCGTGTTCCTCTCCAGCCTTCCGCCCGCGAAGCGGATGGAGGACACGACGGAGCTGAGCCGCTGGTTCAATGGACCGGTGCGCCCCGTTCCTCCCTTGCGGACCGTGCGTTGACGCCGTCGCGCAGGCGCAGTCCCACGCGCGCCTGGAAGGGTGGGGCGAGCGTGTCCACGCCCGCTCGGCCCGCCAGGTAGGAGCGGTCGAACAGGTTCTCCACCGCCGCGAAGGCCGCCAGCTTCCAGAACAGGTGGCGGCTGACGAACAGGTCCACGATGGCGGCGCCGCCCATGCCGCGCGCGTTGAGGTCGTCCTCGTACTGCGGGCCCAGGACGCGGAGCTGCGCGGTGGCGGTGATGAGCGACGCGTCGAAGGAGACGCTGAGCGAGCCGCGATGCCGGGGGTCTTGTGGCAACTGCCGGCCCACGAGGTCGGGCTGGCCGGGGGCCTGGGTGACGACGGGGTCCACGAAGGTGTAGGCGGCCAGCAGCGTCCAGTGGCGGGCCAGGCTCCAGTCCGCGCCCAGCTCCACGCCGCGCACGCGGGCCTGTCCCAGGTTCTGGCGCTGGCGGGTGGTGCCGTCGGGCAGGGGCGTGGCCAGGGTGACGTTGGTGACGGGCGCGTCGAGCACGTTCCAGAAGCCGGTGACGCGTCCGGTGAGGCCGCCGGGGCTCACGGCCTCCACGCCGGCCTCGGTGCCCCAGAGGCGCTCGGCGCCCAGGTCCGGGTTGGCGGCGGTGACGATGGTGCCCACCTGGAAGGGGCGGTACAGCTCGTTGAGGGTGGGCGCGCGGAAGGCCCGGTAGGCGGAGGCGCGCAGGGTGAGCCAGTCCCGCGGGCGCAGGCGCGCGGCGAGGCGCGGGCTGAGCTGTCCGGCGGTGCGGGGCGCGAAGTCGGTGGCGGTGGTGTCGCCGTCCGCGCGGCTCTCCAACTGGTAGCCGTCCCGGTTGCGCCACACGTCCCAGCGCAGCGTGCCGGCGAACTCCAGCGCGGGGGACACCGTGTAGAGGTCCTGCACGAAGAGCCCACCGGACCGCTGCGTGCCCCGGGTGGTGCGCGCGAAGAGGGACGTGGGCGTGTACGTGGCGGGGAAGAGCAGCTCCTGCGCGGTGCCGGCGGAGCGGCGGGCATCCACCCCGGCGGCGAGCACGTGCGTCCCGCCCAGCGTCAGGCCCGGTCCGGTCCACACGAATGAACCGCCCTGGTCGTTGGCGGGCACGTCCTGGAACGCGGAGCGGATTTCATAGTTCCGGTCCTCGCTGACGCGGGCGCGGTTCTGGGCGAAGTGCTGGGTGCGGCCGTAGAGGCCCAGCTCGAAGGTGCCGGTGTCCTGCGTGCGCAGGCGGGCGCCGCCGGTGAACCACGCGAGGTCCACGCTGGCGACGGTGTATTTTGTGCCGCCGTTCTGCGACTCGCGGAACAGGCCGGCGCGGGCGGAGAGGAGCAGGTCGTCGGTGGCCTGGACCTCCACGCGCGCCAATCCGGTGAGGTGCCTGGAGGGGGTGTCACCGTCGATGGTGCCGCGCTGTGCGGCGGGGACGATGCGGTAGCCGTTGCTGGTGAGCCCTTCGGCTTCCAGCGAGACGCCCACGCGCTTCCAGCGGTCCGCGACGCGCGCGCCGAAGAAGCCGGTGCCCTGGTTGCCCACGGACACATCCGCGTCGATGGCCCTGGCGATGGGCGCGAGCCCGCGCAGGTTGAGCCCCTGCGCGGTGGGGTCCGCGACCAGGGACGGCGTGCGGCGGAAGGTGGCCGCGGAGGGCAGCGTGCGCACGAGCGCGTCCTGCGTGAGCGTGGGGCTGCGCTCGAATTCGTCGCGGGAGATGACCACCGTGGTGGCGGGCACGTCGCGCAGCGGACGCGGCAGCCGCGTCGCCGTGACGACGGTCCGGGTCCCGCCGGGCGCGCTGGATTCGCTCGGGGGCGCGATGGTGGCGTCCGTGGTGCCGGCGCGGGCTCCTGTTTCGTCGTCCTGGGTTTGCGTGGTGGCGGATGCGCCTGCTGCGTCGTCATCCTGGACTGGCGTGGTGGTGAGTGCGCCTGTCTCGCCGCGAGCGTGCGGCACCGGTTGCGCCGCCGCGAGGCCGGGCAGCAGGAGCACCAGCCCGGAGGCTCCTAGGACGGCCGCACGCTGTCCGAGTGGCACGATGAGCGAACGGAAGAAATCAGGCGGGCGCGTCATTGCCGCCGCTCTAGCGGAGATGCCGCCCTCGCGGGAAGCCCTGCCCAACCCGGGCCAGCTCCACCGGACGCGGGACGACACTCCCGGAGCGCCCCCCTGGAAACACGAACGGCGGTGAAGGGGCCCCTGAAGGCCGCTCCACCGCCGTCGTTCCGGGACCCGGATGCGGGCCCCGCGCGGCAACTACGCCGCGGAAGCGCCACCGCCAGCGGCGGCCGGGCCCTGGTACTGCGCGTCGCCGAAGCCGAGGATGGCGTAGAAGACGGGGCCGAGCAGGCCCAGACCGATGCCGAAGCCCGTGTCCTTGCCGAACGACTTCGCCATGTCGATGCCGAGGATGATGAGCGCGATGAAGTTCACGCAGGGGATCAGCGCCAGCACGATCCACCAGGCCGGACGGCCGACGATCTTCGTCATGACGTAGATGTTGTAGATGGGCACGATGGCCGCCCAGCCGGGCTCGCCCGCCTTGGCGAACGTCTTCCACATGCCCGCGACCATCGCGCCGATGAAGGCCAGGTAGAAGAGGGTGACCACGATGCTGGGACCCGCGCTCTGCTGCTCCTGCATCTGCTGCATCATCTCAAGCTGCTCTTGATTCATGACGGACTTCCCCCTCGGAAGTATGGGACCCCGGCGCGAACGCCGGTCGGTGCCCCGGTTCAGTGTCGAACAATTCGCGAAGTAGGGGGGTGAATGCAAATTCCTTCACCCCCAGGCCGGCCTCGTCTCGAATCCTGAGACATCCCTGTCTCACGCCTTCAGCGCCTCCGGCACCTCCCACTCCGGCTTCAGCCGCTGGAGGACCTTCAGGAAGTTCTCCTTGTCCTGGGCCTTCTCCAGGGCGGCGTCGGGGAGGATGACGTCGTCCTTCACCAACCGCTCCAGGTGCATGTCCAGGGTCTGCATGCCCTGGCCCTGGCCCGCCTGCATCTTGGAGGCGATCTGGAACACCTTGCCCTCGCGGATCATCGCCGCCATGGCGGCACTGCCCACCAGGATTTCCAGCGCGGCGACGCGGCCCTTGCCGTCCGCGGTCTTCAGCAGCTGCTGGGCGACGATGCCCGCCAGCGACTCCGCGAGCATGCCGCGCACCTGACCCTGCTCGTCCGCGGGGAAGGTGTTGATGATGCGGTCGATGGTCGCGGGCGCGCTGTTGGTGTGGACCGTGGCGAACACCAGCACGCCGAAGCTGGCGAGCTGGAGCGCCAGCTTCATCGTCTCGCTGGTGCGCAGCTCACCGATGAGGATGACGTTGGGGTCCTCGCGGCCGGCGGAGCGGATGGCGGTGGCGAAGCTGGACGCGTGCGGACCCACCTCGCGGTGGGTGACCTGGGATTTGATGGACTCGTGCACGAACTCCACCGGGTCCTCGATGGTGAGCACGTGCGCGGCGCGCGTCTTGTTGATGTGGTTGATCATCCCCGCGAGCGTCGTGGACTTGCCGCTGCCCGTGGGGCCCGTCACCAGCACCAGGCCGCTGCGGCGGTCCGCCATCCTGCGCACCACCTCCGGCGTCTTCAGCTCCTCCAGCGACAGCACCTTGCTGGGAATGGTGCGGAAGACGGCCCCGATGCCGGTCATCCGGTAGAAGTAGTTCGCGCGGAAGCGGGCCTTCGTCCCGTAGCCGTAGGCGAAGTCCAGGTCCAGGTCCTCGGTGATCTGCCGCTTCTGTTCGGGCGAGCAGAGCTCGAAGAGCAGCTCCTCCAGCTCCTCGGTGGTGAGGGGCTCGTCGCGCAGCGGCACCAGTTCGCCGCGGATGCGGCCCAGGGGCGGGTAGCCCACGGCCATGTGCAAATCGCTGCCCTTCTTGTCGAGCAGCACGTCGAACCAGGCCGCGATGCGAGGCGTGTCCGTCATGTCAGGCCCCCTTCTTGCCAAGCAGTGAGCCCACCTTGGACAGCATCCGCCCACCATGCGCTTGCCGTCCGCGCTGGGCATCAGCCGCTGGCTGACGATGAGGCGCAGGCCGCTGGAGAGCGACAGCCGCACCTGCCCCTGGTCCGCCGGGGGAAAGAGGTCGATGAGCCGGTCGATGGTCTTCGCCGCGCTGGGCGTGTTCATGGTGCTGATGAGCAGGTGGCCCGTTTCGCTGGCGGCGAGCGCCATGCGCACCGTCTCCGTGTCGCGCAATTCACCCACGACGATGACGTCCGGATCCTCGCGGAGGCTGCCCTTGAGCGCGCTGGCGAAGGTGCGCGTGTTGCTGCCCACCTCGCGCTGGCTGATGAGGGCGCGCTTGCGCGGGTGCACGTACTCCACGGGGTCTTCCACGGTGAGCACGTGGTGCGTCGTCTCGCGGTTGATGATGTCCAGCAGCGCCGCGAGCGTGCTCGTCTTGCCGTGGCCCGACGGGCCGGTGAGCACGATGAGGCCCTGGTGGTGGTGCGTCGCCTTGGCGATGTCCGCCGGCAGGCCCAGCGACTCCAGCGTGGGAATCTCCCGGGGGATGACGCGGAAGACGCCCTTGAGGCCCGTGCGCTGGCGGTTCACGTTGACGCGGAAGCGCCCGGTGTCCTCGGAGTCCAGCGCGAAGTCCACGCTGCCGTCCTTCTCCAGCACCGGCCGCAGGCGCTCCGGGACGATGGGCAGCAGCAGCCGCTCCACCGTCTCCGGCGACAGCGGCGTGTCCTGGGGCTGCAACTCCCCCGCGAGCCGGAACAGCGGCGGCCGTCCCGCCACCACGTGCAGGTCGCTGGCGAGCATGCTGCGCGCCTGCTCCAGCAGCACGGCCAGGTCGCGGCCCGGCGCGGAGGTCGTCCGCGAGATGGGGATGGCCCGCGCGGCGACCGGTGCGGCGTGCGCGTGCGCGTGCGCGGCGGCGGGAGTCGCGACTGGAGCAGGGGCCGGGGCGGCCGGCGCGGGGGCCCGGGCGAAGGCCTCCGCGGGCGCCGGGCGTGCGGCCGTCATCGGGGGGACCGCGCGAGTGGCCGCCGTGGCGGGGCCCGCGACCTGGGCGGTGCGCGCGACGGCCTCCGCGGACGCGGACACCGCGGGCATGCCGCCATAGGGCGTCCGGGTGGGCGCGGCCGGTGCCGCCGCAGGGGCCTGCGCGGCGGGGGACGCTGCCTGGGGGGCCGCTGGCGCGCCCTCCGTGCTCCGCGTGAGGCGCACGTTCATCAGCTCGCCCCGGCGCACGGCGGCGATGCAGAGCGAGCCCAGGCCGGTGGCGTTCACCGTCCATTGCACGGGCGTCTCCGACACCGTGGAGGCCCTGGCCATGCCCACCATGGCCTGGAGGGCCTTCACGAGTTCGTCGGTGGTGAGGGCGCCGGGGTCGACGGGCTCGTAGCCGGTGGCGCCGCGCACCATCGGCGGACGGCCACTGGCCAGGGCCAGCTCGGTGATTCCGGGACGCGACAGATGACGCAGCAGCTCAGCGAGCGGTTTCATGCAGGGGGTGGCCCCACCGCTGCCGCGCGTCAGGCCCGGCGGGGTGGAACGCCCGGAGGATAGTCGACCGCCGCGCTCCCGAATACCCGGGGGGGCCCCCCTGAAAAGCACGACGGGAGCGGCCGTGTGAGGGCCCCTCCCGTCGGGAACAACCTGCCGCGTCGGATGCGCGGGATTACAGCTCGCGCGACATCAGGAGCCGCAGCTTGCCGGACTTCTTGGAGACCACCGTGGCCACCGTGGTGAAGCCCTCCTTGCGGTAGAAGCCCACCGCCGGAGCGTTCGCGGGGTCCACGCGCAGGGCGATGGTCTTGCGGTACATGTCGCGCGCCACGTCCAGCGC
>SECN01000869.1 GCA_004173515.1 Myxococcaceae bacterium | reverse complement strand
GAGGAGGAGCGTGGGAAGCAGCAGTCGGGGGAGGATCTTCATGGTCACGCTCAGGCTTCGGAGAGAGACGGAGGAGGGGAGCCGACGAGCCGCTTCAGCCCGAACAGGGAGGACAGGACGACCACCGCGATGAAGCACGCCACCGCCACGCCCGCGGTGCTCCAGAGGGCATGCGCGCCGCTGAACAGGCCCTCCACGAACGCGCGGGTGTTGCCCACGGTGGACGCGAAGCCGGTGCCGAAGCGGCCGAGCGCCTGGTCGCTGGAGAACAGGAAGCCCAGCCCCGCGCCCAGCGACGTCAGCAGGATGGCCAGCCCCGTCCACACCTCGCGCCGCTGGGGCACGGGGCTTTCGGCGACGCGGGCCATGACGTTGACGACCAGCGACGGGGGCGGCAGCGGATCCGCCAGCCGGAACAGGTCCTGCTCCAGCAGGCGGTGGTCCTCCATCCGCGCGGCGCAGGCTTCGCACTCGGCGGCGTGATCCAGGCCGGGGCCTTCACCCGCCTCCAGCTCCGCGAACAGGACCTCCAGATCGGGGCAGGGGCTCATCGGGCCATGATGGTCCCGGGCGCGCAGCCCATGATCTGCGCGATCTCCTTCGTGGTGCGCTTCTGGACGTAATAGAGGGCCAGCACTTCACGGTCGTCCACGGAGAGCGTCTCCATGGCGGCCTCCAACGACAGCCGCTCCTCGCGCGCGATGGCGCCGTCCAACTGGGACGCCTCGTGGCTGGGGAGGACCTCCTTCATGGGCTCCAGCTCCTCGGTGCGCACCTTGGTGCGGCGGCGGAGCAGGTCCAGGCAGAGGTTGCGGGTGATGGCGAGCACCCAGAGGTCGAATGGGCGCGTGTCGTCGTAGCGGTGCAGGTTCTGATACGCGCGCAGCAGGGCTTCCTGCGCGACCTCCGCCGCCTCCGAGTCGTTCTGCAGCAGGCGCAACGCCAGGCCGTACACCGGGCGTTGCACGCTGCGAACGAGGGCTTCGAAGGCGGACGGGTCCCCCTTGCGGGCGGCCTGCACGTCCGCTTTCCAGGGGAGCGGAGCGGCGTCCTCAGCCATCAGCATTCCGATGGCCATGGGCAGCGAGTCGAGGGCAAGAGCGTTCACGCCTTGTCCTACGGGCGTCGCGGAAGGCCATTGCGACGCCCCCCGACATCACTTCCGCTTCTGTTTTTTCACGGACTTGGCCGCTGCAAGCCGCTGTTTTTCGGCCTTTTCCACCCGGGCTTCGGCCTTCACGTCCTTGCGCTTCTGCTGCTTGGCGCGAAAGCCCAGGGGGATTTCCGGCTCCACCACCGGCGCCGCCGTGAAGGCAGGCGGGGGAGCAGGCGCTCGCGCGGGACGCGTGTCACGGCGGGGCGCCCCGGCCCGGTCGGACCGCTCGGCCCGGTCGGACCGACCCTCGGGGGCGGATTCGACACCCCGGGGAGGACGGGCCAGCCGGCCGATGCGGCTGGGCGGGCGGGCCTCCTTTCCGGGCGTCTCATCGCGGCTGGTGGGCGTGCCGAAGCGGCCAGCCTTGCGCTCCTTGCCGGACCGTTCGTCGCGGCTGGAGGACCTGGGGCTGGGCGGGGCCGCGGTCTCGACTTCCGTCGAAGCGGGCTCGGCGCGGCTGGCGGAGCCGGGGCGCGTGGGGCGGGCATGCGGGGC
>SECN01000868.1 GCA_004173515.1 Myxococcaceae bacterium | reverse complement strand
AAGGAGGCCAACGCGGCGGGCGGCGTGAAGGGCAAGAAGCTGGTGGTGCGCGTCTATGACGACCAGAGCAAGCCCGAGGAGGCGGCGCAGGCCGTCACCCGACTGATTACCCAGGACAAGGTGGTCCTCATCCTGGGCGAGGTGGCGTCGTCCAGCTCGCTCGCCATGGCGGAGAAGGCGCAGGCGGCGGGCGTGCCGATGATCACGCCCTCGTCCACCAACCCCACCGTGACGGAGAAGGGCGACTACATCTTCCGCGTCTGCTTCATCGACCCGTTCCAGGGCTTCGTGATGGCCAAGTTCGCGCGCGAGCACCTCAAGCTGAACAAGGTCGCGGTGCTCCAGGACAACAAGAGCGCCTACTCCATCGGCCTCACGGAGGTGTTCCGCCAGAAGTTCGCGGAGCTGGGCGGGAAGATCACCGTCACGGAGAGCTACAGCCAGGGCGACACGGACTACCGCGCGCAGCTGACCGCCATCAAGAAGACGCAGCCGGAGGGCATCTACGTGCCGGGCTACTACAGCGAGGTGGGCGTCATCGCCCGGCAGGCGCGGGAGCTGGGCCTGAAGGTGCCGCTGATGGGCGGCGACGGCTGGGACTCCGAGAAGCTCTTCGAGCTGGGCGGCAGCGCCATCGACGGCAGCTACTTCTCCAACCACTACTCGCCGGACAACCCGGACGAGCGCGTGAAGAAGTTCATCGCGGACTACAAGGCGGACTACAACGGCGCGGTGCCGGACGCGCTCGCGGCGCTGGCGTACGACGCCGCGTGGGTCGCCATCGACGCGCTCAAGCGCGCCCCGGACACCAGCGGCCCGGCGCTGCGCGACGCCATCGCGCAGACAAAGAACTTCCCGGGTGTCGCGGGCGCCATCACGCTGGACGCGAAGCGCAACGCGGTGAAGTCCGCCGTGGTGCTGAAGGTCGCGGACGGCAAGTCCACCTACGTCACCACCATCGCTCCGTAGGTCAGGTCCCCCCCGGCATGTCGCAGCTTCTCCAGCACCTCATCAACGGACTGGCCTCCGGCACCATCTACGCCCTGGTCGCACTGGGCTACACGATGGTGTACGGCGTCCTCAAGCTCATCAACTTCGC
>SECN01000454.1 GCA_004173515.1 Myxococcaceae bacterium | reverse complement strand
GTGTCCCGAGCCCGCGCCCTGCCTGGGGTCCACGCCGAACGCCGTGGACTCCTCGCTCCCGGAGCCCGGCGTCCACGCCACGTGGGGTGGCGGGGCGGGCGCGGTGGACTCCTCCACGCCCACGCCCGGCACCCAGGCATCCCGGGTGACCTCCTGGTTGTGCAGCCGCACCGGGGGCGCCTTGCGTGCACCGGGCTCCTCCCAGGGCTTCAGCTCCCGGGGCGCCTTGTCCCTGCGCGCCTCCGCTTCCGCCTGAAGCAACCGCTCCGCGTCCAGCGCCTCCGTCGCGATGTCCTCCTGCGCCCGGAGCACTTCGGCTTCCTCCGACAGCGACGCGACGGGCGGCGCGAGCACCGACGGGAACTCCTGCCGAGTGCTCGCGCGCTCCGGCTGTTCGCGCAGCAGCTCGTCCACCATCTGCTGCTCCATGACCTTCTCGCGCGGGAAGGCCGCCGACATCAGCCGCACCAGGTCCTGGTCCGTCACGCCCGGCGCCAGCTTCTCCTTCAGCGCCGCGAGCGCCTCGCCCATCGCCGCCGCGGTCGGGAAGCGGTCCTTGGGTTCGGGCGCCAGCGCGCGCACCAGGAACGCGTCCACCGCGCGCGGCAGGTCCGGACGGTAGCGCCCCGCGGGCTCCCACTGCGGATAGGCCGCGCGCCTCCAGCGGTCCAACGGGTCCCCGCGCTGGGACAGCGGCTTCCACGCGAACAGCTCCCACAGCACCACGCCCGCCGCGTACACGTCCGCCTCGTGCGCGTACGCCAGGCCCTCGCACAGCCGCTGCCCCATCTGGAGCAGCGCGCCCAGGGGCATCATCCGCTGGCGCTGGCGCAGCCGGTACGCCAGCCGGCTCAGCGTCTTGCCCTGCACGTACTCCATGGCGAGGTAGAGCTGACCGTCCACCTCGCCCATCGCGTACACGCGCGCGATGTTCGGGTGCGCAAGCCGCACCACCACGCGCGCCTCGTCGCGGAAGCGCCCCACGAACTGCCGGCTCTCCACGAGCCCCGGCAGCACCTTCTTCACCACCACCGCGCGGTGCACGCCCTCCTCGCGCGCGAGGAAGACCTCCCCCATGCCGCCCGCGCCAATGCGGCGCACGAGCGTGTAGGGACCGAAGCGCAGCGGCCCCTTCAGGGGCTCCGGTTCAACGGGCGTCGCCAAGCGAGCGGAACGCCTTGCGGGCCGCGGCGAGGACGTGCGCCACCTCCGGCTCGCCGATGGCCAGCGACACGAACGCCGCCTCGAACTGGCTGGGCGGCAGGTACACCCCTTCGTGCAGCATCGCGTGGAAGAAGCGCCCGAACTTCGCCGTGTCCGCCTTCTTCGCGGACGCGTAGTCGAACACCGGCTCCGCCGTGAAGAACACCGTGAGCATGCTGCCCACGCGGTTCACCGTCACCGGCACCCCCGCGGCCTTCGCCTCCGCGCGGAAGCCCTCCTCCAGGAGCAATCCCAGCTGTTCCAGCCGCGCGTACGTCCCCGGGGCCGCCAGCGCCTTCACGCACGCCATGCCCGCCGCCACCGCCACCGGGTTCCCGGACAGCGTGCCGGACTGGTACACGGGCCCCTCGGGCGCCACCTTGGACATGATGTCGCGCCGGCCGCCGTACGCGCCCAGCGGCATGCCGCCGCCCACCACTTTCGCCAGCGTGGTCAGGTCCGGCTTGAGCTTGTACAGCTCCTGCGCCCCGCCGCGCGCCAGCCGGAAGCCCGTCATCACCTCGTCCAGCACGAAGAGCACGCCGTGCTTCTGGCAGAGCGCCTGCAACCCTTCCAGATAGCCCGGGCGCGGAATCAGCACGCCCATGTTGCCCACCACCGGCTCGATGATGGCGCAGGCGATGTCCTTGCCCTTCTCCTCGAAGATGCGCTCCACCGCCTCCAGGTCGTTGAAGGGCGCGGTGAGCGTCAGCGCCGCCAGCGCCGCGGGAACGCCCGGCGAGTCCGGCAGGCCCAGCGTCTCCACACCACTGCCCGCCTTCACGAGGAACGGGTCGCCCGCGCCATGGAAGCAGCCCTCGAACTTGAGGATGTGCTCGCGGCCGGTGAAGCCTCGCGCCACGCGGATGGCGGCCACCGTGGCCTCCGTGCCGCTGGAGACGAGGCGCACCTTCTCCAGCGACGGCATCGTGGCGCAGAGCAGCTCCGCGAACTCCACTTCGGCCGCGACGGGGGCGCCGAAGGTGGTGCCACGACGGGCGGCCTCCAGGATGGCCTCGATGATGGGCGGGTACGCGTGCCCGAGGATGAGCGGGCCCCAGCTTCCCACCAGGTCCACGTAGCGGTTGCCATCCACGTCGGTGAGCCACGCGCCGGCGCCCTCCCGGAAGAAGACGGGGTCACCCCCCACGCCACGGAAGGCGCGCACCGGAGAGTTCACGCCACCCGGGATGCGCGCCTGCGCACGGGCGAAGAGGGCCTGGCTTTGAGCGTGTTTCATGCGCGGTGGCATAGCACGCGCCGGGCGCCGCTCCCCGCCTCGCGTGGGGCTCCGGTGTCGGCTTTCCACCCCCATGCGGATGCCTGCCCGCACGGCGACGGACCGCCCTCCCGGGCCCGGAGGCCTGCCCTCCCTGAAGGGCACCGCACACGCGGCTTCACCCTGACGGTCCCGGCGGTTATGACCGCCCGCATGCGAATCCTCCACACCATGCTCCGCGTCGGCGACCTGGAGAAGTCGCTCGACTTCTACACCCGCGTCGTCGGCATGACGCTGCTGCGCCGCCACGACTACCCGGAAGGCCGCTTCACGCTCGCCTTCGTCGGCTTCGGTCCGGAGGACACCCACCCCGCGCTGGAGCTCACCCACAACTGGGATACCGCGAAGTATGAATTGGGCACAGCGTACGGCCACATCGCCCTGGGCGTCAGCGACATCCACGCCACCGCCAACGCCATCCGCGCGGCCGGCGGCAAGGTCATCCGCGAGCCCGGCCCCATGAAGCACGGCACCACCGTCATCGCCTTCGTGGAAGACCCGGACGGCTACAAGGTCGAGCTCATCCAGCAGAAGACCTGATCCGACTCGCAAGGTCGCCTCTCTGCTGGCAACAGCTTCCAGTCCGACCGGGCCGCCCAGACGGTGAACACCGCGCTCCTGCGCACGCTGGCCTCCGCCGACGGTGAGCCGACCTGGACCGTGGACCATGGTGTCCAAAGGAACCGAGCGTCGCATCGGCATCGACCGGGACGAGGATGGCGTGTTCGACCAGGACAGGCTGGCTCACGGCACCCGGCCGGACGACCCGAACCACCACCGAGACAGGCCGCCAAGGCAGACAGGCCCCCCGGTCCATGAGCCCGGGGCCCGGGGGGTGATGGATGGACCAGGCAGGCGGGCGAAGTTTCAGGGCGATGTTTCGCGCCTTCCACTCGCCGTGTCCTCCTCGGGGGTGTAGAGAGGCCGGCGCGCCGCGCATCGGAGCGCGCGCACCCTCCCCTTCCGAGGCACTTCATGGTGGAGAGTCCCCAGAGCCAGAACGCGTTGTCCCCCGACGAGCTCCACGAGGCCTGGGCCGTGCTGTCCCTGGACGAGCGCCTGGAAGGCTTCCGCCTGCTGCCCCCGGCGGTGGCGGACGACTTCTTCCTGGGGCTGTCCGCGAGGGAACAGGCCGAGCTCATCCTCAGCCTGCCGCAGGGTGAGCGCCGCACCTGGGTGCGCCTGCTCCCCCCAGACGACCTGGCCGACCTGGTGCAGGCGGTGGAGCCCGACCAGGTCAACGCCATCCTGTCGCAGCTGGACGACGCCAGCCGCCGCGAGGTGAACGTCCTGCTGGCCTACGCGGAGGACGACGCCGGCGGTCTGATGAACCCGCGCTTCGCCCGCGTGCGCCCGGACATGAGCATCGACGAGGCCATCGGGTACCTGCGCAAGCAGGCGCGCGAGAAGGTGGAGACCGTCTACTACGCCTACGTGCTGGACGCCGAGCAGCGGCTGCAGGGCGTGCTGTCCCTGCGCCAGCTCTTCCAGGCCGCGCCGGACAAGCGCGTGGCGGACGTGATGATTCGCGACGTCATCACCGTGGCGGAGAACACGGACCAGGAGGCGGTGAGCCGCACCTTCTCCGAGCACAGCTTCATGGCCATGCCCGTGGTGGACGAGCAGCGGCGAATGAAGGGCATCGTCACGGTGGACGACATCGTGGACGTGGTCCAGGAAGAGGCCACGGAGGACATCCAGAAGGTCGGCGGTATGGAGGCCCTGGACGCGCCCTACTTCGACGTGGGCTTCCTGGCGATGCTCAAGAAGCGCGCCGGCTGGCTGATGGTGCTCTTCCTGGGAGAGATGCTCACCGCCACGGCGATGGGCTACTTCGAGCACGAAATCGCGCGCGCCGTGGTGCTGAGCCTCTTCATCCCGCTCATCATCAGCTCCGGCGGCAACTCCGGCAGCCAGGCCACCACGCTCATCATCCGGTCGCTGGCGCTGTCGGAGATGCGGCTGAAGGACTGGTGGCGCGTGGCCCGGCGGGAGCTGAGCACGGGCCTGGCGCTGGGCGCGGTGCTGGGAATCGTGGGCTTCCTGCGCGTGATGGCGTGGCAGGCGCTGTTCCACAGCTACGGCGAGCACGCGTTCCTCATTGGCATGACGGTGGGTGTGTCGCTGGTGGGCGTGGTCATCTTCGGCACGCTGTCCGGTTCCATGCTGCCGTTCCTCCTCCGGCGCGTGGGCTTCGACCCCGCGAGCGCGTCCGCGCCCTTCGTGGCCACGCTGGTGGACGTGACCGGACTCGTCATCTACTTCACGGCCGCGAGCCTCTTCCTGAGCGGAACCCTGCTGTAGTCGGCGACGCTCCCGGGTCCCATGATTCCCACCATCCGCCGGCGCACGCTCACCCTCGCGGCGCCTGAAGCCCCCGGCCGTCCCGCGCACGTCTCCGCCGCCAGCGGCCTGGTGCGCGCGGGGGACTGGCTCTACGTCGTCGCGGACGACGCGCTCCACCTCGCCGTGTTCCCCGCCACCGGAGACGCGCCGGGCCACACCGTGCGCCTCTTTCCGGGTGAGCTTCCGGATGAACACGCGGCTCGCAAGGTGGCGAAGCCGGACCTGGAGGCGCTGTGCCGGCTGGGCCCGTCCGCGTCCTTCGCGCACGGGGCGCTGCTGGCCCTGCCCTCGGGGTCCACGCCCGCGCGGCGCCGGGCGTCGGTGCTGCCCCTGAACGCGGACGGGACGCTCGCGGGCGAGCCGCGCACGGTGGACTGCACGTCGCTCTACGTGCAGCTGGAGCGCGAGCTGGTGGCGCTCAATGTGGAAGGCGCGGCGGTGGCGGGCAAGCGGCTGCGGCTGCTCAACCGGGGCAACGGCGAGGGCGGCGTGGACGCGCTGGTGGACCTGGACCTGGACCGCGTGCTGGCCAGCGTGGACGTGGGCGCGCTGGGGCCGGTGGCGGTGCGCAGCGTGCGCCGGTGGGAGCTGGGCGAGGCGAACGGCGTCCGGCTGTCCTTCACGGACGCGTCGGCGCTGCCGGATGGGCGCGTGGTGTTCACCGCCACGGCGGAGGACTCGCGCGACCGCGTGGCGGATGGCCCGGTGAAGGGCTCCGCGGTGGGCGTGCTCGCGCCGGATGGGACGCCGGTGTACCTGGACGCGGTGGACGCGGGCTTGAAGCTGGAGGGCGTGGACGCGCGCGTGGAGGGTGGGCGCGTCCACCTGCTGCTGGTGGCGGACGCGGACGACCCGACGGTGCCCGCGCCATTGCTGGAAGCCGTGCTGCCCGTGCCGGGCTGAGCGGCGCCGGGCCTCAGGCCTGGCGCTTCACCGGCAGCGGACCGAACGCCTGCGCCACCGGCATCATGGAGATGACGTTGATGTTCACGTGCGCGGGCCGCGAAGCCACCCAGTGCACCGTGTCCGCGATGTCCTCCGGCGTCAGCGGCTGCGTGTTCGCGTACAGCGACGCGGCGCGGGCGTCATCGCCCTTGAAGCGCACGTTGGAGAACTCCGTGCCGCCCAGCAGGCCCGGCTCGATGTCCGTCACGCGCACCGCCGTGCCGTGCAGGTCCGCGCGCAGGTTCAGGCTGAACTGGTGCACGAACGCCTTCGTCGCGCCGTACACGTTGCCGCCCGGGTAGGGGAACTCCCCCGCGATGGAGCCGATGTTGATGA
>SECN01000067.1 GCA_004173515.1 Myxococcaceae bacterium | reverse complement strand
TCGGGAATCTTCGTGGCCATGGTGGGGGAGTCCAGGGGATGAACCGCGCTCCCCAGGTTATCCGACCGGGCCGGTCAGAAGTTGTGCGCCGCGGCATCTTCTCTCGACGTCGCGGCCCATTCCTTGAATCCAGGTTTCAGGTCCGCGTCAGCGTCGCCGCCGCACTTTCACTCCCTGTGACCCGCCTTGCTACAAATACGCTGTTTCATGTGACGCCCAAGGCTACTTTTGCTTTCTCATTTCATGAAACACACGAGTGAAGACAGACAGACGGAGGGTGTTGGCGCAAGCGGTGCAGGGGTGGGCGGTGCAGTCCACCCCACGACGAGGTAGTTCATGCACCTGAAGATGACGGGTTCCCTGCTGGCTTCCATGCTGCTGTCCCTGGCGGGCTGTGCCGGCGCCGACGACACCCAGCCCTCCGGTTCGCTGAACGCGCAGGAGTCCGCGGCGGAGTCCCAGTGCATCAAGCAGTTCGACGGCATCGCGAGCTGCGCGCTGGGCAAGGCGAAGCTTGCGGTTGGCAAGGAGGGCCTGGTGGTCTCCGGGCTCGCGGCGAAGACGGACGGTGTCGCCAGCATCTTCCCCAAGGCGGTGAAGTGGGAGCAGCGCAGCGCGATGAGCCTGGGTGCGAAGGGCGGCCTCCAGCTGTCCGCGCGTGACGCGGATCAGGTGGTCAGCACGCTGAAGATCACCCCGGGCCGCGAGGCGAACACGGTCACCATGGCGCCCACGTTCACGGGTTCGCCGGGCGGTTCGCGCTACACGATGAACGTCTATCTGGGCGGCGTCCTCCAGGGGTCCACGCCCCAGCCGGCCGGCATGATGATCACCTTCACCAACTTCCGTGACTTCCTCCGCTGGGCGGAGCTGAACCACCACTTCCTGAACGACTTCGACATCGACGGCCTGTCGAAGCGCGCGGCGTCGGACGTGGGCGCGTGCGTGTGGCGCGTGGGCGCGGTGAAGAACACCTTCAACGTGGACATGAACGGCAAGTCCGTCCTGGGTGACGAGGTGGAGTTCGTGGAGACCATCGCGGATGGCGCCTACCCGTACCGTCACTTCACGGGCATCGACGTGAACGCGGTGGCCAGCGAGTTCATCGTTCGCTCCGAGTCCATCACGCTGCCCGAAGGCGCGAAGTAGCAGGTCCCGCCACACCCCTCCAGGCGCCGGACGGGACGTTCATTCCGTCCGGCGTCGAGGGAAGGCCGTGGTAGCCTCGGGGCCCATGGGAAACATCGGTCCTGTCGGCAGCCGGGGCGTCACCCGCCCTGTTTCCAATCCGGTGGAGGACGTGGCGGAGGCGCGCCCCGCGGCGCCTGAGTCCGCCTCCGCCCTGACGCAGACGCAGGTGGCGCTCCAGCAGGACGGCTTCGTGCCGCCCGGTGCGCCTCCTCCGGTGGGCCTCACGGGAACGGAAGGCCCCGCGCCGCTGGGGCAGCGCGAGCGGGCCCTGGAGGTGACGCGCCAGAGTCCCCCGGGCTCCGTGGGCGCGGCCATCCGTCCGCTGCTGTCCGGCGCGATGCAGACGCTGGGCGCGGTGGGGTACGGCATCGGCGCCGCGCCGAGCGCCGCGGCCCTCGCGATTCCGGGAATGGCGCCCGCCGCGTCGAGCCTGCTGGAGCGCGCGGGAGAGCAGGGCCGGGCGGGACAGGCCGCGGGCCGCGAGGTCGCAGCCGGCCAGGTGGGCGACTTCTACGAGGCCCAGCGGGAGCTGCTGAACCGGCCCGCGACGATCAGCAACATCATGGAGTTCGCGCAGCGAGAGACGGACTTCTTCCGCCAGCAGCCGTTCAGCGTGAGCGCGCCCGCGTCGGTGATGAGCGCGTCCACGCGGGCCTCGTTGATCATGACCAGCGCGGTGGCGCAGCGGCTCACGCCGTAGCGCCGGGAGGTATGGCTCCCGGCCGCCTGCGAGGACGGCCCTACCGCCCGCCGGAGATGGAGGACGTCGGCGTCGCCACGTTCTTGCCGCTGCCGCCGGTGCCCGTCGCGGGGCTCACCTTCGGCACGCGCGCGGCCTCCAGTGGCGCCTTGCGCGCGGGCTGGAAGGTGGTGGGGACCTGGTTCGCGTAGAGCAGCTTGTAGGCGCTGTAGCTGCCCAGCACGCGCTTGACGTAGTCGCGGGTCTCCTCGAAGGCGATGTGCTCCACCCACTCGTCCAGCTCCGCCTCGGGCAGGGCGCGGCGCCAGCGCTCCACCGCCGCCGGGCCCGCGTTGTAGGCGGCCACCGCGTAGGCGGGATTGCCGTCGAAGTGCTTGAGCAACTGACCCAGGTACGCCGCGCCCAGGCGGATGTTCTGCGCGGGCTGGAGCAGGGACGCCTCGTCCACGGCGCCCATCTTGAGCGAGTCCGCCACCTGCCGCGCCGTCGCGGGCATGAGCTGCGCGAGCCCCAGCGCTCCGGTGGAGGAGCGGGCGCGCGGGTTGAACCGGCTCTCCTCGCGGATGAGGCCCTGCAACAGGTCCGGATCCACGCGCGCCGAGCGCGAATGGCTCTGGATGAGCGGGCGGAAGGCGAGCGGCCACGTGGCCTCCCACACCGGACGCGACGCGGCGCTCAGCGGCCCGGAGGCTTCCTGGCGCAGCGACATGCGCGCCACCTGCCGCGTGGCCCGACCCCGGCCGGTGCGGCGCATCGTCTGGTAGAGCAGTCGCGCGGGCGCTTCCGCGAGGCCGCGCGTGTCCACCGCGAGCAGCTCCTCCACCACGCCCGGCTGTCCCAGGCGCAGCAGCTCCACGCCGGCCGCGAAGCGCGGATCCTTCTGGAGCGCGCCGGGCGGCAGGGGCCAGACCTCGTCGGAGCCGGGGACGGTCGTCGGCACGCCCGTCATGGCCTTCGTCACCGCCGGGGCCGCGGAGGCCTCGGTCATGCGCGCCAGCCGCTCCGGGGCCTGCTGCGCGAGCCGGGTCCGGGACAGCAGGCCGTACCACGCCGTGGGGCGCTCGGTGGCGATGAGCTCGTAGCGCGACAGCGCCTCCTCCAGCGCGCCGCCGGTCTCCTGGACGCGCGCCTGCCAGTAGCGCGCCCGCCAGAGCGCGTCGTCGGTGCGCGCGGTCTCCGGGAGCTGCTCCACCGCCATCAGCGACGCCAGGCCCTGCTGCGTCTCACCCTTGCGCGAGTGCAGCCAGAAGGCGCGGAAGAGGGCCTCGGCGGCGAAGTTGCCGGCGGGGTAGAGCTTGGCCAGCGCCTCGTAGTTCTTGAGCGCCTCGTCCGCCTGTCCCAGCCGCTGCTGCGTCCAGGCCTCGAAGAACAGCGCGTCGTCCGCGTAGCCGTGCTCCGGGTAGTCCTTCGCCAGCGTGGCGTACGTCTCCACGGCCGCCTCCGGCTGCACCACCGACTGCGAATAGGCCAGCAGGTAGAGCGCCTGGGGACGCTGTTCGGGTGAAAGGCACTCGCGCGCCACCGGCTCCAGCACCTGGATGGCGCGGCGGTGCTGGCGCTCCTTGCGCAGGGCGCGGCCCAGGGTGAGCTGGGCGCGGCAGGCCAGCTCGTCCGGAAGCTCCGTGCGCGGACCCGAGCGGGACAGCAGCGTCATCGCCGCCAGGTTCTGGTGCAGCTCCACCAGCGCCTCGGCCCGGCGCACCCGCCACTTCATGGGCAGCGGCAGGTCCCTCAGCATCGCTCTGGCACGGTCCGCCGCGGGCGACATCGGCGCGGTGGCCCAGACCTCCAGCAGCGCGCGGTGCTCGGCGTTGTACTGGCCCGCCGCGCGAGCCAGGTCGCAGTACGCCAGGAGCGCCTTCATCCGGAGCGCGTCCGGTCCGCGTGCCTGCCGGCTGTCGATGAACTCCTGCAGCGCCGTCAGCGCCTCCGGGATGCGCAACTGGCGCTTGAGCACGCTCGCCATGGCGAAGCGGGCCTCCGGGTAGAGCGGCGAACCGGTGGACACGGCGCCGTACTGCTCCGCCGCGCGCAGCGGCTTGTGCAGGCGCTCATGGGACTGCGCGGCCCGCATCAGGCAGTGGTCGCGCAGCGGCGCGTAGTCCTCCGCGAGCGCCGTGAACTCCGCGGCCGCGGTGGTGAAGTCCTTCGCGAGGAACGCGCTCTGGGCCTGCAGGTAGCGGCCCGGAAGGGACGGGGGCGCTTCGGTCGCGAGCAGCGCCCGCGCCGACTTGTACCGGCCCCGGTCGAACTCCGCCCTCGCCTTGGCCAGCAGCCCTTCGGCGAAGTAGGACGTCAGCTTCTCCGGTCCGAACGCCTCCGCCGTCAGCTCGTCCTGGGACGGCTGCGCGGTGGGCGTGTCGAGCAGCGCCTCCAGCTTCTCCTCCGACATCATGTCGCCGGAGTCGTCCCCACCCGGAGCCTGAGCCCATGCGGCGCCCGGCCCGAGCACGCTCGCGCATGCGAACAAGACCACCGCTGTTCCTCGAAGTGCGTCCATGCCAGCCCTCGTTCGTCCGCCAGGGACCCGGATGGATTGGCACTGCCGGTGCGCTTGGGACCTGCCCGCCTGTTCGCTCGCCAGACACGCGTTGGCGAGTGGATACGCCGGGAGGAGAGCTCCACGGCGAGTGCTCGAAAGCCAACGGCCGGACCGTCCCGGAACTGGCACTCGGGGTGCCAGGGGCTCCGGGAGCGGTGGGCGGTCCTCGCTACGGGAGGACGGTCAGGTCCGAGGGCGCGCGGGGCGCCACTTCGTACGTGGTCTCGTACTGCGCGGCCAGCCCCACCACGCGGATGCGCTGCCCCAGGGTGAGGGCCTGCAGCGTCGCCTTGTCGAAGCCGGCCGACACGTGCACGAACACCTGCACCTCGCCCGTCCCGTCGTTGAAGTAGAGCTTGTAGCCGTAGGGCGAGTCGTCCTGGAACGTCTGCGTGATGGCGCCGGTGACGTCGATGAGCGTGCCCTCCACGGACTCGTTCACGGCGCCGGTGCCCACTTCCTTGGCGGGCACCAACTGTGTTCCGGACAGCAGCTCCACGTCCGCGGCCTCGGCCTTGAGGATGCGCAGCTGGTTCTGCTCGTCCAGCGTGCCGCTGACGCGCACGTGCGCGCCCAGGCCGAAGGTCTGCTTCGGATCCAGCTTGACGTAGATGCCGCCCGTTCCGTCCTGCAGCGCGAAGCCCTCATCCCCCAGCGCGGAGACGAACGCACCGGGCTGCACGGAGACGTAGCCCTCCACCGTCACCTCCGCGCCCGTGCCTTCGGCGCGCGCCTCGGAGATGGGCGTCGCGTCGTCGCTGCAGGCGCCCAGCGCCAGCGCGAACACGCCGAGGAGCGCGAGGACACCCGGGCGCGAACGGGAAGACGGGGAACGGGAGGACAGGGAAGGGGATCGATTCATCGGCGCCTTCTATCAGCCCGGCGTCAGTGAATTCCAGTATGACTGTTCTATATCGAATTACGTTGTTTAGGCTTAGGAGCTGGGCGGGGTTCATTCTGACCCACCAATGGCTGTCATAAGCCCGGCTTGATACATGTATCTTCTCTTCGTACGATGGCGCTGCAACCCGCCCTCGCCCGCTCCCCCACCCATATGAACCCACAGCTTTCGTCGACGCATCCAGTGGCCCTGGAGGCGACGCCGTCCTTGCCTCGCGTCTGGTGGACGGCCCTTCGCCCCAAGACGCTCACCGCCTCGGTCGCGCCCACGCTGTTGGGGTGGGCCTTCGCCTCGTCGGAGGGGAGCTGGCGGCCGGTGCCGGCCTTCATCTTCCTGATCGGCTTCGTGCTGATGCAGATCGTCAGCAACCTGGTGAACGACTACGCGGACTTCGAGCGGGGCGCCGACACCAACGCGCGCCTGGGCCCGGCGCGGGTGACCCAGAAGGGCTGGCTGACGGCGCGTGAGGTCGCGAGCGCCGCGGCCCTGGCCTTCACCGGCTCCTTCCTGGCCCTGCTGTTCCTGACCCGGGAGGGAAGCTGGCCGGTGTTCGCGGGCGGCGCCTTCTGCCTGGCGGGCGCGGTCTTCTATTCGGCGGGCCCCAGGCCGCTGGGCTACATGGGCCTGGGCGACGTGATGGTGCTGCTCATCTTCGGCCTGTCGGGCGTGTGCGGCAGCTACCTGGTGCTCTCCCACCACGTCACGCAGGAGGTGATGCTGGCGGGCCTGTCCATGGGACTCATCGCGTCCGGCATCCTCGCGGTGAACAACCTGCGCGACCGGGACACCGACCGGGTCGTGGGCAAGAACACCCTCGTGGTGCGCTTCGGCCGCCGCTTCGGACAGTGGGAGTACACGGTGGCCGTCGCCGGCGCGTTCCTCATCCCCGTCCTGGCCTGGCTGCTGCTCCCGGACCACCGCTCCGGTTGGCTGCTCCCCCTGGCCGGGCTGCCCCTGGCGGCGAAGGAGATCCGCGCCATCTGGAAGGAGGACGGCAGCGCGCTCAATCCGCACCTGGGCAAGACGGCGGGGCTCGGGCTGGTGTTCTCCCTGCTGCTGTCGGCCGGGTTCCTGCTGCCGCCCTACCCATGACGACCGGTGGTCCGCGAATTGCGCGGACTCTCATAATGTGGTCAGTTCGGTCCGATGAGGTGTTCTCCTCCCGACCTTTCCCTCTGCTTCACGACTTCGCGCCGCGAAGCGCGGAGAGCGTTGGGAGCGGTGGGACGTGTGGGCCCGCGCGAGAGAGCATCTGGTTCCTTCTCCCCCCTGTCTGATCCCGGCCTCGTCTTCCATGATCCGCTCAATCCTGCTCAAGAGCGCGTGGTGCGCCCTCCTGGTGCCCCTGCTGTCGTGCAACCTCCTCAAGGTCACTGACGACGAGGGCTCCACCACCGGCCGCGGCGCCACACGGTTCGACCCCTATCAAGGCCTCAACTCCGGAGCGGTCCGGCTGAGCCTCCAGTACATCAATGGCTGCGCCTTTCTTCCCAACGGCCAGATGGTCGCGAAGAACGGCACGCCCAACCTGCGGCCCGACGGCACGGTCATCCCGTACCCGGACGTGTGCATCACGCCGCTGGCGCAGGACCCGCTCACGCTGTCGCCGCCCTCGGGCACGCTGCAGATCCTGGCGGACACCCAGTACTTCCTGAACCAGTTCTCCGTTTCGGAGACGGTGGTCAATCAGCACACCAACCCCACGGACCTGAGCGCCGCGCTGACGTGGATCAAGACCCAGACGGCGTTCGCCGGCCTGGACTGGAGCAATGTCAGCCAGGGCCAGGACGAGTGGAGCTTCTACAGCCTCGCCGGCGTCGTGGAGGAGTGCTGGACGCGCGAGGTGCTCTTCGGCAACGCCAACTGGCAGAAGGTGACGGACGACACCATCACCGTGGAGGTGCTGGACGAGGCGGGCACCCCCCGCGCCAGCCAGACCTACCTGCGCTCGGAGCTGCTCGCGTCGTCGCCCTACGCGGGCCACTCGCGCTTCTCCTGGCGCTCGGAGAACCTGAAGCCGCCGCGCTTCCCCGGTGACAAGGACCCTGGCACCGTGACGGGCCTCCCGGGCGGCCTGGCGCAGCCCCCCACGTTCCGCACCATCGCGCGCGTGGACATGGTCGGCAGCACCAACCCCTTCAAGGTGCTGCGCGTGCCGCGCCTGTCGGGTCCCGGCGCGCTCCGGGCGACCTGGAGCCAGCTGCCCAACAAGCCGTTCTTCTTCCCCGTCACCTTCGTGCTCCCGGAAGACCGTCCCTCCACGTGCACCGACGACGCCGGCCAGCCCGTGCAGTGCAGCCCGGGTCTGGATTCGCGGCTGACGTTCTCGCCCCCCAACCAGGGCAGCTTCTACAAGCCCGGCGAGGACGTGAGCGTCTACGTCGACCTGCGCGACAACTCGGGCAACCACCTGCACACGCCGGAGCTGTTGCCCAGCGCGCGGGAGATGATCAACAACCAGTCCAACGGTCTGATCACCTTCGTGCCCAGCGTCATCGCCACCGTCACGGAGAACGACTCCATTCCGAACGTGGCCATCGCCGGCCCCATCCACGACTTCAAGGTGCTGGGCGACCCGAGCGACAAGCCGCAGTTCCTGGCCCGTCCCTTCCCGTTCGCCTTCATCGATGACGCGACCTTGACCGGCCTGACGCCGGGCCTCGCGGACTTCAAGTGGCCCACGCGCCAGACCTTCTCCCTGCCCCCGGATGCGAAGCCGGGCACCTACGTGGCGCTGGTGAAGTTCAACCGCGCCTCCATGGGTGAGCGCGTCGCCAAGCTGTCGCCGTTCTTCTTCCAGGTGGGCCAGGACGAGTCGACGAGCTACCCGGGCAACGTGGGCAACTGCCAGATCTGCCACCGCGGCGTGAACTCGCTGGACAACCTGCGCCACGGCCTGTCGGTGGACCACATCGAGAGCTGCAAGGTGTGCCACCACTACGACACCGACACGGTGGGCCGCACGCAGGAGATGGTGCACCGCATCCACATGAACTCGGCGCGCTACCCGGCCAACCGCGCGGACTGCACCGTGTGCCACCTGACGCGCAAGAGCACCGAGCGCCCCAGCCTGTCGCTGTGCGGTTCGTGCCACCTGTCGCAGCACGGCGATGAATTCTTCCAGACCGCCTTCAAGCAGCGCGGCGCCGTGAACAAGTTCGGCAACTGCGCGCAGACGTGCCACGGCGGCGATCAGCTTCCCTCCAGCCACATCCTCCCCGCGAAGTAGGGGATGCGACGAGCCATGCAAAAGTCCCTCTTCGTTGGAACGCTCCTCGGAGCGAGCCTGTTGGGCGTTGGCTGCCAGGAGTCCGGCACGCCCGCGTCGTCGACCTTCGTCCCGCGGCCCGTCTACGTGAACCGCGAGCCGGAGGGCCTCACCACCCGGCTGACCGGCTTCACGGTCGACCCCGAGGCGTACTTCATCAACCTGGCGACCTGCTCGGAGCTGTACGGGCCGGTGGTCAACGGCCGCAAGCAGTGCCCGCTGCCGCCGCTGTACGCGGAGTTCAGCCCGCTGTTCCAGCGCTCGACGGTGCGCAACTCCCTGGTGACGGTGCTGGACACGGTGCCGGACTTCACGCAACAGCCGCCCGCGCCGCGCCCGCCGCCGCCTCCGGTGATGGCCAGCGCGGCCGGCCTGTGGACCATCGAAAAGGTGCCCACGCGGCCCTGGCCCAAGGCGCCTCCGGCGGACCCCGCCACCTACGTTCCGCCCATCTACCTCATGCTGTCGCTGGGAGAGGGCGCGCTGGCCAACGACGCGCCCACGCCGTTCCCGTTGCCGCCGGTGCCCGTGGGCAACTACGTGCCCACCGCGGCCGCGCGTCCGGTGGTCACGGGCCACAGCGCGTGCGTGGGCCTGGAAGCCATCCAGGTCAGCGACAAGGGCATCCTGGAGGCCGTGGCGAAGTACCTGAGCACCGAAGGCACCGCGGTGACGGTGCAGGACCTGCTCAACCCGGCGCGCTACGCCGGCGTGACGGTCTTCTGGCTGTACCGGCCGGGCTTCCCCGTGTTCCGCGTGCCGGCGGACAACACGACCGTGACTGCGTCCGCGGGCCGGGTGTTCCAGGTGGAGTGGGCGCCTCCGGGCGCGCTGCCGCCTCCCCTGGCGCCCTTCCAGTCCACGCGCGGCTTCTTCATCGCCCCGACCCCTCCGGGCGCTCCGGCGGCCACCGTGAGCAGCGTGGGCATCGTCGCCATCGTCCACCCGCCGCTGATGGGGCCTCCGGTTCCGGTGGTCTACACGGTGAAGGATCCGACCACGAGCACGGTGGAGAACCGGCCCTGGAAGACGGATCCCATCGCGCTTCCTCCGACGCCGGGTGTCGTCACGTTCGCCGGGCTCCAGCTCGCGGACGCGGTGCCCCTGGATCAGCCGAACATTCCCCCGCCCAGCACCTGCGTTCCCGGGCAGTAGTCGCAGTTCGTTCCACCCCCAACGCCTCCCGCTTCGCCCTCTCCTTCACCGGGGAGGGCGGAGTGCTGAATCCACGCCGTACGGAGCAACGTTCCCCATGATGAAGAAGATCCTGCTGGCCGTAGGAGTCCTGGTCGTTCTCGTCCTGATTGGCGCTGGCTCCGCGATGGGCGTGGCCACCCACAAGGTGAATAAGACCTACGAGAACGTCGCGCTACCCAACATCACGCGCGACTCGTCGCCGGAAGGCATCGCGCGCGGTGAGCAGGTCTTCCGCGCCGTGTGCGCCGAATGTCACGCGGGTGGCGGCAACACGAAGCCCGTGGGCGTGCGCATGCACGACTTCCCGCCCGATCTGGGCACCTTCTATTCGGCGAACATCACGTCGGATCCGGAGAAGGGCGTGGGCGCGTGGACGGATCAGGAGATCGCCCGCATGGTGATCAACTCCATCGACCGCAACCACAAGTTCCGCCCCATGCCTCCGTTCCCCAACATGGGCGACAAGGACCTGGCGGCGGTCATCGGGTTCATGCGCTCCGGCCACCCGGACTTCGCGCCGGAGAAGGCGCAGCCGCCGCGCTCCGAGCTGACGCCCCCGGGCCGGATGGTGTTCTCGTTCGCCATGGGCATCAACGACAAGTCCCGCACCGCGGAGGTGCCGGTGCCCGCGAAGGCGGGGGACTCCGTGGAGTACGGCCGCTACCTGGCGGGCAGCGTCTACGACTGCGTCTTCTGCCACTCGCCGGGCTTCGACGGCAGCGAGGCGAAGCTGAAGAACCCCGACACGGTGCTGAGCGGCGGCTTCGAGTTCGACCTGACGCCGATGGGCGGCGAGGGCAAGCTGCTGTCGCCCAACATCTCGCCCAGCGAGACGGCCGGCATCGGCAAGTGGACGCTGGATGACTTCCTCGTCGCCATGAAGTCCGGTGTGACGCCGGACGGCCACATCCTGCGCCCGCCGATGCCCAAGTACCGCTATGCGGACGACGTGGAGCTGACGGCCCTCTACACCTTCCTGCGTTCCATGAAGCCCAACGACAAGGTGATCCCGCCTCCCGCGGGTGGCCGTCCCAAGGTGGAGCCCGCCAACAGCGACCCGGAGAAGATGTTCAGCGCCCTGGGCTGCGCGACGTGCCACGCCCCCGGCAAGGCCTACGAGGCCAAGCTCCAGGGCGCGAAGGGCAAGCCCGTGGAGGAAGTGGCGAAGTGGATCCGCAACCCGGAGGCCTTCAAGCCCGGGACGCAGATGCCCACCTACGCGAGCCTCGTGGACGAGAACAACGCGCTCGCGCTGGCGAAGTACGTGCTGGGCCGCGCCGGTGGCACGGTCAGCGAAGGCACCACCCCCTGAGCGTCGTCCCGCTTCCGTTGGACCGCTTCCCCTGACGGGAAGCGGTGTCGCTCCCGCCGCCCCGATTTCGTGCCCCACGCCGCTGCTGGCCTGGAGGACCGGAGTCGGGGCGGTCTTCATTTGTCCACCGGCAGTGAATAAATGAACGGATTCGGCGTGGAGAACTGGCAGTGGCGATGACGCCCGGCCATCGGGCGCGCCCGCTCCAACCTCAAGGAACCTCCATGAATACGCTTGTCCGCGCCGTGCTGGCCTCGTCCCTGTTCGTGTCCTCCGTCTGCTTCGCCCAGGGGGCGGAGATCAACATGCAGGTGGATGTCGATGATCAGGACATGCCCGCCGCGCGCATCCAGGTGAAGGCGTCGGGTCCGGACGGCCAGGACGGCGCCACCGTGAAGGTGCGTGGCGGCGGGGCGATGATGGACGTGCGCGTGACGGGAGGCATGACGACGACCGAGACGCGCACGGAGACCCGGACGGAGACGAACACGGAGTACGTGGCCCCCGTCCGTGAGCGTGAGCGCGAGCATGACCGCGGGCCCTCGTCCTCGCACGGCTCCCGCGACTGTGGCACGGGTGCAGACGAGGGCTGCAACATGCGGCGGGACGGACAGTTCCCGATGGACGCCAGCACCTGGCGCGGCTTCTACCAGTCGCTCAAGAGCGAGCCGAACGAGATCGTCCGCGAGGAGAAGGCGGGCAAGATGCTCAAGCGCGTCTACCTGACGGCCGCGCAGTTCGGCATGGTGTTGGACCTGTTCCCCAATGAGATCACCCGCCTGGACGTGGCGAAGGAAGCCGTGCCCCACGTGGTCAACCCGCAGCACGCGCTGGGCTTCTCCTCCAAGTGGAGGAACTCCATCAGCGGCAGCGAGTACACCGACCTCATCACCGAGTAGTCGGGGCGAAGAATCCCCAGGGCTGAAGTGAAGAGCCTCCGCGCCTCGTGAAGGCTCGCGGGGGCTCCTTGCTTTCGTGACGTGCTACGCAACTACCGCCACGTGTCGTTGAGCGTCACGGTGCCGCTGGCGGGCGTGGTGGAGGCGCGGTTGGCGCCGCTCTCCCAGACGACGTTCCCGCCCGCGTCCTTCTTGATGTACTTGTATTCAAAGGCGGTGGAGCCGGGCAGGCCCACCGTCGCGTCCCACGTCGGGTAGTTGGCCGGTGAGAGCAGGAGGGCCGCCGCCGGGCTCCAGCTCCCCAGCGCGGCGAGGCTGCCCACCACGTAGACGCTCTGGCCCTGCACCGTGCTCGCCGTGGAGCGGAAGGTGACGGAGGCCCCGCTCGTGGCGGTGGTGACGCTCAAGGCGCTGCCCTGCGCGGAGGCGTTGCCGGCGTTGTCCCGGGCACGCACCGTGTAGCTGTAGGCGGTGCCCAGGGTGAGGCCCGTGTCGGTGTACGCCGTCGAGGCGGGCGAACCCACCAGCGTCCCATTGCGATACACGTCGTAGCCCGCGATGCCGCTGCCATCCGTGGACGCGGTCCACGTCAGGCTCACCGTCGTGGCCGTCTTGGACGGGGACGCAAGGCCCGTGGGGACGCTCGGGGCGGTGGTGTCGGTGGACGGGGCTCCCGCGGTGATGACGCCCGCGGTGAACGTGGAGGTGCCCTCCGGCAGGAAGTAGTTGAGCCCGCCGTTGTTGTCCCACGTGCCGCTGCCGTTGTTGAACACCGCCTCCAACTGCGTGGCGCTGCCCAGGCTGACGGTGAGCTTCGCGTAGCCGGCCACCTCCGCGTTGGGCATGGCCGTGCCGGGTGACACCGTCCACGTGCCGCCCGCCGGGCGGTAGTGCATGTACGGCGTGGTGAAGCCCTTCTTGTAATAGACGGTCGCGGTGCTGCCCGTGCTGGTGGTGACGGAGAGCGCGGTGCTGGCGGTGGATGTGTTGCCCGCCGCGTCCTTTGCCTTCACGGTGTAGCTGTAGGCGACGTTGCTGGACAGGCCGGTGTCCGTGAACGCGGCGCCCGTGGGCGTGCCCACCTGGGTGCCGTTGCGCAACACGAGGTAGCCCGTCACGCCCACGTTGTCGGTGGAAGCCGTCCAGACGAGCGACACGGACGTGTCCGTCTTGGACGGCGCGGCGAGGCCCGTGGGCGGGGTGGGGGCCGTGGTGTCCACCACCGGTCCGCCCGGGGTGATGCTGCCGGCGTTGAACGTGGACGTGCCCGCGGGGAACAGGTAGTTCAGGCCGTTGTTGTTGTCCCACGTGCCGCTGCCGTTGTTGAAGACGGCCTCCAGCTTGTCCACCGCGCCCAGGTTGATGGTGGACTTGGCGTAGCCGGCCACTTCCGCGTCCGGCATGGCCACGCCGGGCGCCACCGTCCACGTGCCACCCGCCGGGCGGAAGTGGAGGTACGGCGTGGCGAAGCCCTTCTTGTAATAGACGGTGGTGGTGTAGCCGGTGCCCGTCGTCACGGCGAGCGCGGTGCTCGCCGCGGACGTGTTGCCCGCCGCGTCCTGGGCCTTCACGGTGTAGCTGTACGTCGTGGAGGAGGACAGGCCGGTGTCCGTGTAGCTGGTCCCGGTGACGGACGCGACCTGCACGCCCCCGCGCAGCACGAGGTAGCCCGCGACGCCGTAGCCATCCGTGGACGCCGTCCAGGACAGCACCACCGACGAGCTCGTCACCGTCCCGGCCGTAAGCCCCGTGGGCACCGACGGCGCGGTGGTGTCCGGAGCCTTGGTGGTGACCGTGAGCGCGCTGCTCGCGTTGGACAGATTGCCCGCGGCATCCCGCGCCTTCACCGTGTAGCTGTAGGCGGTGCTCGGTGTGAGGCCCGGGTCCGTGAAGGCCGGCGTGGTGCTGGTGCCGACCTGCGTGCCGCCCCGGAACACGAGGTAGTCCGCGACGCCCACGTCGTCCGTGGAGGCCGTCCAGGTGAGCCGCACCGAGCGGTCCGTGGTCGTGGCCGCGACCAGCCCCGTGGGCGTGGACGGCGCGGCGGTGTCCACCACCAGGAAGGGAGAGGTGCCCGTCACCGCGCCGTTGAGGTCCTCCACGTACTTGCCGCCGGTGAGCGTGTAGCGGCCCGCGCCCACGTAGACGGATTGGATCTCGCTGCGGGTGACGTTGCCGCGCGTGTCGGTGGCCTCGATGTAGTAGTCGAGCAGCTGGTCGCGGTAGCCGCCCAGCGTGATGTAGTAGAGGTCGCCCGTCTCCTGCGCCGGCACCTTCGCCATCACCGCCAGGTGCGCGGGCTGCCAGGACACGCCGTTCATCGCCGGGCGCAGGTCGCGGCGCTTGAGGGGAAAGTCCACCCACGCGCCCACGCGCGCGGTGTCGATGTTCGGGATGCCCGCGGCCTTCAGCGCCGCCGGATCGTAGACCTTGTGCGTGTTGTCCGTGGGGTCGATGGACTTCGCCGTGTGCACGCGCACGCGCGCCTTGATGCTGGCGATGCCGCTCACGTCGTGGGCGTATGTGTAGAGGCCGAACACGTTGTTGAAGTGGTGCAGCGTCCAGCCCTCGGACTTGTCCGTGTTGGCGCTGCCGGGGTTGTACGGCCAGCGCTGGGGCCACCACACGGACGGACCGGTGCGGTCTTGCGTGAGGCGGTCCTGCACGTAGGGCCTGGAGAAGTAGAGCGACTGGTTGAAGGACAGCGTCGGCTTGACGATGTCGTCCACGTTCTCGTCGTAGTAGCCGAAGCCGGAGTCCATCGCGGGCAGCAGGAAGTACCAGGACAGCTCCGCGGGGTTGGCGCCGCCGGCCCAGTCATTGGCCGCGTCGCCCTTCACCGGAAAGGAATACATCCACGGGTTGAGCTGGTTGCCCGCGTGCGTCACCTGGCTGTCGAGGGCGGTGGTGGGCTTCCAGTGGTTGGGGTGCGCGTCCAGCCAGATCTGCTCGGCCGTCTTCGCGTAGTTGAGGGCCGCCTGGAGCCCGGCGAAGTTGCGCTCCAGGTAGTGCCAGCCGTGCTCGAAGGAGACCGTCATTCCTTCCTGCAGGCCGCTCAGGTTCGTCTTCGGCGCCAGGTTGAGGCCGGTGGCCGCGTTGAACGCGGGGAACTGGCCCTTCCAGATGCCCATGGGCAGACGCCAGTGGTGCCACTGCGGATCCGACGACGAATCGCGCGTGTCCACCCAGGAGCCGTCCTGCACGTGCACCACGTCGCTGGCCACCGGGGTGTGGGACGCCAGGTATTCGCTGATGCCCAGACACTGCACGCCGCCGGTGCAGGTCGCGCTGCGGCCGTTGTACCAGGTGTCGGACGAACCGGCCCGGCCGCCGCTGTTGTCGCCGTCATGGGCAATCACGAAGAACTGCCGTTGTGGCACCAGCCCCTCGAAGCTCTGGAGGTTCACGACGTCCACCGTCGCGGAGCCCTCCCAGCCCTCCAGCCAGGACCCGTTCTGGTTCACCGGGATGCCCACCACCTTGGACTCGGCGCCCGTGGCGGGGTCCACGTAGCGCACCCAGTGCGGCGTGGAGGCGAAGGGGTACTTGTTGCGAATGGTCTGCTGTTCGTGCGCCATCTGCGCGCTCACCCAGCTTCCCACGCCGCTGGTGTTCTGCAGGTCCGCGCGGTTGGGCGGGGACACCAGCGTGTCCACGCCCGGGTCGTTGAGGTACGGGTAGTCCTTCAGCGTGCGTGAGAAGTGGTTGTCACCGATGACGGACCACTGGACGCCCAGCTTCGCCAGCGTGGGGACCAGCCGTTCGGAGAACCCCAGCTCCGTGGGAAAGAACCCCGGGGACGCCTGGAAGCTGCCGCCCAGGAAGTAGGGCTGGGCGAGCGTGGCGCTCTGGTAGACCAAGTCCTTGAGGAAGTAGTCGTTGCCCACCAGCGGCCCCATGCTGTGGTGGCCGGTGAAGTGGATGAGATCCAACGAGCGCTTGCCGGAGGGCGTCCGCAGGGCGTCGTACTTCGCCTTCCACGGCGCGCCCCAGGACGCATTGTCGTAGCCCGCCACGTTGCGGCGCGTGGACAGGTCGTTGACGTTGTTCACCACGGCGCCGGACATCGTCACGTGCACCTGGCCGGTGGCCGCGTTGGTGCGCATGTCCTGCGCGACGTCCGGCGGCCAGTACAGGTACGCGCCCGTCTTGGCGTTGTGCGAGTAGTACGTCACCAGATCGTCGTGCGGCATGGGCGCGCCCGACGGCAGGAAGTACGTGTAGTTCGACGGGGGGGACTGCTTGATCTGGATGACCTGCGCGTCGTACGCGTAGCGGATGGGACCGCCCACGGGCGTCGTCGCGTATTGCGAGACGTCGTAGTACGGCCAGAAGTTCGGCATGTGGTTGTGATACACGTGCGCCGCCGCGATCGACTGCGCACGTGACAACCCGGGGGACAGGACGGACGTCACCGCCGCGAGCAACGCGACGGCCTTCAAACCACGCATGGGGGAGCCTTGTCTGGGATTCGCATGAATGCCACGAATCCTGGACTTGTTCTAATGCGGTTCCCGCGTGTCTCAAAACAGCGTGAAGCAAATGGATCAAGCCGGGATGCCCACTGTCAGGGTGGCGACGTAGCCCTCCGCCACGCTGCCGGTGACGGTGGCCATCTGGAGTTGCGTCCCGTCGCTGAACACGTTGTCGGAGGAGAAGCTGATCCGCGACAGGTTGCTCACGCTGGCGCTGTAGCCGGGTGTCGCGAACACCGTCTGACAGACGTCCGTGGGCAGGGCGATCTGCGATGTCTTGAGCTTGTTCTTGGAGGACGTGGCGGTGGACAGGTTGGGATAGACCTCGAAGTGGAGGTGCGGCATCCGGCCGGAGTAGCAGGCGGGGAAGATGGAGGTGAAGGTGACCGTCCCCGTGCTGTCCGTCTCCTGCACGCCTCGGAGGTAGTTCTGCTGGGGGAGGGTGTACATGGAGTATTTGCCGTCCCGGTCGCAGTGCCAGAGGTAGACGGCGTAGCCCTCCAGCGGCGCGCAGGTGCCCCCGCTGTCCACGAGGGTGAGCTTGAGGGTGAAGGGGACGCCCTCGGCGGTGCCGGAGAGGCCCGCGATGCTGGAGCGGATGTCGCCGCGCACGATGCCGGAGAGCACCAGCGCGTTGGCCCCGTTGGAGCCGTCCCCCGGATACGGTCCGCCGGTCTCTTCCGGGACGGAGGACTCGCAGGCGGAGCCGCTGCCCTCGCTGCCTCCGCCGCAGCCGACGAGCGGCAGCAGGGCCGCGCCCGCCATCATCCACTTCAGGAGCTGGCGTCGGTCGGGCCTCGCCGCCAGGAGCTTGAGGTCGTGTTCGAGGCCCTGATCGTGATCGTGAGTGTCGTCGCGCATGCTGCCTCCCAGTGATGTGCTGGAAGGTAGCGGGACGACCTTGAGCAAGTCTTAAGCAGGGCTCCGGCCCGGTCTCACTTCCCGGGCGGTTCGATGCTGGTGGTGTAGGCGACCTCCCAGTCGGGGTGCCCGAAAGGGCTGACGTAGTCGCAGTCGCCTCCCAGCAGGGGGGGCAGGCCCAGCATCCCCAACTCGTCGGCGTTTGGCGCGCCCTGGAGCTGGCTCAGCGGGCCCGCGCCGAAGTAGCGCCCCAGGTCCCAATCCGTGTCGTGCGCCATGGCGATGCGGCTGGAGGCGCCGGGGTACAGGCCCGTGGGGATGATGTGGGGGCCGTTGCCGGCGGTGCCTCCGAAGGGATCGAACCGCATCCAGAACTCGGCGGGAATCTGTCCCCCCGTCCGGGCACTGGCCGCCTCCGCCCAAGCGACGTGGGACGGGGAGCCGTAGTAGCCCTGGGCCTGGGACCATTCCTGGAGCGAATCGAAGCCCGCGGCCTTCATGTCCGCCCCGTAGGCCTTCGTATCGTCCGCGAGCTTCTCCGCTGTGGCGCGGTCCAGCTCCGCCTGGAGTTGCCCCGGCGCGATGCCCAGGTCCAAAGGCTTGACGCTGATGGCGATGTGGTCGCGCATCGTGAATCCCAACGGCAGCTCGACGGCCTTCGTCTCCACCCGGATGATCTGTCGGTCCCCGGCGGCACTGGCCTGCTTCGTCGTGACGGCCTGGGCCGGCACCGGGACGTCCAGGGACAGGGCAGGGCGGGTTCCGGCCGCCTTGGGCGCATCGAGCCCGTCCGTGACGCGCCGGGCCGTCGGCGCGCGGACCGCGTTGGCGGGGCGCGCCGGGGTGCCCTCCATGCTGACAGGGGCTCGCGCCGGGGGCGAAGCGGGTCTGGAGATCCTGGACATGGGGCGACTCGCGGGTGCATCCCGGCGACGGACCGGGGTGAAGGCATTATCGCCCCGGAGCGTGCGGAAGTTGACCGGCCGTCCCGGTTCGCCCGGACGGGGCGCTACGAAGGGGTGACGCCGGCGATGAGATAGACGCGCAACTGGCCGGAGTTGACGCCATACGCCACGTCCACGCCCAGCAGCGGCAGCACCACGTTGCTCAAATACAGACGCAGGCCCGCGCCCACGCCCTGCGCCACGGTGGCGTGGTCGAGTCCGGACTTCGACTCCGGCAGGTAGCCCCGGATGACGCGCCCGGAGGCGTCCGTCAGGCTGCCGTCGGCGGGCAGGTCGCGAAAGGCGATGACGCCCGTGTCGGAGAAGCCCACGCCCCGGAACGCCAGCGATTTGATGGTGAAGAGCGGGAAGTGGTACTCGGCGGTGAAGGTGAGCCGGGTGTCGCCCCGGAACTGGCGGTACTGGAAGCCGCGCAGGGTGGTGCCGCCCATCACCAGCTCCTGGTGGAAGGGCAGGTCCTTTCCCACGGACAGCTCGCCGCGCAGGATGAGGTTGTTCTCGGTGAAGAAGCGCAGGCCCTGGCGGTAGAGGACGCCGAACTTGCGGTAGCGGAACTCGCTCCACACGCCCGGGACGGACACCTCGTAGGAGCCCTCCAGGTTGAGGCCCTCCGTCACCGCGTGCAGCGTCTGGCGCGAATCCAGGCCCACCATGAAGCGCAGCGAGGTGTCGCGCAGCGAAGGGCCCGTGGAGAACGCCTGCGTCGTCACCGGCTTCTTCGGGTCGGGTGACTGCGCGTCGATGCTGGACAGCCGGTACTTGGCCGCCGCGCGCACGCGCTCGAAGAGGATGAAGCCCAGCTCTCCGGCGAGCGACGCCGAGTTGAGCCGCGTGCGCCGGACGATCTCCGGGTTGTCCTGGCTGGCCCCCGGAAGGTATTCGTCCACCCGGTCGCTCCGCAGCTGTCCTTCCAGGCTGAACTTGAGCTGCGGCAGGCCGAAGACGAGCGGATCCAGGTAGCCCATGTACAGGCCGCTCTCGCCGGTGCTGACCTGCGCGGCGGCCGCGAGCTTCTTCGCGCGGCCGGCCAGGTTGTTCTCCGCGTAGAGCAGGCCGCCACCGGTGTTGGCGGAGGACAGCGCCACCGTGGGGGCCACCACCCAGGACGCCTTGTCCTTCACCTGGAGAATCAAGCGCACGCGCCCGTCGGCCAGGGGCTCCGTGCGCACGTGGACCTCCTGGAACAGGCCCGTGGACAAGAGGCGCCGCTCGACCTTCTTCAGCGCCTCGTCGTCCACCGTGTCGCCCACGCCCAGTTGCGCGTAGGAGCTGATGGTCCCGTGCTTCGTCTTGCCCGGGCTGTCCACCACGACCTCGGCCACCTCCGCGCTCCCCGTGAGTCCGGAAGTGGACGGTGGCGCGTCTTCAGCGCGGGCCTGGAGCGCGCCCAGGCCCAGCAGGGCCACGACGAGGAACGACACGGAACGGGGGCAGGCAGGGGGGAGCGGCACACCCTGCTCATACCCCGGAGTCGTCACGGCGGGACGGGTTCATCGTGACGGGGCCGTCACGGGCGCGTGATGTTCAACGTTCGGCTTCCATGCGCGCCTTCTCGCTGACAATCACGTCGCGCACATGGTCGCGCAGCGCGTGCACGTCCCCGGCGAAGCCCGCCGGGTCGATGGGCTCCAGCACGCGCACCCGGGCGTGCACCGCCTGCTGGATGACGAGCCCGTGCTTGGGCATGGTCCGCGCGGTGCCGGTGAGGACCACGGGGATGATGGGGCAGCGCTGCTGGATGGACAGCGTGAAGGCGCCGTCCTTGAAGGCCTTCACCTCTCCGTCGTGGGAGCGGGTGCCCTCGGGGAACATCAGGATGGGGACGCCGCGCGCAAGCCAGCGCTCACACCCGGCCATCATCTGGATGATGCTCGCGCGGTCTCCGCGGATGAGCGGCACATAGCGGTTGAGGCGCATGTTCCAGCCGATGAGCGGCAGCTTGAAGTTCTCCGCCTTGGAGACCCACTTGAAGGGTCGGTAGAGGCCGAAGAGCACCAGGATGTCCGCCAGCGATTCGTGGTTGGCCACCAGCACCGCCGCGCCCTTCCAGGGCAGGCGTTCGCGGCCCTCCACCCGCAGGTTCCACAGCGGGTTCACGTAGAAATACAGTTGTGCCCAGAAGCACGAGTACATGTGCAACACGCGCCCGTTCGCGTCGAACGGGCGGGTGAGTGCCCACAGCAGGAGGGCCCCAAGGAACAGCACCGCGCTGGACAGCGCGAGGAAGGTCCAGAATGCGATCGAGAGGAGGATTCGGATAGCCCCCAGTCTGTCATGGATGGGTGGATCCACACACCGTAGGGTGAGCATTAATTGCGCGTGACGCATCAGGCACGAAGGAGTTGGGGACATGGACGCGGCGGAGACGGGTGAGCAGAAGGCGCTGTTCCTGGACGACCTCCAGGTGGGCCAGCGTTTCGTCAGTGGCACGCACGCCCTGGACGCGGAGCAGATCCAGGCGTTCGCCCGGGAGTTCGACCCTCAGGGTTTCCACCTGGACGACGCGCTCGCGAAGGACACGCTCTTCGAGGGCCTGGCCGCGAGCGGTTGGCACACGGCCGCCATCACCATGAAGCTCAACGTTCAGGGCGGGCTGCCATTTCGGGGTGGCATCGTCGGGGCGGGCGGGGAGATCCGCTGGCCCAGGCCCACGCGTCCCGGGGACGTGCTGCACGTGGAGAGCGAGGTGGTGGAGATCACGCCCTCGCGCACGAATCCGGCCCGGGGCATCGCCACGGTGCGCAGCGAGACGCGCAACCAGAAGGGCGACGTGGTGCAGGTGCTCACCGCGAAGCTGGTGTTGCCCCGTCGCCCGGCGGGCGGGTGAGCTGGAAGGAAGGCTTTTCGGCGCTCCGGGTGGAGGTTACCGTGCGGCCTCAGACCGGCCGTGCCCGTGGTTCCCCGTCCCGCTCCCGAGGAGTCCTTCCATGTCCCGCGGCACCCCCGACTTCGACCTCGCCTCCGTGGACGTGGAGGGCTTCCACCGGGAGCTGAAGGAGATCCGCGCCCAGGTGGACGCCTCCCTGGGCGAGGCGGACGCGGCGCACCTGCGCAAGCTGGAGCGCTGGGGGCGGATGGCCACGTGGCTGGGCGTGGGCACGGCGTGGATCTGCCCCAACCCGCTGAGCGCGGTGGCGCTGGGGCTGGGTCGCTCGACGCGCTGGCTGCTCATGCACCACGTGGGGCACCGGGGCTACGACCGGGTGCCGGGCCTGCCCGCGTCGCGCACGAGCAAGGGGTTCGCCAAGGGCCACCGCCGCTTCCTGGACTGGCTGGACTGGATGCTGCCGGAGGCGTGGGTGTTCGAGCACAACGTGCTGCACCACTCGCACACCGGCGAGGACGCGGATCCGGACCTGCTGGAGCGCAACGCGGAGGGCACGCTCCGGGACACGGGCCGTCCGCTGCCGCTGCGCTACGTGCAACTGGCGCTCCTGGCCATCACCTGGCGCGCCAGCTACTACGCGCCGGA
>SECN01000867.1 GCA_004173515.1 Myxococcaceae bacterium | reverse complement strand
TCCCGCAGCGCCTGGGCGAACGAACCCGACGGCCGCAGCGCGTGTTGAAACAATCCCTCGAAGTTGCGACGCGGCACCTGCACCGCCATCAGCGGGAGCCACGGCTCCCGCTGATGGCGGTGCAGGTGCCGCGTCGCAACTTCGAGGGATTGTTTCAACACGCGCTGCGGCCGTCGGGTTCGTTCGCCCAGGCGCTGCGGGACGTGGGGTACGACCCGGAGGCGGCGGAGGCGGAGGAGTACTTCCCCCTGGAGGTGTGGCGCGCGTCGCTGGCGGTGGCGCGGCGGCATGCGTGTCCGGGCCTGGGCAGCGAGGAGGCCAACCGCGTGCTGGGCAAGCACTACGTGGAGGGGTTCTCGCAGACGCTGGTGGGGCGCATCTTCGCCACGGCGGCGCCGCTGCTGGGCGCGGAGAGGGTCCTGGCGCGGCTGCCCACGTACCTGCGCGCGGGGCGCGAGGACATGAAGCTGATGCTGGAGGCGCGGCGCGCGCGGGAGTGGCGGGCCACGGTGCTGGACGCGGATCCGCTGCCGGAGTTCGTCGCGGGCGTGGTGGAGCAGGTGCTGCGCCGCACGCGGGTGCTGTCGCGCGTGGACGTGATGGAGCGCGCGTCCCAGGGCTATTCGCTGCGGATCCGCTGGGACGAACCCTGACGTCCGTCGCCGTACGCGCGCCCCGCCCCGTCTAGTTGAGGTACGTCTTGGGCGGGGGGCGCCGGGCGAGCGACGGCGGGTGGGACGGCCGGGCCTGGCGCCAGCGGCCGATGACATCCATCAGCCCGTCGAAGGTGTCGCGCAGGGCCCAGGCGCGGTCCTCCGCGTCCGGCAGGCCCTCGCACCGCAGCAGGCCGTCGCGCAGCGCGCGCTGGACGCCGGGGCAGTCGTCGCGCTCGTCGATGAGCTGTTCGGCGGTGTGGGCGTAGAGCCGGTAGCAGCCCTCCACGTCGCCCCGGTTGTAGGCGGGGGCGCCCACGTTGATGGCGTGGCCCAGCAGGGCGGCCACGGACTCCACTGCGGGCGTGGCGCAGCCCTCCAGCAGGTTCACGGCGTGCTGGGGCACGTGGCGCACGCGGGTGGCGCGCTGACGGGGCGCATCCAGCGCGGA
>SECN01000453.1 GCA_004173515.1 Myxococcaceae bacterium | reverse complement strand
CGTCGCGCTCCACGTACAGCTCCACCGGCAGGCCCGGGGCGTACTTCATCGCGTTGGTGAGCAGGTTCATCAGCACCTGCTCCACGCGGGGCCGGTCCGCCATCGCCACCACGGGCGCGTCCGCGTGCACCACCGCCACGCAGCCCGCGGTGGCCAGCGCCTCCTCCATCCGCGCCACCAGCCCGTGCACCAGCGAGGACAGCTCCACCGCGCCCAGCTCCAGCGACATCTGCCCGGTGCCCAGCCGGGCCACGTCGAACAGGTGCGCCACCAGCCGCGTCAGCCGGTCCGCCTGCCGCAGGGCCCCGGCCAGTCCCTGGCCCAGCCGGTCCGCCTCCGCCGACGGCTGCTTGTCCAGCGTGCGCTGGAGTGACGCGAGCTGCAGGTGCAGCGCGGACAGGGGCGTGCGCAGCTCATGCGTCGCCACCGCCACGAACTCGTCGCGCGCGGCGACGGCCTGCTCCGCCTGCCGGTACAGCCGCGCGTTGTCCACCGCGAGCGCGGCGCGCCACGCCAGGTCCTCCAGCGACGCCAGGTCACGCTGGCTGAAGCGCCGCGTGGGCGAACAGGATGCGGCGCTGATGAGGCCCAGCGTGCGCCCGCGCGCCATCAGCGGCACGATCATCACCGAGCGCGGCTTCAACTTCTCCAGGATGTCCCGGTGCTCGCCGTTGACCGCGAAGCCCCGCATCGCGGCCTCATCCACCTCCGACACCAGCTCCGAGCGGCCCGTCTCCAGCACCCGGCGCAGCGTCGTGTCCGAGCCGGGCGGGGGCGCGAACGCCATGGAGCGCTCCAGTTGGACCTGGAGTTCGTCATCCCGGGCCTGGCGCTCCACGCGCTCCAGGTGCTCGCCGTCCTCGGCCAGCATGTCCACCAGGCAGTAGTCCGCCAACTGCGCCACCACCAGCTCCGCCACGTTGCGCACCGTGGTGCGCCAGTCCAGCGACGTGGCCAGCCGCGTGGTCGCGTCCGTGAGGAAGCGCAGGTGCTTCTCCATGCGGCGCTGTTCGGTGACCTCGCGCACGATGCCGCCCACGCCCAGCAGCTCCGAGCCGGTGCGCACGGGGAAGTACGTGGCCAGGAAGGTGCGCGGCTCCGGCCCGCCCACGTACTCCACCGGGTCGTCCATCACGGCTTCTTCCGTCGCCAGCACCCGGCCCAGCAGGTCCTCGATGGGCGCGCCCGCTTCGCCCATCAGCTCGCGGGGCGTGCGGCCCAGGTGCGCCTCCAGGGGGATGCCGTTGTTCTCCGCGACGACGCTGTTGACCCGCGTGTAGCGCAGGCTCGAGTTCACGAAGCCCATGCCCACCGGCGACGCGGCGAAGAAGGACTCCAGCAGCGCCGCGGTCGCGTCGCGCTCGCGCAGGGCGCCGCGGGCCTCGCGGTAGAGCCGGGCGCTCTCCACCGCCAGCGCCGCCCGGCGCGCGAACTCCGTGGCGTACGCCAGGTCGCGCCGGGTGTAGCGCCGCGCGGGGGACGCGGAGACCAGGTTGATGAGGCCGAAGCGACGCTCGCCCACCGCCAGGGGCAGCAGCATGGTGGAGCGCGGCGCCAGCGCCTCCAGCAGGCGCCGGTGTTCGGGCGTGCGCGCCAGCAGGTCCAGCCAGTCGCTGGAGATGTCGGACACGAGCACGGGCCGGCCCTGCGCGAACACGCGGGACAGCGGCGTGTCCGAGCCGGACGCCGGCGGGAAGGGCATCACCTGGTCCAGCAGCGCCTGCTTGCGCGGATCCTTCGCGGAGACGGCCAGCCGGTGCAGGGCGCCGTCGGTGTCCAGCACGTCCACCATGCAGTAGTCGGCCCACTCCAGCGTGGCCAGCCGCGCCACGGCCTTGAGCGTCGTCTCCCAGTCCAGGGATTCGGCGAGCAGGCGGCTGGCCTCGCTGACGAAGAACTCGGCGCGCTCGGTGGCCTTGCGCTCGGTGATGTCCACGTTGACGTTCACCGCGCCCAGCATGTCGCCCGCCTCCGTGTAGAGGGGCGCGGAGGAGTTGAGGATGGTGCGCCGCGCGCCGCCGCTGCCGACGACATCCACCTCCTCGTTGGAGATGGTCTTGCGCGTGCGCAGCGTGCGCGCCGTGGCCCACTCCTCGCCGCGCAGCCGCCGGCCGTTGCCGGGCCAGTACGCCTCGAAGAGGCCGTAGCGCTCCAGGCCCATCTCCTCCAGGGCGCGGCTGCCCCACAGCGCGCTCGCCGCAGCGTTGGCCGCGAGCAGGCGCCCGGCCGTGTCCACGATGATCACCCCCACGGGCAGCAGTTGCAGCACCGTGCGCAGCCATTCATGCCGCACGGGCGTGGACTCCCCCAGAAAGGTGCCGGTCGGCTCGGACATGGGCGCGGAGCCCCCCTCCCCCGCGGGAGGTTGTAGGGTGGGAGTGCCAGGGGCCCTGGACCACCCGACCCGGGTACGAGCCGGCTTTCCGGGAGTTGGCACGCATCCCCGCCCCCGAGCAGGGGAGGGGGCTTGATTCGCGGCGCCCGACGGGGCGTCATTCGGGGTTTTCCTTCACGGCCGTGCTTCAAGGACAGGTGGATGGCGATTGCGTGCGTGGTGCTGGATTTCGATGGGACCTTCACGGATGTGCTGGCGGAGGGCGCGCCCTTCCTGACGCACTTCCAGCAGGCGCTGTACCGGGTGCTGGGGCAGGACGCGACGGCCGCCTGGGACGAAGAGGTGGCCGCGCTGCATGACGGCGTGGATCAGTACGGCTGGGAGGTGGGCGGTCGCATCGTGGCGCCGGCCACGGCCGACCCCTACCTGACGGCCACGTGCACCGCGCACCGGCTGCTCCAGCGCTTGGGCAAGGGGCAGGACGAGGCCACGCGCACGGACACCGTGCAGACGCTGTACCGCGACGCGTACCGGCACTCGGCCACGGCCTTCAAGGCGGAGGCGAAGGAGGTGCTGGAGGCGCTGCTCGCCACCGGCCTGCCCGTCAACGTGGTGACCAACGCGCACACGGAGCTGGTGGAGGCGAAGCTCACCCAACTGGCGCCGAAGGGGCGCGAGCGGCTGACGGTGTTCGGCGACGCGCGCAAGTTCCAACTGGAGGACGCGGAGCCGAAGGACGCGCGCTTCGACGCGCTGCCGGAGGCGCTCACCCTGGACGGCGTGCTGGGCCGGCCGGTGTACCTGCGGCGCGGGCGCTACTTCGCCGCGCTCAAGCGCATCTGGGACGCCACGCACACGGGCCCGGAGTCCACCCTGGTGGCGGGCGACATCTACGAGCTGGACCTGGCGATGCCCGCCGCCCTGGGCGCGCACGTGCAACTGGTGGAGCGCGCCAACGTGCTGCCCTACGAGCGCGCGGCGGTCGTTGAACTCGGCGAGCGCCTTGTTGATGGCCGCCTTGATGTCGTTGGTCAGCTCGCGCTTGGCGACGAGGTCCTGGACGATGTTCGGGTACTTGCCGTCCACGAACTCCAGCATCTCCTTCATCCAGCGGACCACGTCCGTCACGGGCACCTGGCGGATCCACCCGCGCTTGCTCGCGTCGTCCTTGTTCGTCGCCGCGTAGATCTGGATGACCTGACGCTCGACGGACAGGGGCTCGTACTGGCCCTGCTTGAGCAGCTCCACCATGCGGGCGCCGCGCGCCAGCGTCTCCTGGGTGGCCTTGTCCAGGTCGGAGCCGAACTGGGCGAAGGCGGCCAGCTCGCGGTACTGCGCGAGCTCCAGCTTCATGGAGCCTGCCACCTGCTTCATGGCCTTGATCTGCGCCGCGGAACCGACGCGCGACACGGAGAGGCCCACGTTGATGGCCGGGCGGACGCCGGAGTTGAAGAGGTCCGTCTCCAGGAAGATCTGCCCGTCGGTGATGGAGATGACGTTCGTCGGGATGTAGGCGGACAAGTCACCCGCCTGCGTCTCGATGATGGGGAGCGCCGTGAGGGAGCCCGCGCCCTCCTCGTCGGACAGCTTGGCGGCGCGCTCCAGCAGGCGGCTGTGGATGTAGAACACGTCGCCCGGGTACGCCTCGCGGCCCGGCGGGCGGCGCAGCAGCAGGGAGAGCTGGCGGTACGCCACGGCCTGCTTGGACAGGTCGTCGTACACGATGAGGCCGTGCATCTTGTTGTCGCGGTAGTACTCGCCGATGGCGACGCCCGCGTACGGGGCGAAGTACTGCATGGGCGCCGGGTCGGACGCGTTCGCCGCGACGACCGTCGTGTACTCCATGGCGCCGTGGCGGGTCAGCTTCTCCACCACCTGCGCGACGGTGGACTGCTTCTGCCCGATGGCGACGTAGACGCAGTAAACGCCCAGGCCCTTCTGGCTGATGATGGCAGCGCCTTGATGCCCGTCTGCAGGGGCTCGTGCACGGACTTGCGCTGCACGATGCCGGGCGCCTTCACCTCCAGGCGGCGGTGCTCGGTGGCCTCGATGGGGCCCTTGCCGTCCACCGGAACGCCCAGGGCGTTCACCACGCGGCCCAGCAGGCCCTTGCCCACGGGCACGGAGGCGATCTGCCCGGTGCGCTTCACGACATCGCCTTCGCGGATGTCCTTGAACTCACCCATGATGGCGATACCGACGTTGTCCTCTTCCAGGTTGAGGACCAGGCCCTGCACGCCGTTGGCGAACTCCACCAGCTCGCCCGCCAGCGCACCCTCCAGGCCGTACACGCGGGCGATACCGTCGCCCACGGACAGCACGGTGCCGGTCTCGGCGACGGTGACCTTCTTGCCGTAGTCCTTGATCTGCTCCCGGATGATTCTGCTGATCTCGTCGGCGCGGATTTCCATGAGCGTCTTGCGTCCTTGCGGAGGGGGCGGCCGGAAACGGGGAAGGGCCGCCACGAATCTTGATGTACCGGGTGGCCCCCTATCACGCTCCCAGCCCCCATCGCAACGCGCACGCCACCCGCGGCATTGCAGCCCCGGCCACCCCGTTATCGGGGAGGTTGGCGGACCCGTCCGGACCCCCTGCCCGGTCGTTGGAACACGTGTGAATCCGGCCCCCCGTTCCCCACCTGTCCTGGCGGGCAGCTCACAGGCCCGGTGGCTCGCAGGCTCGGACGCCCGGCGGCTCAGGAGCCGGCCGGCTGGGAGCCGCCCACCCGGGGCAGCCACACGATGAAGCGGGTGCCGTCCGTCGCCCCCGACTCCACGGAGATGCGGCCGCCGTGGGCCAGGGCGATCTGCCGGGCGATGAAGAGCGACAGGCCCAGGCCGTCCGCGTCCCCTCCGCCGCCACCGCCGCCGTTCGACGGCGGGCAGCGCCGGAAGGGCTCGAAGAGGGTGCCGTGGTTCTCCGGCGGGACGCGGCAGCCCGGGTCGTGGACCTGGAGGGTGATGCCCTCCGCGCTGCCCTGGAGCTGGAGCGCCACCGTCGACGTCGCGGGGCCGTGGTACAGGGCGTTGCCCACGAGCGTGTCCATCAACTGGGTGAGCCTGCCCCCGTCCCAGGTACCCTTCAGGTCGCCCGACGCCGTCAGGCGCAGCTCGCGGCCGGGGTGGGCCTGACGCCGCTCCGCCATCACCTGTTCCGCCAGGTGTCCCAGGTGCACGGACGCGGTGTGCAGGGGCAGGCCCCCGGACAGCCGGGCGCGGGTGAAGTCCAGCAGCTGGTGGATCATCCGCTCCACCCGGCGTGCGCCCTGGCCCACCCGCCCTACCTGCTCAGTCAGGGCCTCCGGCATCTGCGGAGCGTGTTGGAGGGCGAGCACGTCGCGCTGGAGGCTCTGGAGCGGGGCCTTGAGGTCCGGGCCCACCACGCCCAGGAACTGCTCGCGGAAGTGCTCCATGCGCGCCAGGCGCTCCTCGGCGGACTTGCGGCTGCTCACGTCCCACACCGCCGCCAGCCGCACCGCGCGGCCCTGGTAGGTGGCGGGACGGCCCATCACCTCCACGGGGATGCGCCGGCCGTCGCGGTGGACGATGGCCACCTCATAGGGGGCCTCCACGCCGCGCTCCATCGCGTCGCGCGCGGGGACGCGGAACTCCGGGGCCACGCAGTCGATGACGTTGCGGCCGATCAGCTCCGCCGGCTCGTAGTGGCCCAGGAGGCGCGCCAGCCCCGGGCTGATGTCCAGGAACTGCCCCCGGTCGTGGAAGAAGTACCCGTCACAGGAGATCTCCACGATGCTGCGCATGTGCTCTTCGCTCGCGCGCAGCGCCGCCTCCTCGCGCAGGCGCGCCGAGTTGTCGCGCAAGAGCAGCAGCACGCCCGCCGCCGCCGGAGCCGCCGGCATCGCGCTCACCGTCAGGTGGCGCAGCGTGCCCACCTCGCCGAAGCGCCCCGACACCAGCTCCTCCGCCACGCGCTCGCCCGACTGCGCCCGGCCCAGCAGCGGCGCCAGCGACGGCGCCAGCCCCGGCCACGCCTCCGGCAGGAGCCGCCCCACGGACAGCGCCGACGGCCGGCCGCACAGCGACGCCAGCAGGTCGTTCATCCAGAGGAGGCGGGAGTCCGCGCCCACCAGCGCCACCCCCCAACCCGGCGCGTTCAGCAACGCACTCAGGAAGGGCCAGGACTCCTCGGGAACCCCTGAGGACGGAAGGGCTCCGGGAAGCCGGTGGAACACGGGCTGCGGCATGGGCGGGTCGTCTCGGAAAACGCGGGCTTGTCCGCGTTGACGAGAAGTATACCCATTCCCCGTGCCAGCGGGAAATACGGGTTTGACTAGGACTGCGGGACAACCCGGCCAACCCGAGGCGTTGGCCGTGGGCCGCGGAAGGCCAGGCTACTTCAGCTCGCGGCGCATCTGCTCCATCTGGGAGCGCAGGGTGCCGTCATAGAGGGTGCCACCCACCTGGGCGGACACGCCTCCGAGCAGCGCGGGGTCCACGCGGGTCTCCAGCACGACGTTGCGCTGGGTGAGCTGCTGGAGCGACTGCTGGAGCTGGGCGACGGCGTCGGCGGACAGGGGCACGGCGCTGGTGACCTGGCCCCGGACGCGGCCGGCACGGGCATCCGCCATGTCGCGGTAGAGCCGGGCGATGTCGGGCAGGTAGGCCAGGCGGTTCCGGTCCACCAGCAGTCGCAGCGCGTTGGCGAGCGCGGGATCCGCGGGGACGGGGAGGGCCTGGAGCACCGACTCCACCACGCGGCCGCGCTGGGCGCGGCTGTAGGCGGGGTTGAGCAGCACGTCCGACAGTTCGGGGCTGTGCCCGACCACGTCGGCGAAGGCGTTGAGCTGCTCCGCGACGAGGTCGGTGCGGTTGCCTTCCGCTGCGACGTCGAGGATGGCGCGGGCGTAGCGGCGGGCGATGGAGACGTTCACCATGACGCTGGCGCCCTTAGCATGGGGTTTTCCCCGCGGCAATCCCGCTGGCTTCCCGGGCCCGGGTGGCCGCGAGGGCGCCTGGGGGGTCTCCTTCATTGAACGCTGTCGTGGCCCTGAAAGGCGGGTCAGCGCTCGCAAGGTGACGCCCAGGTAGCAAGAGGGCTTGGCGGAATGGGGGGCGGGCCCGTAGCGTGCGGCTCCTCGCCCCATGCAAGAACCCGTCATCGGCATCGACCTGGGCACCACCAACAGCGTCGTGGCGACCGTGGAAGACGGACGTCCGCGGCTCATCCCCTCGCGCGCGGGAGGACGCCTCACGCCCTCCGTGGTGGGCCTCACCCGCGCGGGCGACCGCGTGGTGGGGCAGGCCGCCCAGGCGCTGGCGGAGGAACAACCCGACGCGGTGGTGTGGGCCACCAAGCGCTTCCTGGGCCGCCGCTACACGCCGGAGCTGGTGCAGCAGGCGAAGTCGATGGTGCCCTATCCCCTGGTGGCCGGCCCCTCGGGCGACGTGCGCGTGAAGCTGGCGGGCCGGGTGCTGCCCACCGCGCAGGTGTCCGCCTTCATCCTGGGCGAGCTGCGCCTGGACGCGCAGGCGCACTTCGGGCGCGACGTGCGCAAGTGCGTCATCACGGTTCCCGCCAACTTCGACGACAACCAGCGCCAGGCCACGCGCGAGGCGGCGAGCATCGCGGGGCTGGAGGTGGTGCGGCTGGTCAACGAGCCCACCGCCGCGGCCCTGGCCTACGGCCTGTCGCGCGGCTTCGAGGGCAGCGCGCTGGTGTTCGACCTGGGCGGCGGCACCTTCGACGTGTCCATCCTGGACGTGAAGGCGGGCGTCTTCGAGGTGAAGGCCACGGGCGGCGACCACGCGCTCGGGGGCGAGGACTTCGACCAGCGCATCGTCCAGTGGCTCCTGGCGCAGGTGGAGGACGACTACCAGGAGGCGGTGTCCAAGGACGCGCAGTCGCTGCGCCGGCTGAAGGTGGCGGCGGAGGCGGCCAAGCGGGAGCTCACCGAAAGGGACGAGGCCAGCATCTCCGTCTCCGGCCTGGGCGACCACACCGCGGCCGGCAAGCGCTTCACCGAAATCAACACCGCGCTCACGCGCAGCTTCTTCGAAACGCTCTCCGAGCCCCTGTCGCGCCGGTGCCTGGAGGTCTGCAAGAGCGTGATGGCCGAGGCGAAGATGGATCCGCGCTCGGTGGACGTGGTGCTGCTGGTGGGCGGCATGACGCGCGTGCCGCTGGTGCGCCGGCTGGTGGCGGACTTCTTCGGCCGCGCGCCGTCCACGGACGTGCACCCGGACGAGGCGGTGGCGCTGGGCGCCGCGGTGCAGGCGGATGAGCTGCTGCGCCAGTCCGGACAGGCGCTGCTGCTGGACGTGGCCAGCCAGAGCCTGGGCGTGGGCGTGATGGGCGGGCGCGTGAAGCGCCTCATCCCCCGCAACACGGGCGTGCCGGTGGTGGCGCGCGACATCTTCTTCCCGGGCACCTCCGGCCAGGCCGAGGCGCGCATCCCCGTGTACCAGGGGGAGAGCGAGTTCCAGGACGAGAACCACAAGCTGGGCGAGGTGGTCCTCAAGAACCTGCACGTCGCCGCGCGCGGGGAGACGCCCCTGGAGGTCGTCTTCGAACTGTCCGGCGAAGGCACGCTCTCCGTGAAGGCCACCGACCTGACCTCCGGCAACATGGAGGTGGTCCGCCTGGAGGCGCGCGCGGGCCTGCCGCAGGGCGAGGCGGAGAAGCTGGGCCAGGAGCAGATGAACTACGCCCAGGCCCAGGGCGTGGTGGACGCGCGCAAGGCGGAGGAGACCTTCCGCAAGCTGCTGGAGCGCGGGGAGAAGCTGGCGCGCCTGCTCCAGAAGAGCGCGAAGGAGAACCCCAGCCCCGAGGCCGAGTCGGCGGTGGGCACCGTGCAGCAGCTGCTGGTGGGCGGCAAGGACGCGCTGGCGGCGGGAGATGCCGCGCAGTGCGCCCAGATTGCCCGCCAGCTCACGAAGCTTCTGTCCGGTCGCGCGGAACCCAGGAGCTGACGTCCCGCGCCATGCGGAAAAGCCGTCCACCAGCGCACGTTGACGCGCCGGGTGCATGGTGACTTTCCCGGAGTCCGCATATCTCCGGGAGTCATGATGAACCCCGGAATTTCTCCGCGCCCGAGAGATTTGGTCTTCGTGGTGGACGACTCGCGGACGGCGCGGGACGTGATCCGGCTGCACCTGTCGCGGATGGGTTGCGACGTGGTGGGGCTGGAGGGGGCGGACGCGTGCCTCGCGGAGCTCCAGCAGCGGGTGCCCGCGCTCATCCTGATGGACCTGCACCTGGAGAAGCTCCAGGGGGACGAGGCGTGCCGCGCGGTGAAGGCGCACGCGGCCGGACGCGACGTGCCGGTGGTGATGTTCACCGCGGCGGACGAGCCCCATGAGGTGATGCACTGCGGGCGCGCGGGCGCGGACGACTT
>SECN01000452.1 GCA_004173515.1 Myxococcaceae bacterium | reverse complement strand
CCTCACCACCTCAACCCTCCCCCCAACGGAAGTGGCGCGGGTGACGACGGGGTGGAAACGGGCTCCCGCCCGCGTCCGCCCCGCCGCCACCCGCGCCACTTCCGTTGGGGGGAGGGTTGAGGTGGTGAGGAGGGACTAGCGATGACGGGGGATGTTGCGGGCCACGTGCAGGGCCCACGCCTCCGCCGAGTCCAGCTCCGCGCGGGCACTGGCGAAGCGGTCCAGCCCCGCGTCGCTGCCGTCGTTGCCGAAGATGGCGTCGTGCAGCTCCTTCTGCGCCCGGGTCAGCCGCAGGCTCGTCTGCAACCACAGCCGGGCCGCCATGCGCGGCGTGATGACGACCTGCGTGGGATCCCACACCTCCAGGGCGGCGAAGTCAGCGGAAGACAGCTCCTCGTATCCAGCGGCCTGCTCGGTTCGTGCGTTCATGCCCGGATGTTCGCCATGGCCTCCAGGCAGGGCATCCGGGCCGTCCGGGCAGGCCCGACGGCCACTGGTGAGCAGTCGAGGACAGTTCCATCATCCCCTGGGGTACTCGCCTTCCCGGTTTTGCGGGGAAACTTAATACAGTAAGGCTGGGACAATGCTTCCCACACTGCAATCGTAGAGAGAATCCAGCGCCTTCTTCTAGAATCCTCCGCTCCCTCCGTGAAGTGCGAGGCATCACCCTGGATCTGAACACCCTGAACAAGCTGCTCACCGTTGGCGTCCAGAACGGGGCTTCGGACATCCATTTCCGGCCGGGGGATCCCCCCATCTACCGGGTGAATGGTGTGCTGCGGCCGCTGAAGATGGAAAAGCTGCAACCGGATCACACCAAGCAGGTGGCGCTGCATGTGATGAATGATCCGCTGATGAAGGCGCAGCTGGACAGCGTGCAGGAGTGCGACTCGTCCTACAGCCTTCCCGGGGTGGCGCGCTTCCGGGTGAACATCTACCGGCAGCGGGGCTCGCTTGCCTGCATCCTGCGCATCATCCCGGATGAGATTCCCAGCATCGACGGGATGGGATTGCCGCAGGTGCTCAAGACAATCGCCGGCAACGAGCGCGGGCTGGTGCTGGTGACGGGGGCGACGGGGTCCGGCAAGAGCTCCACGCTGGCGTCGATGATCAACCACATCAACCACACGGAGAGCCTGCACATCCTCACCATCGAGGACCCCATCGAGTTCATCTACAAGAACGTGAAGTCCTCCATCTCCCAGCGGGAGATTGGGCCGGACACGCAGAACTTCGCCATCGCGCTGCGAGCGGCGCTGCGTCAGGACCCGGACGTCATCCTGGTGGGCGAGATGCGCGACACGGAGACCATCGACATCGCGCTGAAGGCGTCGGAGACGGGCCACCTGGTGCTGTCCACGGTGCACACCACGGACGCATCATGGTGCAGACGAAGACGGTGGAGCAGTACATCCGCGACGACCGCGCCAGCGAACTGAAGGACGTCATCGAGAAGGGCCGCGACATGTTCGGCATGCAGTCCTTCGATCAGCACCTGACGCAGCTGTACCGGGCCGGGGACATCACGCTGGAGACCGCGCAGAGCGCCGCCTCCAACCCGGCGGACTTCCAGCGCGCGCTCGAGTTCGACTGACGGTGTAAAGGAGTGGGATGTACACGACGCGGCTTCGGATCATCCACTTCGATGTGTCGCAGGGGGAGTCCTCGCTCATCAGCCTCCTGGGGCTGGAGGAGGACTTCCATGTGCTCATCGATGGTGGGCGCAAGTGCCGGGGCCGGTACGTGGCCCGGTGCCTGCGACGGCTGGACATCGACCACCTGGACGCCATCGTCTGCACCCACTTCGACAACGACCACCACGAGGGACTGGTCCCCGTCATCGAGGCACGTGGCATCGGCATCGGACGGTTGCTGATCCCGAAGTTCGGTCACAACCAGGAGAAGTTCGACGGGTTGAAGACTGCCTGCGAGGCGCAGGGCGTGGACTGGGAGGTCGCCAAGGTTAATGATCTCCTCATCAACAGCGGTGGGTGCCAGCTGAAGATCATCCACGTGGGGACGCCCGACCTCCGGGACGACAACACGGCCAGCATCGCGTGCCTGCTGACGATGAACCAGTTCACCTACTACACCGGCGGAGACCTGCCCTGGGACATGGAGGAGCGGCTGACGCTGCCCGCCCACGTCTGTTCCTTCAAGGTCGGGCACCATGGCGCCGAGACGAGCACTTCGGCGCGCTTCGTCGCGGCCCTGAACCCGTCCGCGGCCTTCATCTCCGCGGGACGTCATGCCCACGGTCACCCGCGACAGGAAATCCTCGACTCCTTGCGCGACCAGGACACGGTCCAGCGCGTCTACTCCACCAACTGCGTCCATCCAAGACAGGGCTTCCACGATGAGGACACCCTGCTGTCCCCGCACGCGAAGGGGCTGGCGTGCAGCAATCGCACGAATGGCGTCCTGGGCCACATCGTCGTCTACACGGACGACAAGCTGAGCCGGCAGCACACGGACTCCAAGGTCGGCTACTTCGTGCTGCGGCCACCGCCCGAGGGGCATGGGCCCTGGCGGGCCTACAAGCACATCTGTTCCAATCGCAGACACCTGGCGAAGCAATGCTCACCGGGTGGAATCGTCCACCTGCGCGACGACGAGTATCCCGAGTTCAGCCTGGAGGCGCTGTCCCCGAGCATCCGGGCCAAGCGGGCGCGGACGGCGGGGCCCTTCACGTTCGCGCCCCTGCTCACCCTCACTGAACAGGAGCGGAGGACGGAGTACCGGCCCGGCAGCCCCATCCACAACTTCGTCCAGGATCCGCCCAACTTCACCGTGGTGGAGGCCCCGCAGGGCGCGCCGCGGGCGCCGAAGCGCAAGGCGGCCGTGTTGGATTCCGAGCACGCGGATACGGCGAAGCGGACGGGCGCCTGCGTGGGCTGCAACGAGAGGCGAGGACGCGTCCCACTCGACGCGAGCAATCAGGTGGACTGCGTGCACGACAAGGGCTGGTACGTCTGTTCCGATTGCCGCCCGCTCTACCGCAAGGGCTTCGACTGCGAGCAGTAGGGTGCGGGCGGCGGGCCGGCGGGTGTGTCAGGCCTTCTTCGCGGACGGTTTGTTGATGTTCGCGAAGAACCGAAGGAGCCGGACGCGTAGCCCTCCGGCGTCTTCGCCGGGCCCGCGTAGTAGACCATGTGGTCCTTGAGGTACTGGGGCATGCCCTCACCCCGGTCCAACCGCTCCTTGAGCTTCGCGTGCGCGATGTCGCGCGCCACCACCAGCGAGCCCGACAGCGACAGGCGCGTCTTGATGGGGTAGCGCGACAGCTCCGCGCGCAGGTCGCTCATGGGGCGGTTCAAGTCCAGCTTCACCACGTCGTCGGACAGGTCCGTGTCCTTCGCCTCCGGCAGGTACTTCGCCGGGTCCGTCTCCAGCGCCTCCAGGAAGACGCCGTCGCGCGTGATTTTTCCCAGCGCCTGACGGTCCGCGGAGCACGAGACGGCGATGGCCACCGGGCAGGAAGCGCCGTGGCGCGGCAGGCGGATGACGCGCACGTCGTGGCAGAAGTACTTGCCGCCGAACTGCGCGCCGATGCCGGTGCGCTGGGTGAGCTTGAGCACCTCCTGCTCCAGCGCCACGTCGCGGAAGCCCCGGCCCAGGGCGTTGCCTTCGGTGGGCAGCGAGTCCAGGTAGCGCGCGGAGGCGTACTTGGCCGTCTTCAGCGCGAACTCCGCGGACGTGCCGCCCACCACGATGGCCAGGTGGTACGGCGGGCACGCGGCGGTGCCCAGCGAGCGGATCTTCGTCTCCAGGAACGCCAGCAGGCTCTGCGGGTTGAGGACCGCCTTGGTCTCCTGGAACAGGTAGCTCTTGTTCGCGGAGCCGCCGCCCTTGGCCATGAAGAGGAATTTGTAGGCGTCGCCGTCGGTGGCGTAGAGCTCGATCTGCGCGGGCAGGTTGTTGCCCGTGTTGACCTCCCGGTACATGTCCAGCGGTGCCATCTGCGAATAGCGCAGGTTCGACGTGAGGTACGTGTCGAAGACGCCCCGGGAGATGGCCGCCTCGTCGCCGCCCTGCGTGAGGACGTACTGGCCCTTCTTGCCCATCACGATGGCGGTGCCGGTGTCCTGGCAGGAGGGCAGCACGCCGCCCGCGGCGATGTTCGCGTTCTTGAGCAGCTCCAGCGCCACGAAGCGGTCGTTGTTGGACGCCTCCGGGTCCTGGAGGATGTTCGCCAACTGCTGGAGGTGCCCGGGGCGCAGCAGGTGGGAGATGTCCCGCATGGCCTCGCGGGTGAGCAGCGTGAGGGCTTCCGGCGCGACCTGGAGGAAGGATCGGCCGCCGGCTTCCAGCACGGAGACGTGCTCCTTCGTGAGCAGCCGGTAGGGCGTCTCGTCCTTGCCGAGCGGCAGCATGTCCTGGAACTGGAAGTCACTCATCGCGTCGCGTCTCTCACGGCAAGGGGGGAACGAAGGGGCGGGTCCGGCCAGGGACTCTACCGGGCCTGTTCCCGGGGTGGCACCACGTACAGGTACACGGGGGTGCGGTACAGGTCGTCCAGCCGCACGGTGCGCGCGGGCGTCCACCCCCGGAGCGCGAAGGTGTGACTGACGATGTGGGCGCCCTCCGGCAGGTCGGCCTCGAAGCGGGGGGCAAGGCGCGCCATGTGGCCTCGCGAGAGGTAGCAGATGACGCAGCCTGCGTCCTGGAGGGACGCACGGAAGAAGTCCTCGCGGCGCAAGGTGAGGTTCGCGCGGGGGAAGAACCGCTGGCGCAGGCGCATGAAGAGGAACGGCAGCCAGGACAGCTCATAGGCGACGACGCGGGCCTGGGGCAGGTGGTCCGCCAGCGGGAAGGCCACGTCCCCCCAGCCCGCGCCCAGCTCCAGGACGGTGCCCGCGGTGTCCCGCGGAAGCATCGCGAGCAGCGCCCGCCGCACCCGGGGCGGGCTGGGCATGGGCGGCGCGCCGGTGCGCAGCGTGGACACGACGATGGACAGCGCCCCCACGAGGAGCACTGCCCAGAGCAGCAGGAAGAGGAGGGTGCCCGTCGTGCTCACCGGGCGCGCATCATCGCAAATGCCAGCGGGCCGGGGGCCCTACTTGCGGGGATGGTGGCCCGCGTCCGCATGGCGCACGAGCGAGGGGGGCGGGGGCTTCACCCGCACGCCGGAGGGCGTCGGTTCGGCGCCCTCGAACAGGGCCCGGCCCAACACGAAGCAGAAGACCGCTCCCACGGAGAGTGCCACCACGTTCCAGTAATACCCCATGGGTCCCGTCACGAAGCACGGACCATGCCGTGCTCTCACGTCACTCGGAGGGGCGGGGCCGGGCGGCCCCGGTTGTGTCCCTTCGCGCTACAGCGGCGACCCAGGCGTTGCCCCCCAGGCAACAAGGGCCTCACGCGGCGTTCAATGCTCCGAAGCCCAAGGGCTTCACGTGGAGGCGCGGGCCCCTGCACCCAGGGCGCGCCTCAGACGGAGGGCGCGGATTCGGTGGGCTCGGGCGGCGGGGGCCGGTGCGCGGCGGACTCCAGGCGGTCCACGTTGCGCAGCTCGGGGAAGAGCCACGCCCACAGGCCCACCACGACGAGGGTGCCCACGGCGCCAATCACCACCGCGTGCACGGCGCCCAGCGCTTCGGCCAGCGAGCCCGCGCGGAACTCGCCCAGCTCGTTGGAGGCGCCGATGCACATCATGTTCACCGCGCCTACGCGGCCGCGCATGTCGTCCGGCGTGGACACCAGCTCCAGCGTGTGTCGCACCACCACGCTCACCATGTCCGCCGCCCCGCCGATGGCGAGCGCCACGAGCGACAGGGGCAGCGACGTGCTCAGGCCGAACACCAGCGTGGCCGCGCCGAACACCGCCACCGCGCCGAACATCTTCCACCCGGCATGGCCGCCCAGCGGACGGAACGCGAGCAGCACCGCCACCACCGCGGCGCCCGCGGCCGGAGCGCTGCGCAAGAGGCCCAGGCCCCAGGGCCCCGTGTGCAGCACGTCGCGCGCGTAGATGGGCAGCAGCGCCACCGCGCCGCCCAGCAGCACGGCGAAGAGGTCCAGGGTGAGGCTGCCCAAGAGCAGGCGCTTCTGGCGCACGAAGCGCAGGCCCGCGACGAGCGTGGCCAGCGAGATGGGCTCGCGCGACGCGCTGCCCGTGCGGACCTTGAGCGAGAGGATCCACCCCACCGTGAGCGCGCACAGCGACGCGGACGCGATGTAGACGCCCTTGCCGCCCAGCCACCCGTAGAGCAGGCCGCCCACGGCGGGGCCCGCGATGGTGGCCACCTGCCACGTGGTGGAGTTCACCGCCACCGCGCGCGTCAGCTCGTCGGGCGGCACCAGGTACGGCGTCAGCGCGGAGCCCGCGGGCGCGTAGAAGGCCCTCGCGGTGCCGAACAACACCAGCACGCCGTAGACGAACCGCACGTCGGTGACGTGGCCCAGCGTGAAGGACAACAGCAGCAGGCTGCACACCAGCATCACGCCCTGGCAGATGGCCAGGATGCGGCGGCGGTCGAAGCGATCCGCCACCTGCCCGCCCAGGAGGCTGAAGGCGAGGAAGGGGACGAACTGCGCCAGGCCCGTGTAGCCCAGCGCGAGCGCGCTCCCGGTGATTTCATACACCTGCCAGCCGATGGCCACCGATTCAATCTGCGCCGCGAGCACCGCGCACAGACGGGCGATTTGATACAGCCGGAAGTCGCGGTGACGGAAGACGGACGTGCTGAGCGCGTTGGCCATGCTGGAGTCGCGCTGTAACGCAGCCCGTCCTCCTCCGCCAGCCACAAGGCGAGGCGGCTCCAGGCAGGTCCCCTGGAGCCCCTGCGTGCCTACGAGGTGGCGCGCATCCGGTTGAGCCGGTCGTAGTGGCGGTAGCCCAGCTTGTCGAGCGCGGCGGGCGGCGCCAGGCCGATGTCCACCAGCGTCTTGATGTCGTACGTGCCCGCCAGCACCGGCGGCGCGTAGTTGCCCACCGCCTCCGGCGTGCGGAAGCCCGGCAGCGGGAAGAGCACCGTGCTCGTGTGCACGTGCATGAAGTGCGCGGCGGACTGGCGCTGCCACCCCGGCACGCCCGGCGCGGTGATGACGTGCGGCGTAGCGAGGAACGTGCCGCCCGTGAGGATCTCCAACTGCTGGCCCACCTGCGCCACGATGCAGCCCGCGGGCGCGGTGCCGCGCACCATCAGGCCCTGGGGCGCGTCCGGCATCGCGCGCGTGCGCAGGTACAGGCCGCTCTGGTCATCCGGTTTCGGCGCCGGGCGGCCCTCGGGGTTGAGGAACCGGCCGCCGGGCAGGAGCGTGAGCAGGTTGAAGTCGGTGTGCTCCTCGCCCCAGAGGATGCCGGTGTTCACCTGCGTGGGGCCCAGGGGCAGGTACTGGAGCGCGCGCGTGACGTGGGGCGCGCGGTCGCAGAAGTCCGTGAAGGTGCTCTCCGGCAGGTTCAGCGCCAGGGCGGAGCCGCGCAAGAGCTTGAGCCCGGCCTCGTGCAGCGCGCGGCCCATGGTGAGCAGGCCGTCCTGGAAGTACGGCGGCGCGCTGTCGGGCCAGATGTTCTCCGGGTACAGCTCCGGGAACTCCAGCGCGGACTGCGCGTCGTTGGGCGTGGGCGCCGCGAAATAGCACTCCTTGAAGTCCGGCTGCCCGTTGCCGGCGACCGCGACCTCCGTGTTCGGAGGCGTCCAGCCGCGCTGGTACCAGAGGTCCGCGCGGCCCAGGGGGCGCTTGACGGCTTCGGGCAGGGCGACGAACGCGGAGAACGCGTCGTAGAAGCGCTCCAGCGCGGGCGCGTCCACACCGTGGTTCTTCACGAACACGAGGCCGAAGACGCCGAAGGCCTCACGCAGTGCCGCCGCGGCGCGCTCGAGGCGAGCCGGTTCGCCCGACGCGAGGTCCGCGAGGTCGACCGTCGGGATGTGGATCGAGGAGGTGTCCGCCATGGTGGGCCCAGGTGTATCGCGCCCGGGCCCTCATGAGGAGGGGGACAATGCCTGCCCGCTTGGGACGGGCGCCTGCTTCCCGGGAAATCCGGGAGCCGGCCCTCAGCTCGCGGTGACGGTGACGTCCACCGGGGCGCACTTCACCGGAGTGGACTTGTAGTCGCCGTTCAGACGGGGCACGTCCTCCTGGCGCGTGGCGACGTCCATCAGCCCGTCGGGGAAGGTGATGCGGTAGGTGCCCGGCGTCTTGAAGTCATAGGACTGCGTCACCTCCACGCGGTTCTCCGCCGTCGCGCCCGGGGCAAGGGCCTCGTAGCTGGAGGCAGACGGGGCGGCGCGCTTCACCATGCGGCCCTGGTACTCCACCTCCGTCCCGTCGCGGGTGATCAGGAACACGGTGCCCAGGATGCCCTCCAGCGGCGTCTGCCACTTGAGGACCCAGAGGGGCTGGGCGGAGCGGTTGGTGAGCTTGAAGAGCACTTCCACGCTCTCGCCCACGCGGGCCTTCGCGGGCGCGAGAGCGTGGAAGTGCTCTTCAAGCTCACCAACCGCTCCGCCCAGCCCCTCTGGGTCCTCAAGTGGCAGACGCCGCTGGAGGGC
>SECN01000451.1 GCA_004173515.1 Myxococcaceae bacterium | reverse complement strand
GTTCCACATCATCGAGAACGCGCGCATGGCGGTGGGCCTCAAGTCCATGGCCGCGCTGTCCGCGGGCTACTTCCGCGCGCTGTCGTTCGCGAAGGACCGCGTGCAGGGCAGCGACCTGGCGAAGGCGCGCGACAAGTCCGCGCCGCGCGTCACCATCCTCCAGCACCCGGACGTGCGCCGCATGCTGATGGCGCAGAAGGCGCACGCGGAGGGCATGCGCGCGCTGTGTCTGTTCACCGCGTCCGCGCAGGACCAGGTGGAGATCCAGGGCGGCCACCGCTCCACCGCCGCCGGTGAAGCGGACGTGCTCAACGACATGCTGCTGCCGCTGGTGAAGGGCTACTGTTCGGAGAAGGCGTACGAGTTGCTGTCGCTGTCGCTCCAGGTGCACGGCGGTTCGGGCTACCTGACGGACTACCCGGTGGAGCAGTACATCCGGGACCAGAAGATCGACTCGCTCTACGAGGGCACCACGCACATCCAGGCGTTGGACCTGCTGATGCGCAAGGTCGCGCGCGACGGTGGCGCGACGCTCCAGGGCCTGCTGTCGCGCATCCGCGAGACAGCCGAAGGTGAAGAGGGCGGCCCGGAGCTGAAGACCGAGCGCGCCGCGCTGGGCGAGGCGCTGGGGCACCTGGAGACGATGCTCGGCACGCTGATGGGCAAGCTGGGCGAGTCCGTCTACCACGTGGGCTTCCAGGGCAACCGCGTGCTGGCCGCCGTGGCGGAGGTCGTCATCGGCTGGCTGCTGGTGCGCCACGCCGCCGTCGCGCTGGAGCGGATGAAGTCCAACCCCGGCGACAAGGCGTTCTACGGCGGCAAGGTGGCCAGCGCCCGCTGGTACTGCCACGAGGTGCTGCCCGGCATCGCCCACGCCGCGCGCATGGTGGAGAACAGCAACCTGGACCTGATGGACGTGCCAGAAGAGTCGTTCTAGTCCTCCTCACGGATGGGGCCCGAAGGTCGGTAGCGACACGTCCTTCGGGCCTTCGGAGCGGTGGGGGCCCGGGTCAAGGCTCCAGGTCGGCGACAGAGAAGGTGTAGTCGCCAATGCCGTTGCTGAAGAGGACCCTCGCGGTGACGAACAGCTCGACCGTATGACGGCCGTCCTGCATCACCTGGAGGTCGAACGTGTCGCCCCTCTTGCCTACCTGGTACACATTCGACTGGTACAGCAGCTCGCCCCCGGGGCCGCGCACCTGCATGCCGCAGTTGCTGGAGGCACCCAGGCACTCCAGCCGGTAGGCGCGGCCCGCGACTGCGTCCAGCGCGAAGACGTCGACATCGCCAAGGGGCTCGATGCTCCCGGAGACGGTGGTGCCGACGGGCACCGGGGTGGCTTCCGTGAGCGTGTTCGCGAAGTCGTCCGGCCCCCGGTCCAGCAGCGAGTATTCGTAGGAGGGATAGAACGTGGAGCTGATGGAGTAGCGCTCCACGCGGGCGTACACGGTGCCCCCATACGTGGCGCGCACGCCCGACAGGAAGGACGAGACACTCCACGTGCCCACCGAGCCCGGCAACTCCAGCCCGTCCGCGCCGAAGAGCGTGACCCTGCAGCTCGGGTTGTAGCCATCCATGAATCCATGGCAGGTGAACCGGTAGATGCGGCCGGCCGTGATGTGGAACGAGAACAGGTCCACGTCGTCAGGATTGTCCAACCGCGCGGCCACCCGTTGGAAGGGATCCTCCATGGGCTCCACGGGTGTCGCGGCCTCGACGTAGTCCCCATGGTCATCCCCCTCGCGTACGTCCCGCTTGCAGGACATGTCCGCCGGGACGTAGCCCGGGGGACAGCCGCACTCAGCCTGTCCGGAGGACGGCACGCACTGGCCCGGACCGCAGTCGACGTCCTCGCACGGGTCGGACTGGGTACAAGCACAGAGGACGACGAGCGCGAGCGCCTTCGCCAGGGAAGAAACAGGACGCAGCATGCAGTGGACTCCAGCGGAGGCCCGGCCCCATTCCCCCACGCGCGACAGTAATCCGCGAAGGGGCGACAGGGTCAACAGGCCCGCCCTGAAGGCCGGTCGCGGAAGCATTCCAAGCATTGCCACCCCGGGCCCCCTCCGCTGGCCTGGGGCCACACGGGTGTGGTCGTCGGGAGACACACCCGGCGGCCACTGCCTGGGGAACGAGGGACAGTGGGGCTGGCCCGGGGTTCGCATTGAGGGTCAGGCGTGATGCTCTCCGCCCTCACTGCCCTGGCCCTCGCGGCCGCCGTCACCAACACCGAGACCGTGCACGACCTGGAGCCCTTTGGCGGCCACGTCGTCGCGTGCACCGAAGGCGGCCTGGAGGTGTTCACGCCCTCGGGCCGCTCCGTGCGCGTGCTCACCGTCGAGGACGGTCTTCCCAGCCACTTCTGCCGCGCGCTGGAGTCCACCGGCGACCGGCTCTTCGTCGCCACCGATGAGGGCCTGGTGTCGCTGGACACGGGCTTCCATGTGACGCCGGTGCTGGACGTGCGCTGGCAGGCCCTGCCCGCCACCGAGGACGCGAGCACTCCCGACTATGTGAGCCGGTTGGAGTCACTGGCCTTCGTGCTGACTCCGGGCGCCGCGTACACCGCGTTCTCGCCCCGGTTCGCTGGCACCGCTGAGGGTCGCCTGTTCGAGCTCGGCACTTCGCGCGCGTGGGCACTGCCCGGTCCGGTGCGCCTCCTCTCCGATACGCGCGACGGCGTGGACGTGGGCACCAGCGAGGGTGCGTTCTCCATCGACTCACTCGGACGGCTCGCGGCGGTGGGCTCCGTGCCCACGGGACCGTTGTCCTTCAGCGTCACGGAGCACGGCGTGCGCATCGTGGGAAGCCACGGTGACGTGCGCGCCTGGGGTGCCTCGGAGGAAGCAGCGAGCGTTCCCGAAGGCGCCACTGTGTTGAACGGTGACTGGGCGGGCACCCGCGCTTCGGGCGTCTTCCTTCGCGAGACGAAGGGCTGGCGCCGCGTCACTCCCACCGGGCAGCTCTGCGGCAATCACATCACCGCGCTCACCCGGCATCAGGGACGGCTCGTCGTGGGCACGTTCGACCGGGGCGCTTGCTGGCAGCGCGATGACGGCCGGTGGCAGACCGTCCGCACGCCCGCGCTTCCCAGCAACCAGGTGCTGGGCATCACCAGCGATGGACAGAACCTCTACGTCGCCACCACGTACGGCCTGGGCTTCCATGATGGGAAGACGTGGACGCAGGTGGCCTTCGGTGGCCGCAACCCCGTGGCCCTGGGGCGACTGTCCGTGCTGGGTGCTTCGCGGGTATCGGACGGGGTCGCGCTGGCGGATGGACGCGGTGTGTCCGTGGTCACTCCGGGCAGCTCGCCCCTGTCACTGGTGAAGCGTCTGCCGCTTCCCGAAGGCTGGAGCGAACACCCTTCCGTCGCGGAGGGCTCCGGCCGCTTCCTGTGGATGGGAAGCGAGGACCGGGGCCTCTTGCGCTGGGATGGCGAGCGCTGGCAGCGCTTCCACGATGGCCGCGACCTCACCGACAATTGGGTGACGGCGCTGTCCACCGACGCGGAGGGACGCGCCATCGCGGGCACCTGCCAGGATGGCTTCAGCTACTTCGACGGCGCGAAGTGGACGCGCGTGCGCACCGCCGCAGGGCTGCCTTCCCCCGCCATCGTCTCCACCGCGCTCGTGCCCGGTGGCGCGCTGGTGGGCACGCTGCTCGGCGCTTCGTACTTCGACGCGGGCACCGGCTCGGTGCACGCCCTGCCCCGGTTGGCGGATCCACGCGTGTACGCGGTGCTCCCGGAAGGTGACTCCGCCTTCTTCGGCACCGAGGGCGGCCTGTCCCGAGCCGAGTGGAAATCCACCTCCGCCATCAGCCGTCGCTAAGCGGCCGTCTGGGACACCGTGGCGCTCGGGGGTCCAGCCGCCCTGGGCTTCAACCCCGGCGAGCCTGGAGAGAAGGGCAACGCGGAGGGACGTGCCGGGCTCCGCCTCGGCAAACCGGTCATACTGTCGGACAGGTTTTCGGCGGGCCTGGCGAGAAGGGCCACGTTGAGAGACGTGCCGGACCACACTTTGGGAAACCGGTCCTACTGTCGGACAGGTTTTGGGACGCCTCGTCCGCGGAGGAGGCACCCAACCTGAGCCTCTCCCCACCGGTTTTCGCGGACAGTGGGTCTTCACGGGGCCCTTCGAGGCCACCTGCACCGACGCGCTCATCCTCGCGAACGGCAAGGTGCCGGATGCGCGGGGGTGGGGCCAGCCGACCTTCCCGAGGACGGCCGCGACTACGCCGGCTTCGGCGCCAGGGCTCGCGCCGCCAGCTCGCGCTCCACGTACAGCCGCAGGATGTGCATGAAGTCCTGCGCGTTGGTCACCACGCCGAACGCCTGGTGCGTGCCGCGGTCCTTCAGCTTGCTCACCACGAACTCGGACGAATCCACGCAGATGGTGGGCAGCTCGCGCAGCGTGCCGTCCTTCTCCACCACGAACGCCGGCAGCATGTTGCCCGTCGCGATGGCGTGCAGCGCCGTGGCGATGAGCACCGCCATCGTCGCCTTCACCGCGTGCCTGCGCATCGCGTCCTGCGCCGCCAGGTTGTCCGTCACCACGTCCGGCAACGGGCCGTCATCCCGGATGGACCCCGTCAACACGAACGGCACCTTGTGCACCACGCACGCGTGCATGATGCCGTTGGTGATGATGCCCGCCTCCACCGCCTTCGCGATGGAGCCCGCCTGCCGCACCCGGTTGATGGCCCGCATGTGCAGCCCGTGCCCGCCGGACGTCGCCTCGCCCGCGCCACTCATCCCCAACGTCGTGCCGAAGATGGACGCTTCGATGTCGTGCACCGCCACCGCGTTGCCCGCCAGCAGCGCCCCCACGAAGCCGTTCGCCACGAACCACGTCATGTCCGCGCGCGCCCGCGAGTGCACCAGCGCCGGCCCCGTCACCCAGATGGGATAGCCGCCCCGCTCGCGCTCCTCCACCAACAGCCGCGCCATGTGCCCGTAGTCGATGGGCTTCTCACGCGACACCTGGCTCGTCATGAACTTGAACTCGCCGTCCGAGTCCTCCGCCAGGTACTCCATGTTCACGTACACGCCGTCGCGCCCGTCCTCCGCGCGCCCCACCACCACGCGCTCGCCCGCCTTCACCCGCCGGCCCTCGCGAATCCACAGCTCGCCCTGCGCGTCCAACACCAGCGCCCCGTCCATGCGCGGCTCGCGCGGCATCCGCCACCGCCCGTCCACCCGCACGTACGTGGGCAGGTTCGTCGTGGTGAAGAAGCCCTCGGGCAGCACGCCGTCCGCGGGCGCCGGCTCGAAGCGCGCGTCCGGGAAGTCGCCAAACCGCGCCGCCGTGAAGTCGGGATGAGCAATGGTCGTCACCCCGCCACCATGCGCAGGGCCTCCCACCCGGTTCAAGCGGCCCGCGCGCCCCCCATCCCCCGCTCAACGCTCCCC
>SECN01000066.1 GCA_004173515.1 Myxococcaceae bacterium | reverse complement strand
TGGGCGCTGGACGGCAAGAAGATGGTGCTGGTCCCCATCCTCCGCGCGGGGCAGGGCATCCTGGACGGCCTGCTGCAACTGGTGCCGTCCGCGCGCGTGGGCCACATCGGCCTGTACCGGGACCCGGAGTCGCTGGGCGCGGTGGAGTACTACTACCGCGTGCCCGCCGACCTGGAGGACCGCGACGTCATCGTGTGCGACCCGATGCTCGCGACCGGCAACTCCGCGGTGGCCGCGCTCCAGCGCGTCAAACGCAGCCGTCCCGCGAGCCTGCGCTTCGTGTGTCTGCTCGCCTGCCCGGAGGGGCTGGTGAACCTGCGCGAGCATCACCCGGACGTGCATGTCTTTACCGGCGCCATCGACGAGAAGCTGGACGCGCACGGCTACATCCTGCCGGGCCTGGGCGACGCCGGTGACCGCCTGTTCGGGACCAAATAGGCGGTGTCCCGAAGACGTGTGCTCACGTGTATACAGATGGCGCGGGTTGTCAGTATAAACATTATATGCGTGATTTTCTTGATTGACGGGAAGAGTTGATTCACGTTTTCTCGTCGCATGAAGACTGTTCGTGCGCTCCCCGCGTTCCTGTCGTCCGCGCTCCTGCTGTTGTCCTGTGGTGAGGGTGTCCCCGCTGAATCCGAGGGGGGCGCCCCCGCCGCGCAGCAGCAGGCTGCGGACACCTTCGTGCTGCGTCAGACGAAGCCGACGGCGGCGAACACGGGCGCCGGCATCATCCGGCCCTACCCGACGAAGGTCATCAACGGGGACCTCACCATCACGCAGGACGGCTACCGGCTGGCGGACACCATCGTCCACGGGCAGGTCCACATCAAGGCGGCCAACGTCGTGGTGAGCAACTGCGTGGTGGACGGCGGCGACCCGCTCACGGGCAACGGCTGGGTCATCCAGACGACCGATGCCCGGACGACGAACGCGCGCATCGAGTTCACCACCGTGCGCGCGGCGAATCCGACCTACTACACGCACGGCATCGGCCCGCGCAATTACACGTCCTACCGCAACAATGTGTCGGGCGTGGTGGATGCCTTCTCCGCCTTCCCGGCGACGGCGGGCAATGCGGTCAATGTGTCCATCCAGGGCAGCTACGGACATGATCTGTCGCACTTCTCTCCGGACCCGAACCACCCGGGCACGGGTTCGCGCACGCACAACGACGTGTTGCAGTCGCAGGGCGGCATCGGGCTGGAAGTGATTGGCTCGAACTTCGCGGCCTACCATGACCCGGTGCTGGGCACGCAGCCGGTGCCGAACCCGAAGAGCCAGCTGGCGGCCATCATGATCAACACCAACATCGGTCCGACGGTCGGGATGGTGGTGGAGGACAACTGGCTGGGCGGCGGCGTGTATTGCGTCAACGGTGGTGGCGCGAACGGCGGCGGCGGCAGGTTCCTGCGCAACAGGTTCGACCGGGGCTCCGCGTCTCCGGCCAACCCGGACGAGTCGTACACGCTGGTGTTCGACAACACGTTCATCCAGACGTCCACGGGCAATGTCTATGAAGACAACGGGCACGCGGTGAAGGTGCGGACCGGTTATTGAGGCCGTGCCGGGCGCCCATCCAGGCCTCCCGGCCGGGGATGTGGCGGGGTGGGTGCCCGGGTTTTTTCGAGCAGGGTTTCCGGGCCCCGGCCCGACACGGAGGACGCATGACGCGGCGAGGGTGGCTGGTGGGACTTTCCCTGATGGGGCTGCTGGGGTGCGGGGGCTCCGTGGACGATGTGGACCCTGCGGCTCCGACGGTGGAGCGCACGGCGCAGGAGATCCTCGGTGGCTCCGTCGCGGTCCGCTACCAATTGCCCTACCAGGTCCGCATCATGGTGCAGGGCGTGTTCACCTGTGGCGGGACGCTCACGAAGGCCGGCTGGGTCATCACGGCGGCCCACTGTGTCGAGGGCATCGCCCCCAGCGCCATCCGGGTCATCGCGGGGGACCTGCTGTTGAGCACGCTGGAGGCCGATGAGCAGGTGCGCACGGTGTCTCGCAAGGTCGTGCATCCGTCCTACGTCTCCCTCGAACTCCTTCATGACATCGCGCTGCTCCAACTGTCGCAGCCCTTCTCGCTGAGCGCCGCGGTGCAGCCGCTGGCGCTGCCTGTCGCGCCCGCACACCAGGGGCTGCACACGGCGAGCGGGTGGGGCGCCACGCAGACGGGACCCACGTCCAACGCGCTCAAGTACACGAGCCTGCGGGTCCTCGGTCCGGCCAACTGCCAGGCGCTGGTGGGAAGCGGCCATGTCCCGAGCGCGCAGCTGTGCGCGACGCCTCCCAACAGCAGCACCAATGTCTGTCAGCGCGACGACGGCGGTCCCCTGGCCCTGGGCGGGAGGCTGTATGGGATTCTGAGCGAGCACGGCAGCAGCCAGTGCAACACGTTCTCCGTGTTCACCAACGTGTTCACGTACGTGCCCTGGATCCAGTCGCATACGGGCTAGCGAGGGGCTTTCGGCTATCTTCCGGGACATGCGAATGCTTGTCCCGATGCTGCTGCTCCTGTCCGCGGGGTGTGCCTCTCCGTCCGCGCGACAGGAAGCCGTTCCTGTCCCGGATGCCGCCACCGCGCAGGCTCCGGCTCCAGTGGTCCCTGAGCCGGCCCCGGATACCGCCACACCGCCCGCTCCCGGGTCTCCTTCGTACACCGCCTGTGGTTGCGGCTGCTGCGGGGGCGTCGATGCGCGGCTCGAATGCGTGGGGAGCCCGGAGGAACTGGAGAAGATCATCGCCAAGGACAAGGTCGACGCGAAGTCGCCGGACTGCCCCATGGCGGGATGCACCCCCCCTACGCGGTATCAGGTCTGCGACGCGCCTCCCCGCACGCCGTGATGCGGTGGGTCAGGCGGCCCCGACGCACGCTTTCACACAGCGACTCTTGAGAACCGGGAAAGACGGGCTTTAAAATCTATCCGTCTAAACGTTTTTTACCATTCCCGGGAGTGCAGGCATGCGCGCGTCGTGGCGGTCCACCCTGATGACGGTGATGTGGGGCGCGGTGTTCGCGCAAGGCGTCGCGGTGGCCGAGCCGGCTCCCGACGCTCAGCGCGCGGAGGAGGGCGCCCAGCGCTGGGCGGAGGAGCTCTCCACGGGCGAGGGCACGGGCGAGCTCGTGAGCACGCGGGACGGGCTGTTGTACGAACCCAACGCCGTGATGCGCCGGCCGGAAGGGCTGAACCGGCTCACGGGTCTCTTCACGTTCCCGGCGCGCACGCTGGCGCATCCGGTGGACACGTTCCGTCCGCGCATCCAGGCGACGCAGTCCCCGGGCACGGCCGTGGAGGTGGACGTCCGCGTGCGCATCCCCGGCGGGGCCTGGAGCGAGTGGCGCACCGCCACCGAGGGCGAGGCCGTCCGCCTGCCGCGTTCCGGCACGGAGGTGCAGGTGCGGCTGGCGCTGGTGGCGGACGAGCGCGGCCGGGGCCCGGTGGTGCGGGAGGTGGGGCTGGAGGGCTGGCGCGAGGGGACGGGCGCGGAGGAGGGGCTCCAGGCGCTGGCGCCCCTGAGCTACCGCGTCTACGCCACGCGTGAGGGACTGGTGGGCGGCACGACGGCGAACGGCCACGTCATCAAGACCAATGACCGGTTCGTGGCGCTGCCGTCGCGGCGGGGGCTCGCGTCGAACGGAGGCTCCGAGTACCAGGTGCGCGTCTGCTATTCGAAGACGGCGAAGTGCACGACGACGTCCGTGTGGGACGTGGGGCCGTGGAACACGAAGGACGACTACTGGAATCCCTCCAGCGTGCGCGAGATGTGGAAGACCCTGCCGCAGGGCAAGCCGGAGTCGCAGGCGGCGTATCAAGACGGCTTCAACGGCGGGTTGGATCAATTCGGGCGCCGGCCGGCGAACCCCGCGGGCATCGACCTCGCGGACGGGACGTTCTGGACGGACCTGGGGATGACGAACAACGACTGGGTGGACGTGACGTACCTGTGGACGTCGGGCGGCGGCACGCCCACGGGCCTGGTCGTGGACAGCAACAACGCGAACAACGACCAGACCAAGGGCTACATCCAGCTGACGGGTTCGAGCTGGGCGTCGTCCACGAACGTGGCGGGCTACTACGGCAGCAGCTACCTGGTGTCGCCGGGCGCGGCGGTGTCGGAGCCGGCGACGTTCTGGTTCTACCTGTCGGCGGCGGGCACGAAGACGGTGGATGCGTGGTGGACGGCGGCGACGGACCGCTCGACGGTCGCGCCCTTCATCGTGGTGAACGCGGCGGGTACGCAACTGGCGAACGTGAAGGTGAACCAGCAGCTCAACGGCGCGAAGTGGAACACGTTGGGCACGTGGAGCTTCCCCGCGGGCTGGAACAAGGTGCAGTTGAGCCGGTGGGTCACGGCCGGCACCTACGTCGTCGCGGACGCCATCCAGGTCCGGTAGCCCGGTCGCCGCGCTCGGGGGGACGTGGCGTCATGGACGTCCCCCTCGTGCGGGCGGTAGAACGCTGGACCGTCCCTGAGGAAGACAGCCATGGCCTTGCGCACCGTGATTCCTCCTCCGCTGGAGGAGCCCCAGCTCTACACCGACCTCGCCTCCTGGTGGCCGCTGTTCTCGCCTCCGGAGGAGTACGTGGAGGAGGCGGAGGACCTGCTCGGCATCCTGCGCACGGCGGCGGAGGGGCCCGCGGAGACGATGCTGGAGCTGGGCGCGGGCGGTGGGAGTCTGGCGTTCCACCTGAAGACACACTTCACGCTGACGCTGACGGACCGCGCGCCGGAGATGGTCGCGGTCAGCCGCGCCGTCAATCCCGAGTGCGAGCACCGGGTGGGGGACATGACGTCCCTGCGGCTGGGGCGCACGTTCGACCGGGTGATGGTGCACGACGCCATCATGTACGCGGCGGATCGGGACTCGGCGCGGGCGACGGTCCAGACGGCGGTGGCGCATTGCCGGCCGGGCGGCGCGGTGGTGCTGATTCCAGACTTCGTGCGGGAGACCTTCGAGTCCGTCACGGAGTCGGGAGGGCACGACGCTCCGGACGGGAAGGGGATGCGCTACCTGATGTGGACGTGGGATCCGGATCCGGAGGATGAGACCTTCGAGACCGCGTTCGCCTACCTGCTGCGCGAAGCGGACGGCACGGTGAGCATGTCACAGGAGCGCCACCGCTTCGGGCTGTTCCGGCGCGAGGACTGGCTCACGTGGATGCGCGAGGCGGGGTGCCCCGCGACGACCCGGCGCGACCCCTGGAACCGCGAGGTCATCATCGGCGTGCGGGAGTCCCGTGGCGGCGGATAGGCGCTGCGCGGGCCTCGTGTCCGCGCTCCTGTTGTGGCTGTTGCCGTCCTGGGGGGCCGCCGCGCCCGTGCGCGTGGAGCTGGTCTTTGGCGGGGATGTGATTCCGCACGGAGAGGTGAAGTCGGTGGCGAAGGCGCATGCCCGCACCGGGGCGGTGCCGCCGGGTGGAGGCGCGGCGCCGTCGCTCAACCACGAAGGTTGGGACCACGTCTTCGGACCGCTGTCGGACGTGCTGCGCACGGCGGACGTGGGCGTGGTGAACCTGGAGACGCCCGTCACGGACAACCGCAAGGCCCTCACCCGGGAGCTGGTCTTCAACGCGCCGCCGGCGATGGTCCAGGCGCTGGCCGGTGCGGGCGTGAAGGTGGTGTCCACGGGCAACAACCACGCGCGCGACCAGCACATCGAGGGGCTGGTGGAGACGTTGCGCCACCTGGATGCGGCGGGGCTGCGGCATGCGGGCACCGGGACCACGCGAGACGCGGCCTGGGCGCCGGTGTTCATGGAGGTGCGCGGGGTGCGGCTGGGCTTTCTGTCCTTCACGCGGATCCTGAATGGCTTCAGCAACCCGAAGGAGGCGGACGCGCCGCACGTGGCGCTGGTGCCCTATCCGGAGCATGCGTCGCGCCGGGGGTCGAGTGAGAAGGAGGCGGTGGAGCAGGTGCGGGCCGCCGCGGCGAAGTGCGACGCGCTGTTCGTGATGGGGCACTGGGGGCGCGAGTACACGGAAGCGCCGCACCCGTTGGACCGGGCGTTGGGGCAGACCTTCCTGGAGGCCGGTGCGTTCGCGGTCATCGGGCACCATCCGCACGTGCTCCAGCCGCTGGAGGCGTACACGACGAAGTCCGGACGGAAGGGGCTCATCGCGTACTCGTTGGGCAACCTGGTGGCGAACCAGGGGCGCTTCTACAAGCACGCGCCGGGCAGGTCGGGCACGGACGGGGACAAGCGGGACTCGCTGCTGCTGCGCGTGGCGGTGACGCGCGCGGAGGCCGGGGCGGCGGTGGCGCTGGGCGACGTGGCGGTGCTGCCGGTGTGGATTGAAAACAACGCCTCCGGGCGCAAGGCGCGCGCGAAGCGGAACATCCAGCCGGTGCTCATCGACCGCGAGGTGGAGGAGGTGTCCCGGAGGTTGGCCGCTCTGGCCCTGCGCACCGGGAGCCCGGACAAGGTAGCCCGCGCGGAGAAGGCAGCCCTGGAGCAACGGCTGGCGAGCGCCCGGTATCGCCGCGAGCGCATCCTGCGCATGCTGCCCGCGGAGTTCCGCGTGGCCACTCCGGAGCTGCGGCGGCGCGCGGATGCGACGGCGCAGGTCGTGCCCTGAACTTCAGCTCACGGGTGCGCTGGCGATGAGTTCCGCGAGCTGGTTCCGGCAGGTGGCGCAGCGCTGGCGGAAGTCCTCGCTGAGAACCGTGGACGCGATGAGCGTGTCCCAGTACGTCAGCGCATAACTGGCTGCGTCCGACCAGAGGTCCAGATTGTTCTCGGTCGGTGGCGCGGGACTGAATGCTCGCTCGACGAGGTGGGCACCATCGGGTGCGAACACCATGGGCAACATGTCGTAGATGGGCGCGAGCTGAAACATGCGCTCCTCGATGCCCGAGAAGAAGGAGACATTGCCAAGATGTCGGTCGGTGTTCCCAATCAACTGCCCGAAGGTGTCGAGCCAACGGACCCGGCGGGTATCGTCCCAGGACAGGCGCCGGTCGGCGAGCAGGCGCAAGGCTACGTCGGTCCAGTTGCCGCCCGAACCTACGTATTCGTTGTCGATGACACGCAGGGACATCATGGCGCGCCTCCCATCGATGCCCACCCGATCAAAGCGCTCGACCTCCAGGAACCTGTACGTTCCCAGGTCGAACCACTGGGCCTGTGCCGCGTCGAATCCCGCTGCGCGGACCGCCTCCAATGCCAGCGCTTCGCACGCAAGCAGGTCCCGCCAGCGCTGCCCGGCACTGCCCGAACTCGCGTCCGCGAACTTCACGAGCAGATGGCGGCTTCCCCCGCGGATGACGAACTTGGGTTGTTCGCCCGCGGCGGATGAGCCCGCGCCTTCCGCGAGGAAGGTGCGGGCCCGCTCTGGATAGCTGTCGCGACTGATCTCCGCGCTGCCGCGAGTCATCTCGTGATGCAACTGGGCCACATGACGGAGCAGGGATTCATTGCCCAGGATGAGGTTTCCCACACAGTCCTCGCCGCGCCGGGCCAGGGCGATGATCACATGATCATTGCTCCAGTCCTCCGTGCGCAGAGGAAGACCCAGGTCGGGATGCCGCTCACGGAAGCTCCGCCCCATGTATCCCTGGGGCCGCATCTCTTCCAGGAAGGGGGGCAGTCCTTCGAAGGCTTGTTCCCCTCCGAGCCGGAACTCAAGCGAGGAGCCTCCCGTGGCAAGAAGATGGAGTGTCGCCGCCTGCCAGCAAGTACCGGTTTCGCTGATGCTGTAGAGCGGGATGGATGAGCCCAGATTCGGCAGGCTGCGGCTCCTGAGCTGCTCGGCCTTGCGTGCTTCCTCAATGCGTTGGAGCTGCTCGCCCAGGCTCTTGAGCCCGTCCTTGAACTGCCGCCACAAGGCAGGCGGCGAAGCGCCGAAGCGCTTCTCGAACTTCTCCAGTGGCATCGCGCGCAGGCGCCCAAGGCGTTCCAGCAGTTCAGCGACGAAGGTTCGGTCAGGAGGCGCCATGAAGGGGTGGATGAATAGATAAGCCCGCCGAGGGATATTTCAAACCCTTATGATTATTGGGATTTCCTGCCCCTGGCGTTCAGGATCGACGGGCCTGGATGCCCGCGCCGCCGCAGGGACGCTCAGGGCTTCCGGGGCCTGTCATGCAACTCCCGCAGTGGCATCATCCTGTCCAACAGCGGCCCGCCCAGCTTCCTCCGGGCGATGCGCTGCGAGGGATAGATGCCCCGGTGTCCGGTGAGCAGGTACGCCACCGTGGCGACGATGGCCACGTGGGGCAGCACTGCGGCGCCCACCAGCTCCACCGCCATCAATGACAGCGCCAGGGGCGTGTTGGCCGCCGCCGCGAACAGCGCCGCCATGCCCACCGCCGCGCCCAGGTCCACCGGCAATCCCAACAGCCGCGCGAGCACGTTGCCCAGCGCCGCGCCCATGAAGAACAGCGGCGTCACCTCGCCCCCCAGGAACCCCGCGCCCAGCGTCACCACCGTGAAGACGAGCTTCCACGCGAACGCGTCCCCCGGCAGCGACACGTCCCGGAACGCACGCAGGATGCCGGGCACGCCCAGGCCCAGGTAGTCGTCCGTCCCCGCCAGCTTCCACAGCGCCACCACGCCCAGGCCGCCCAGCGCCATGCGCAATGGCAACCACGGCACCCGGCGCTCCAGCAGCTTCTTCAGCCCATGCGTGCCTTCGATGAAGGCCACCGCCACCAGCGCCACCGCCGCCGCGAACACCAGCCACTTGCCCAGCACCGGCAGCGTCAACGCCAGCGCCTGCGGCGTGGGGTAGGCCGTGTGGTGGATGCCCAGCCCCCGAGTCACCAGGTCCCCCACCACCGCCGCCGTGAGCGCGGGCAGGAGCGCCTCGTAGCCCAGCCGGCCCACGCACACGACCTCCAACCCGAACACCGCCCCCGCCAGCGGCGTGCCGAACACGGAACCGAAGCCGCCCGCGATGCCCGCCGCCAACAGCTCGCGCCGCGTGTCCGGTGCCACGCGGAAGCGGTGGGCAAGCTGGTCCGCGAGGCTCGCGCCCATCTGCACCGCCGTGCCCTCGCGCCCCGCGCTCCCGCCGAACAGGTGCGTGAGCACCGTGCCCACCAGCACCATGGGCGCCATGCGCAGCGGAATCACCGCGTCCCCTTCATGCACCGTGTCCAACACCAGGTTGTTGCCACCCCGGATGGACGCGCCCCACCGGCCGTACACCGCGCCCAGCACCAGCCCCGCCACCGGCAGCGCGTACACCAGCGACGTGTGCGCCAGCCGGAACTCCGTGGCCCGCTCCAGCAGCGCCAGGAACACCGCGGACGCCACGCCGCACACCCCGCCCACCGTGCCGCCAAGCAGCAGCCACTGACCCAACGCTCGGACACCCCGCTGAACGTCCATGGCCGAGCAGTCTAGGCGCGGCGCGGCAACCCGGTCCGGAGAAGCTTTGCGCTCCTCGCTCAAACACAGACAGTGGATTATTCCAGTCAAACAGGGTTCGCCGGCCCTGAAACACCGTGAAACAATGCGTCAACCTGGGGCGTCGCGTCATCGCGAGGCCGCAAGAGAACCACCTGTGACGCGCCGTGGCGGAATTCAAGCTCAACCGGTAATGCTAGGTGTGGAGCTATTTCGGGTCTGGGTGATGATTCCAGAATCAATCCCGTGTACCTTGCGCCGCCTCTCCCCGTGCAGGGGAGAGACCCCCTACCTCCTCAGGAGTCGGTATGTCCGTTCGTCGCAGCGGGCTGTCCCTCGTCGCCGTCCTCGCCACCACCACGCTGGGTGGAAGCGCGATGGCCAGCACCATCAACCAGAACACGTCGTGGACCATCAACCGTTCGGCGTCTCAGACGTACCGGGTGGTGGCGTACGGCGACTCCATCTTCGCCGGCTACAACGGTGGCATCGGCAGCGTGGCGCGCCGTGGCGCTCCCGTGGTGGAAGGTGAGTACGCGGCGAAGAAGTGGGGCACGAACGTGGAGGTCATCCGCCGCACGAAGTCCGGTGCGAAGGCGGACGACATCTACAACAACAAGATCGTCTCCGAGCGCTCGTACATGCAGGACGCCAAGACGCGCGTCGTGATGTTCGAGATGTGCGGCAATGACTACCTGCAGGCGCGCAGCGCGTTCACGGACCAGACCGGTACGTGCAACTACAGCGGCCTGCAGGCGGCGCTGACGGCGTGCACCACGTACATGGAACGTGGCATGCAGACCATCAACCAGTACGCGACCACCGCCAAGGTCAAGGTCATCTCCAACATCTACTACCCCGGCTTCGACGCGGACAACGTGCTGACGGCCTGCACGGACTCGGCGACGGGGCAGAAGGTGAACAAGCAGACCTACTTCCTGCCGCTGCTGGCGCGCAGCAACTGGCGCGCCTGTAACCTGGCGTCGAAGTACGGCTTCAAGTGCGCGGACGCCTTCGCGGAGATGATGGCGGCGGACTACGACCGCAACGGCGACGGCCAGGTGGACTCGGCGGCGATTGCCTACCGCGCCGGTGAGACCGAGGACGCCTACGTGCAGCGCATCAGCGTCACCCTGCGCAGCACGCTGCGCGACGCGAACCTGCACCTGGCCAACGCGAGCACCAGCTACGACTACATCCAGTCCGACAACACGCACCCGACGTACTCGGGCCCGACCATCAGCGTGAACATCTTCTCCGGTTCCGGCTCCGGCTCGGCCGCGCCGACGTACACGGACGCGCAGGTCGTCAACGGCAAGAACCCGGACTGGAACAAGTTCGGCCACGAGCGCATGGGCTGGTCGATCTCCAACTTCGACCCCGCGACGCCGTAGTTGATGCAGCAGCCGTAGTGCCCAGGGCCTCCGACCTGTCACGGGTCGGGGGCCTTGTCGTGTCTGGAGGCTTTCATGAAGACCTGTGTGTTCGTCGTATTGCTGCTCACGGTGGGGTGCGCGACGCCGCGCGGGGTGCACCTGGACACGGGACGGGGAGAGCCCATCGCATACACGCCCCTGTCGCCCGCGCCGGTGGAGGTGGACGAAGAGGCGTTCCGGGAGGCGGTCACGCGGCTCGTGCTCGATGCGCGACTGGACGTGGCGTTCGGGCTGTCGGGACGGCGCACGTTGCTGGCTTCGGCCGGGGGCGTGGTGGAGGACGATGGGAGCGCGCTGTCCGCACGGATCTGCGAGGGGCTGGATGCGCGGGAGGCCTGCCTGAGCCTGCTGGGACGCGGCTTCATGTCAGGCGCGATGGAGCGGCGGATGATGGCGCTCTTCTTCGCGTTCGACACGGTCTGGGAGGGTGTCGCGGACGTCATCCAGGAACTGATGGATCCCGCTGTGCTGCGAGCGATGGTCACCGCGACGGTGGGCAGCGCGCTGGTGATGCTGGCCATGCCCGAACCCATCACGAAGCTCGTCGCGCTGGCGCTGACTGCGTCGTTGGTTGCGTACCTGGGCACGGGGCCGGTGTGGAACCTGGGCCGTGCCTTCCTGCGGCTGATGGAGGAGTCGGAAGCGGCCCGCAGCCCCGAGGAGTTGAAGGAGGTGGGGCACCGGTTCGGAAGGGTGCTGGGGAGCAACGGGGCGCGGGTGCTGGTCGTCGTCGCGATGACGGTGATGGGTGGGAAGAACGCCATGGCCTCACATGGGCCGAGGATGCCGGGCTTCGCGCAGGCGGCGGTGCGGGCGGAGGTCGAAGGCGGGTTCCAACTGTCGCGGGTGTTTTCGGGAGAGGTGCGGTCCCTGTCCATGCCTGCGGCGGGAGTGCTGAACATCGCGCTCGCGCCGACGGCGGTGGCCGCGGTGGCGATGGGGCCGGGGGCGGGATTCCAGGGGACCCGGAGGGGGACGTGCATCACATCTGCACGGACAAGAACGAGGTGTCCGAAACGTCAGGTGGGCCGTGGACACCCCGCTACGAGGATTTCTTCGAGCAGGCCGGGATGTCGCTGAATGACGCCGCGAACAAGGTGCGCATCCAGGGGCACAAAGGTCCCCATCCGAAGGAGTACCATCTATCTGTTCTGGACCGGATTGAGAGGGCCATGAAGGGATGCCAGTCCGTCGGGCACTGTCGGGCCGCGCTGACTGACGAACTTGCGAAGATTGCGAACGACCTCATGACAGCAGGCACGAGGCTTCGAAAACTGATTACGAAAAATCCCGAGGCTTGACCGATGGAGCGAAGGTTCTTTCGACTGACCATTGATGTGTATGTTCCTGGGCGCTGGCACTTGGGAAAGCCGACGACTCTCAGCGGACAGGATCTGGAGGACGTCTGGGTGTTCAGCTACGGCCAGCCCTTGGAGTTCCGTGAGCGGCTTCGTGTCCCCGTGAAGCGACCAGGAAAGGCACTGGACTTCGACACCGCTGGAGTCGGGCAGGCGCCTGTCGTCAATGCACGGGTCGCGGACGTATTCAGGAAGTTCGCGCCGCAAGATGTGCAGCTCTTCCCGGCGGAGGTCGAGGGACAGGCTGAGCCTTACTGGCTAATGAATGTGGTGCGAACAGTCCGCTGTATTGATGACAAGGCGTGCGCGGAGGTTCAGCTCTACACGCCAGAGGATGGTCGGCCAGACCGGGTCGGGGAATATCGGTCCGTCATGGGCCTTCGCATCGACACGTCGAAGGTCGGAGACGCGCGAGTATTCCGTCTCTGGGGCTGGAGTCCTCCGATCATTGTTGACGAAGAAATCAAAGCCGCGCTGGAGCACGTCGGCATCGTGGGAGGAGAGTTCGACGCGGTCTGAACGGCCTACGTGGTGCGCAGCGCCCGGTGGGCGAGGTGAATGTCCTTGAACGACGGGATGTGCGCGGGGTCGAGGACCTGCTTCAAGGCCAGCCGCATCTGTGCCGCGCACCGTCTGGCTTCGAGCCCTCCGATGCCAGTGCCCAGGCCCGGACAGACGAGGGTCCGTATGACGGGCGTCGCGGCGCCATCATTGTGTCGCTTCACCGCGAGCAGGATGGCGCGGAACGCCCGATAGGCATTGCCCGTTTGGGCGACGTTTTCGGGGATGCGCATGGGTCGATATCCTGCCCATGCCTGCCCATGGGCGAAGTCTAGCGCGCCGTCGAAGCGCAATGCGTGAACCCCTTCAGGCCAGCAGGCGCATCGCGAGGAACGCGGGCAGCGCGATGTAATACAGGCCCCGGCAGGTCCACTCCGCTCCGGTGCGCACGTGCCGCGCCCAGCGCGGGCCCAGCCAGGCGGCTCCGAAACACAGTGCTTCCGCGAGCGCCCTCCAGAAACAGCCGAACAGCAGCAGGGCCAGGAACACCGGCAGCCACGTGCGGACGAACGTGAGCAGGTACGCCTGGAGGCCGTACATCTGCCATTCGCCGAAGGGGCCTCCGAAGGAGATGTACTGATGTGCCCGGAAGAAGATGCCGGCGATGACTCCCGGCACGAAGCCGTACTTCAGCAGCCAGTCGTACCAACGCGTGCGCCACTTCGCGCTCCGCGCCTGGGCGTAACGCACCAGCGGATGATCACGCGCTTCACCCAACGTCCCCATCGCCGTGAGCAGCGGCACCGGGCCCTGCACCTCCAACCCGTAGGCGAATGCTCGACCCGTGCGCAGCTTCAGCGTGAGCCCGGGACCCGGGATGGGCAGCCTCCACGGACGGACCGACTCCAGGGCCTCGAAGGGAATCTCGAAGTGCGCGCCTCCTGACTGGGTGAGCACCAGCCCTTCGGGATGCACCGTCACCGTGGCCCTCGTGCCCAGGTGCAACAGGCGCAGCGCGATGAGCGGGAGCAACCCTCCGACCGCCAGTCCGGTCGCCATCGGGCCGGGCTGCGTCTCTTGCGAGCCCGCGAGCACGTCCCGGAAGAGCAGCACCGTGAAGTAGCAGAGCGTGCCCAGGACCGCCGCATGCAGCAGGGCCCCCAGGGCTCGCAGCCTCGGTGTGAAGGCGTGGACGGGAAAGGGGCCGGACGCGTCGACGGTCATGGGTGGCGGCCTGCGCATTGCTTCGGAGCGAGCGGCTTCCGTAGCATACGCGCCCCGGAGGCTCCCCGAGAACATGCGTTCCCCGCAGTCTGGCCCTGAGCGTCGCACGGATTCCGATGGCGTGACGCGGGTGACGCCCTCGCGAGAGTCCCGCGGCACGGGTTCGTGGCTCATCGGGGGCGCCGCCCTCCTCACCGGCCTGTGCGCGGTCCTCTGCGCCTGGTGGCTCGCCCGTCCCGTGACCGTGGAGGAACAGCCGGAGCCCGTGGTCGAAGCGGTGTTCAAACCCGCTCCCGAACCTGTGCCGCCCCCGCGCGCGCCCGTGCGTCCCGCCACCCCCGTCGCCGCGCCCGTGCCGGTGCAGGAGCCCGACCCCGTGCCCGTCGATGATCCGCCCCCTCCTGAACCCAAGAGCGGGACGGCGCTGTATCAGCGCGGCACCAAGCCGCTGAAGCGCGGACTCGTCGTGCCCGAGGGCTTCGAATTGCCCCCCGGCTACCTGCGCCACTACCAGGCCACGGACCATGGTCAGCCCGTGGCCGCCATCCTGATGTTCGACCCGGACTTCGTCCCGAAGGACGCCAACGGGCAGCCCATTCCCATCCCCGAGAACCGCGTCGTGCCCGAGGAACTGGCGCCCCCCGGCATGCCCCGCCAGATGCTGGAGCTCCCCGCCGAACCCGAGGACGGGGACTCGCCGTGACGGGATGGCGAGGGTGGGCCGGGGCGCTCCTGGGCGTCGCGGCGACCACCGTGTTGTTCGCCCTCTTCGCGGAGCTGCGACCGGGCTTCGTCTGGCTGGGCGCGGTGGCGATGGCGCCGTGGCTCGCGGCCGTGGACCGGGCCCCTTCCTCGCGTCGCGCGCTGGCGCTGGGCACGCTGCTGTCGGTGACGTTCACCGCGTGGGTCTTCGGCTGGTTCCCGGGCGCCATCGCCGCGTATTCGCACGCGCCGGTGTGGCTGTGCTGGGGCGTGTTCCTGCTCATCGCGCCCGTGCTGGAGCTCCAGTTCCTCACCGCGTCGTGGATCCGTGCGCATGCGCGGCGGAAGGTGGGGACGGACTCGCGCCTCGCGTGGGTGCCCCCGGTGCTCACCGCGCTCGTGTACGTGGGCACGGAGTGGTTCACGCCCAAGCTGTTCGCGGAGACGCTGGGCCATGGGCTCTACGCTTCGGAGCTCCTGCGCCAGGGCGCGGACGTGGCGGGCGCTCCGGGCCTCACGCTGGGCCTGCTGCTCGTCAATGAGTGCTTCGTCGCCGTGGGGCAGGGGCTCGTGGCCCGGCGCGGCTTGAGGCCCTTGCCCCTGGCGCTGGCGCTCGTGCTGGCGCTGGTGGGCTTGGGCTACGGGGCCTTGCGGCTGGGACAGGTTCGCGCGGCGGTGAAGTCCGCTCCGGCGCTGACGGTGGGCGCGGTGCAGGCGAACATCACGAACATCGAGAAGCGCGCGGCGGAGGAGGGCACCTACGAGGTGGTGCGCGACATCCTGGACACGCACTACGCGATGTCGGACGCGCTCCTGCGCTCGGGGCCACTGGACCTGTTGGTGTGGCCGGAGACGGTGTACCCGACGACGTTCGGTACGCCGAAGAGCGAGGATGGCGGGGCGCTCGATGAGGAGATCCGCGCGTGGGTCGCGGAGCGCGGGGTGCCGCTGGTGTTCGGCACGTATGACCTGGACGGCGAACGCGAGTTCAACGCCGCCATGTTCCTGGGCCCTTCCGCGACGGGCGAGCTGGCGCAGGCCGCCTACCGCAAGACGATGCTGTTCCCGCTGACGGAGTGGGTGCCGGACGCGCTGGACTCGCCTGCCTTGAGGGCGTGGATGCCGTGGACGGGTCGCTGGAAGCCTGGCCCCGGGCCCCGCATGGTGGACTTCCGGTTGAACGGCGGACGCATCCTCAAGGTCGCTCCGCTCATCTGCTACGAGGCGCTCTTTCCCAACTACGTCGCGGAGGAGGTCCGACAGGGCGCGGAGCTGCTGCTCACGCTGTCCAATGACTCGTGGTTCTCCGGCACGCCCGCGCCCCGGTTGCACCTGATGCACGCGGCCTTCCGCAGCATCGAGACACGCACCGCGCAGGTGCGCGTCACCAACTCCGGCATCTCCGCGTTCATCGACCCCGCGGGCACCTGGACCTCCGAGCTGCAGGACAACCAGCGCTCCAGCGTGGTGATGCGCGTGCCGTCGGCGGAGCGGCTGCGTTCGCTCGCGGGCGCGTGGGGCGACTGGCTGGGCCCCGTGGCGCTGGTGCTGTCCCTGGGGCTGGGCGTGTGGCTTCAACGGAAGGCATGAGCGCTTCGGCGTGCGAGGCGGGCATCCGCGCGTCCGCCTTCGGCTTCCGGGAGATGACGATGAGGGCGTGGTGCCCTGCCGGCTAACCTGCTTCGACGAAGGCCGCGAGCTTCTCGAGGGACATCCGCCAGCCCAGCGCGTTGTCGGCGGGCGGCACACCGCTCGGGAGCCCCTCGTGCACGGCGAGGATGTCGGTGCCGCCGTCCGCGTCCACGAGCGTGACCGTGATGGTCATCTCGCCTTGCAGCGCGGGGTCCTGCGTCTCGAACTCCGTCACCTCCACCACCTGCTCGTCCTTCACGAGCCTGGCGAAGTGGCCGTGGTACGTGTCGGTGTGCGCGGTCGTCTTGCCCGTCGCGGTCGGCGCGTCGTACGTGAGCGAGACCCGGAACGTGCCTCCTTCCCGAGCGTCGAACGCGTGCACGTGGCTGGTCATGCCGTCCGGCACCTTCCACTTCTCAATCGCACTCGCATCCAGAAGCGCGCGATAGACCCTCGCGCGGGGCGCTTTCACATGGTGGCGGATGCGGGTCGAACCCATGCCCTGACCCTGGCAAATCCTCCGTCCGGAGCCAACTGGAGGCGCTTTCCGCCACGACAGGGTTCAGGACGTCGGCGCGGGGGATTCGACCGCGGGCGTGCCCTGTTCGGGCGGTGCCGCGCGGCGCGCGAGGACCAGCGCTCCCAGGGCCAGCAGGGCGGTGGTGGCCACGCCCAGGGCCATGGGCCTCGCGGTGCCGTCGTGGCTGGCGCTCACCGCCGCGGATGCACTGGCCGCGAGCAGGAACTGGAGCGCGCCCAGTACCGCCGACGCGATGCCCGCCTGCTTCGCCTGATGCTCCATCGCCAGCGCGGTCGCGTTGGGCGTGATGGCGCCCAGGCTGGAGACGAACACGAACAGCGACAGCGCGATGCCCCACAGTCCACCCAGGCCCGTCACCACCACGCCCACCAGCGCCAGCCCCGCGAGCGCGGCCACGCTCACGGACGCGCGCAACACCCGCTCCGGCGAGGAGCCCGCGAGCAACCGGTGGTTGAGCTGGGACACGAGCACCAGCCCCGCCGCGTTCGCTCCGAAGAACCACCCGAAGTCTCCCGGCGCCACGCCGTGCAGCGTGATGAACACGAAGGGCGACCCGCCGATGTACGCGAACATCCCGGCCTGCGCGAGCGCCACCGCCAGCGCGTACCCCAGGAAGTCCCGCTGGCGCACGATGCGCACCATGGAGCGGAAGGGCTGGGACGGTCCGCTCCTTGGAGGCGCGGTCTCCGGGAGGATGGCGAACACCGCTCCCAGTGCGATGAGGCCGATGACCGCGTGGCTCCAGAAGATGGTGCGCCACCCGGACGTGTGCAGCACCCAGCCGCCCAGCAGCGGCGCCAGGATGGGCGCGAGTCCCATCACCAACACCAGCCGCGACATCATCCGCGCCGCCGCCACGCCCGAGTGCAGGTCCCTCACGATGGCCCGCGAGGACACCATGCCCACCGAACCGCCCAGGGCCTGCACGAACCGCCACGCCGCCAGCACCCCCGCGGAGGGCGCGAGCGCGCAGCCGATGGAGCCCAGCACGTACAGCGACAGCCCCACGTACAGCGGCTTCGTGCGCCCGAACCGGTCGCTCACCGGTCCGGAGAAGAGCTGTCCCAGCGCGAGCCCCGCGAAGAACGTGGCCAGCGTGCGCTCCACCTCGCCCGCGCTCGCGTGCAGCGACTCCCCGATGGAGGGGAACGCCGGCAGGTACATGTCGATGGACAGCGGCCCGAAGCCGATGAGCGCGCCCAGCAGGATGACCAGTCCGGGGCCCTCCGTGGACCGGGTGGCCTTGGGGGGGGTGGTCGTCATCGCGCGGTCCTCTTCGGGGGCTTCTTCGCGGCGCGTGCCAGGGTCGTCGGCGGGACGACGAGCACGCGGATGAGCTGGCGCAGGACGGTGGCGTCCTCGCCGGGTGCATAGGTGGCGCCGCCCACGTGGGCGTTGAAGCAGCGGGCCTCCAGCGCGCCGCACAGGGCCTCGGCCACGACCTTCGGTGACGCCACGTCCGCGAGCCCCGCGCGCTTCACCCGGGACAGCCACGTGGTCAGCGCCTCGCGCAGGGCCACGGGCGGCGGCGTGTCCGTCCGCACCGCCCGCGCGCCCCCCAGCATGGAGTAGTGCAGCACGAACAGCCACGGCACCCGCTGGCGCAGGAAGTCCCGGTGGTGCAGCAGCGCCGCCAGGAGCTGGTCCTCCACGGACGCGTCCCTGCTCGGGCCCGGTGCGAGCAGCGCCAGGGCGGAGGGTGGCACCGGCCGGAGCGCTCGCGACATCAGCGCTTCCTTGGTGCCCACCCGGTGCAGCAGGGCCGCCTGGGAGATGCCCAGCCGCTTCGCGATGTCGTGCAGCGGCGCCGCCGGGCCCTGCGCCAGGAACACGGCGCGGGCGGCTTCATCAATCTGCGAATCGAGGACGCGCTGGGGTCGGGACATGGCGGTGGCGGATTAGTTACTGACTGGTGGGTAACCAATCCGCGCCGATGACGCAAGGGGCCATTGCTGGCCCCCTTCCCGACAGGACTTCTAGAGGCGGCCGGCCTTGAGCTCGCCCACCAGGTGCGCGCAGGCCCGCACGGTGAGCGCCATCATCGTCAGGGTGGGGTTCTGCGGGCCCTGGGACGGGAAGCACGCCCCGTCCGTGACGAAGAGGTTGGGGATGTCCCAGCTCTGGTTGAAGGGGTTGAGCACGGATGTCTTCGGGTCCTTGCCCATCCGCGCGGTGCCCACCTCGTGGATGGCCATGCCCGGCTGCGACAGCGTCCGGTTGACCTGCTCCACCGTGCAGCCGGACTCCTCCAGCATCTCCAGGCAGGAGCTGACCGCGTCCTCCGTCATCTTCAGCTCGTTGTCGGAGTGCCTGCACTCGATGTGCGCCGCCGGGACGCCCCAACGGTCCTTCACCGTGCCGCTCAACGTGACGCGGTTCTCCGCTCGCGGGAGCATCTCGCCGAAGGGCACCATGTGGATCTGATCGTCGAAGGAGAAGACCTGGACGCCGTAGCCTCGCGCGAAGTTCGGGTCCCTTTCGGCGACGTTGCGGAACTGCGGCACGTACGCCCAGCCGTGCGCCTTCTGCTGCAGGTGCTGGGGCAGGTTCATGCGCGCCTCGATGCCCCGCAGGTAAATGTGGTCCATCAGGTGCCGGCCCAACATGCCGGAGCTGTTCGCCAGCCCGTCCGGGTACGCGCTGTTTCGCGAGTGCAACAGCAACCGCGTGGATTCAATGGTCCCCGCCGCGACCACCACCACCTTCGCGTGCACCTCTTCCGACGTGCCGGTGTTCGCATCGATGAAGGACACGCCCGTCACCTTGCCGGTGCTCGGGTCGTGCATCACGTGGCTGGCGATGGCGTGCGAGCGCAGCGTCAGCCGCCCCGTCTTCTGGGCCGCCGGCAGCGTCACCGGCGCGTTGGAGGTGCGCCGGGCGACGACGTGGCGGTTGGGCCAGCGGGCCTTCACCTTCTCGCGCAGCCGGACCTCTCCGGGCGACAGCGGCGCGGGCCCCGCGAAGACAGAATCCGGCAGCGTGTCCACGCCGTCCGAGTTGCCGTACAGGCCCATCCACCGCTCCACGATTTCGTACGACGGCGCCAGCTCCGCGAGCGACAGCGGCCAGTCCGGGCTCAGCCCGTCCAGGCTGCCCGCGTGGAAGTTGAAGTCCGACAGCCGGTAGAACTGGCGGCCGTGGCTCTTCACGCTGGTCCGTCCGCCCACCTGTCGCGCGCGGATCCACGCGAACGGCGCGTCGTCCGGGGTGGTGTAGGGATTGTCCACGTCGTCCACGAACGCGTGCGGATGGAAGGGCCACGCGAAGCTCGTCGCCTGGATGGACTGGCGCCCCTTGCGGTCCGCGTCCGCCTCCACGCGGTAGCCCAGCTTCTGCTTCACGCGGTGCATCACGTGCAGCACCTTGTCCGCCTGCGCGCTGCGGCCCGCTTCGAGCACCAACACCCGGAGGCCCGCCTCCGTGAGCTGCTTGGCGGCCCAACCACCACACGCCCCTGAACCCACCACCACCGCGTCGTAGACCGTCTTGGACACCTTCATTGCCGAATCACCTGGACGGTCTTTCTGCCGCCGCTGCTAAAGTTCGCCTAAACTGTAAACCAAGAACCCGTTGGAGCATATAGGGTGTACAGCGTCGGGCGGGTGCCAACACACTCGCGGGGTTGGGACTTCCCCTGGGGGGAGGCCGTTGTCGGAGAGGGTCGGACATGGCTGGTGTGTTGAAGCGGATCCGCTGGGGGCGGTTGCTGGGCGTGCTGGTGGTGCTGCCGTGTTTGTTGGTGGCGCTCACGCTCTTCGGCCGGGCGGCATGGCGCTCGGAGCAGTACTTCCACTACCCGAAGCCGGTGGCGGTGCTGCCCGCGGACCTGGCCTCCGCGTCCGCCCGTGAGGTGACGCTGCGCACGGAGGACGGGGTGGAGCTGCGCGGCTGGTATGTGCCGTCGCGCAACAAGGCGGCGTGGGTGCTGGCGCATGGCCTGTCGCAGACGCGCGTGGACCTGTTGCCGGAGGCCCGGGTGCTGCGCGAAGCGGGCTATGGCGTGCTGCTGTTCGACTTGCGAGCGCACGGGCAGAGCGGCGGTGAGACGTCCACGTGGGGGGACAAGGAGCGCATGGATGTGCGCTCGGCGCTGGAGTTCGTGCGGGCGCAGCCGGACGTGGACCCCGCGCGGGTGGCGGCGCTGGGGTTCTCCATCGGCTCGGCGGCGGTGGCGGAGGTGGCGGCGAAGGATCCGAAGGTCGCGGCGGTGGTGCTGCTGTCGCCCTTCAACACGCTGTGGCTGGCGGCGGCGTATGACTTCCGGCGCTTCGGCGTGGTGACGCAGACGGGGGCGCTCATCCCCTTCTGGCGGCGGGGCATCCAGTTGGAGCAGGTGCGCACCATCGACGCGGTGGACGCCATCAAGCCCCGGCCGCTGCTCGTCGTCGCGGGGACGGAGGAGTCCGGACAGGTGCTGCTGGATTCGCTGTTCGCGCACGTGGGCCCGTATGCCCAGACGTGGCGCATCCCCGGTGCTTCGCATGGCAACTTCGCGGCGACTGCTCCCGAGGAGTACCCGCGCCGGTTGCGCGCATTCGCGGACGAGGCGCTGAAGGCCGGGCCCGTCGCGGAGGACGCGGCGGCCGTGGAGCCCGCTGCCGCGGTGAAGGCTTCGGGGAAGAAGAAGGCTCCGGCGAAGAAGCCCTCGCGGAAGACGAAGGCAGGGGCAGGAGAGCGCACGGGGCGCTGACGGTCTTCTCCAGCGGGCGTCCTCGCGCCGTGCGCAGGCGTGGAAGGTCGGAGGCGGCGCCGACGGTCTCCAGCGGAAGATGCACGCGCCAGGCGCAGGCGTGGACGGTGCTCACGCTGCGCTGACAGGCTTGCTCCTCACGAGATGAAGCCGTGGGCCCGCCCGACGGCGCGGGCCCGTCCTTCCCGCTACGCCTCGGCGGGCGGCGCGACGGCTTCCAGCTTCGCGAGCTGATCTCCTTCGCCTCGTTCACCACGAGCCCCGTGACGCGCTGACGGCTGCCCTTGCGGGCCACGCGCGTCTTGTTCGGGTGCACGGTGAAGCCCTCGGCCTCCACCACGTCCTTCACCCGCGCGAGCAGCACCGCCACCGGCGCGCCCTGGGCCCGGCGCGCCCTGGGGGCCTTCGCCTTCGTCCAGGAGAACGTCAGGTCGTCCGCGTAGCGCGTGTACGTGAAGCCCAGCTTGCGCGACAGCGCCGACAGCCGCTTGTCCATCCGCAGGCACAGCGCGTTGGTGATGCCCGGCGACGTGGGCGCGCCCTGCGGCAGCGCTCGCGGGCCCTTCGCCACGTGCAGCGTCTTGCCCCGGAAGGACAACAGCTCGCGCGGGGCCTCGGTGGACATCAGCGCCAGCAGCGTGGACGTGCCCTCCGGCAGGCCGCCCTTGCGCAACAGGCCCTTCACCCGTCGCCACGTCACCGTGGGAAAGAAGTCCTTCAGGTCCACCTTCACCACCACGTCCGCGCCCTGGTGGGCCAGCGCGTTGGTGAGGATGGAGCGCCCCGCCACGAAGCCGTGCGCCGCGCCGTGCACCGGCAGCCGCTCCACGACGTTGGAGAGCACCCAGCGCTGCGCCTGCTTCAGCTCCGGCTTGGGCGACGTGATGGTCCGCTCGCTGCCGTCCCGCTTGGGGATGCGCCAGCTCACGTAGTTGGAGCCCGTGTCCACGTCGCGGTGGAACGCGAAGCCGCGCAGCTTGGACACGCTGACGTCCAGCGCCTTGGCCAGCGCCTCCGCGTCGTCCAGCGGGGGCAGGCCGTTGACGCGCGCGCGCTCCTCGCGGTGCTCCAGGTCGAAGCGGTCCGGGAGCGAAGCCTCACTCCAGTGGATGCCCACGCCCAGGTGGTTGATGTGCGTGGTCTTCCACGCCTCGTGGGCCTGGCGCTCCAGCGCGCGGCGCTCCACGGCCTCCGCCTTCTTCTTCTCCTTCCAGGCGGT
>SECN01000866.1 GCA_004173515.1 Myxococcaceae bacterium | reverse complement strand
GGTCTACGACATGCTGTGCGAGGCGGACACGGTGGGCGTGTTCCAGATTGAGAGCCGCGCGCAGATGAACATGCTGCCCCGGCTGCGGCCCCGGGAGTTCTACGACCTGGTGGTGCAGATCGCGCTCATCCGGCCGGGGCCCATCGTGGGCAACATGGTGCACCCGTACCTGCGCCGCAGACATGGCCAGGAGTCGGTGACGTACCCGAGCGACGCGGTGCGGGGCATCCTCCAGAAGACGCTGGGCGTGCCGCTCTTCCAGGAGCAGGCGATGCGGCTGGCGATGGTGGCGGCGGGCTTCAGCGCGGGGGAGGCGGACGGGCTGCGGCGGGCGCTGAGCCACAAGCACGCGGAGGAGCGGATCCTCCCGTACCGGGGCCGGTTCGTGGAGGGCTGCGAGTCGCGCGGCTACTCGCGTCCGCAGGCGGAGGAGTGGTTCAACCACTTCCGGGGCTTCGCGCACTACGGGTTCCCGGAGAGCCACTCCGCGAGCTTCGCGTTGATTGCGTATGCGTCCAGTTGGCTCAAGTGCCACTACCCGGCGGCGTTCACGGCGGCGCTGCTCAACTCGCAGCCCATGGGGTTCTACGCGCCGCACACGCTGGTGGCGGACGTGCAACGCCACGGGGTGGAGGTGCTACCGGTGGACGTGCGCCGCTCAAGCTGGGACTGCACGTTGGAGGACGGGGCGCTGCGGCTGGGGTTCCGGATGGTGCGAGGGCTGGGGGAGTCCGCGGGCCGGGCGGTGGCGTCCTGCCGCAATGGGGACTACGCGAGCGTGGGGGACCTGGCGCGGCGGGCGCGCATTCCCAGACACGAACTGACGCGGCTGGCGCTGGCGGGGGCGCTGTCGTCGCTGTGCGGGGCCCGGAGGCAGGCGCTGTGGGAGATTCAAGCGCTGGGGCCGCTGGACGCGGATGACCTGTTCTTCGGGATGGCGATGGACGGCACGGCGGTGGAATTGCCGCCCATGGGCGTCTACGAGCGGGTCTGCGCGGATTACGACACGGTGGGGCTGTCGCTGGAGAAGCACCCGCTGGAGCTGTTGCGGCCGACGCTGAAGCGGATGGGGGCGGTGACGGCGGAGGGGTTGAAGCAGGTGTCCGCCGGGCGGC
>SECN01000450.1 GCA_004173515.1 Myxococcaceae bacterium | reverse complement strand
GGGCTGCGCAAGGACATGCCCCTGCACCGCACCTACTTCCACGACATCACCCAGCCGGCGAAGATCCAGGCCCGGCTGGAGAAGCTCGTGGACCACACCGCCAGCGCGGAGTTCCGCGAGTTCCATCCCATCAAGCAGGCGGCGGTGGTGCAGCACGAGTTCCTGCAGATCTTCCCCTTCACCGAGCACAGCGGAAAGGTGGGGCGCATGTGCAGCAACCTCATCCTGCTGCGCAACGGCTACATGCCCGCGGTCATCCACTCCATCGACCGGCAGCGCTACTACGAGTCCTTCCGGGGACCCGTGGCCATCTTCCGCACGGTGTTGATGGACGCGATGGAGAACTCGCTCGACAACGGCGTGAAGTACTTCCGCGACCTGGGTCGCAAGTACAAGACCGTCGAGTAGGCCTCACCCGGGGTGTCAGGCCGTGGGGACACAGCGTCCTCGCGGCCCTGCCCTGCCGGGTTCAGCCTCCCGGGCGACCCACCAGGGAAGCGAACGGCCTGACGGCCTTCTGCTTCACCGTGAAGGATGGGTGGGTCGTCGACACCATTGGGGTGCTGGACCCACCTTTTCCGGAACGTCAGGGGGAGAACATCCGACTTCTCGAATCCCCGTGGCGGAGGAAGTAAAAGAAGAACCTCCATGCCTGTGACCCCATCTCTCCAGAGCCGCCGCTCCCAGCTTCCCGCCGGCAGCGAGCTTACGGAGCCTCCGCCAGCACGCCTGGCGCACCTGCCCGCCGTCGACAAGCTGGGCCGCCTGTTGCGCGTGGCCAAGGGCCATCGCCGGGCGCTCATCCTGACGCACGACAACCCGGATCCCGACTCCATCGCCGCCGCCGTGTCGCTCGCGCACCTGCTGGAGCGCAAGGCCGGGATGGAAGCCCACGTGGGCTACGGCGGCATCATCGGCCGGGCGGAGAACATCGCGTTCGTGCGCGTGCTGCGCCTGCCTGTGTCGCACGTGTCGCAGATCGACTTCGGTGAGTACGACCTGTTCGGCCTGGTGGATACGCAGCCGCCGGTGCGAAACCACTCGCTGCCCGCGAAGATCCGCGCGGACATCGTGGTGGACCACCACCCGCTGCGCGAGGAGAGCCTCCAGTCGCCCTTCGCGGACGTGGGCGGCGACTTCGGCGCCACGTCCACCATGTTGGTGGAGTACCTGCGGGCCGCGCGACTGGAGCCGTCCGTGGAGGTCGCCACCGCGCTCTTCTACGGCATCAAGGCGGACACGCGGGACCTGGGCCGGGAGACGACCCAGACGGACGTGGACAGCTACCTGTGGCTGTTTCCCCGCTGTGACAAGTCGCTGCTGGGGCAGATCGAGCACCCGGAGGTGCCGGCCCGCTACTTCCAGCTCTTCCACACGTCCATCGAGAAGGCGAAGGTCTACGGCACCGCCATCATCACCGACCTGGAGGAGGTCTACTCCCCGGACATGGTGGCGGAGGTCGCCGAGCGGATGATGTTCCTCGAGGGGATGAAGTGGTCCCTGGCCTACGGGTCGTTCCGCAACCAGCTCTTCCTGAGCCTGCGGGTGAAGGACCGGCGCATGAACGCGGGCCGCCTCATCCGCGAGCTGTGCGAGGACCTGGGCGGCTCGTCCGGCGGCCACGGCAGCATGGCGGGCGCGCGGCTTCCCCTCTCCGGCAGCGCGAACAAGCGCAAGACGCTCAAGCGCGAGCTGGTGGGCCGGTTCCTGGAAGCCTTCGGCGTCGCCGAGGAGCGGCCGAAGTCGCTGCTGTCCGCGCAGGACACGTGATCTATTGGGACCACAACGCCGCCGCGCCGGTGCGCGCGGAGGTGGGCGCCCTGCTCGCGAAGGCCTTCACCGGGGGCGGCTTCGGCAACGCCTCCAGCGTGCACGGTGGAGGGCGTGAGGCCCGGGGTCGGCTGGACGCGGCCCGCGCGAAGGTGGCGCGCGTCCTGGGCTGCGAGCCGAAGGAGATCTGCTTCACCGCCTCGGGAAGTGAAGCGGATGCGCTCGCGCTGCTGGGGGCGTACGCCGCGCGGCCGGTGAAGGAGCGCCGCCGGGTGGTGGGCTCGACGGTGGAGCACCCCGCCCTGCTGGGGGCGCTCACGCAACTGGAGCGCGAGGGCGCGCAGGTGGTGCGGCTTGCTCCCGGCCCCGACGGCCGCGTGCCGCTGGAGGCCGTGCTGGAGGCGCTCACCCCGGACACCGCGCTGTGTTCGCTGATGTGGGCCAACAACGAGACGGGCGTGCTCCAGCCGGTGGCGGAGGCCGCGCGCGCGTGTCGGCAGCGCGGCATCCTCTTCCACACGGACGCCGTGCAGGCCGCGGGCAAGGTGCCGCTCACGCTGCGCGAGGTGGACGCGGATCTGCTGTCGCTGTCGGCGCACAAGTTCGGAGGCCCGCAGGGCGTGGGCGTGCTGGTGGTGCGCAAGGGCGTGGACGTGCGCGCGCTGACGCCCGGGCACCAGGAAGGTGGGCGCCGGGGCGGCACGCAGAACGTCCCATACGCCGAGGCCCTGGCGCTGGCCCTGGAGCTGGCCGCGAACGACCAGTCCACCGTCGCCGAGCGGGTCGGCGCCCTGCGCGACGGGTTCGAGCAGCAGGTGCTCACGCGACTGCCCGGGGTGACGGTGAACGGAGCCGGAGTGGCGCGCGTGCCCAACACCAGCAACCTGCGCTTCGACGGCGTGGAGGGCGAAGCGCTCCTGATGGCGTTGGATCTGGACGGCATCCACGTGTCGTCGGGTGCGGCCTGCGCGTCCGGAACGCTGTCCCCGTCGCACGTGCTGCGCGCGATGGGCCTGTCCCCTGCGCAGGCCCGGGGCAGCCTGCGCTTCAGCCTGGGGCCGACCACCACCGACGCGGAGGTGTCGCGCGTCGTGGAGGCCCTGTGCACGCACGTTCCTCGCGTGCGCGCACTGGAAGCCCCCGGCTCCATCGCCTGAGTCAGGCACGGTGCGCGATGGCGCCTACCACTTCTGGTCGGGCAGCCCCTTCTCGCGGACCTCCGGGTCGGGCTGGCCATAGCCGGGCATGCCCTCCCTGCCGGCCTCATCCGGCTTGGGCGGAAGTCGTTCATCACCGTGCCGCGTCTCGCGGGCCGGCTTGTCGTCCTGTTCGGGCTGCTGCTGCGGCTTTCGCTCGGTCGCCATGGATGTCCTCCCTCGGATGTCCGGTGGGAGGAAAGGTCATCATCCGGAGCAAGGCCCGCAGTGCGCCCTCCCCTCCGGGGACCCGCATGACGAGGCCCTGCCCGCCCGGCTACTCGGCGTTGTCGCTGGAGCGGCCGAGCGCGGAGTCGGGAATCGTCGGCACCTGGTCGGTGGTGCCGAACAGGCCGCGCACCACCGCCGCGATGGCCAGGGGCGTGCCCACGCGCTCGTCGTAGTGCGGCGACAGCGCCTTCGCGTACTCCTCCGCGGACGGGAAGCGGTCCTCGGGGTTCTCCGCGAAGGCGCGCGCGAGCACCGCGTCCAGCGCCTTGGGGACGTCCCGCCGCACCGAACTGAGCGGCTTGTAGTCGCGCGACAGGATGCCCGCGAAGACCTCCTCCGGCGTGGTGCCGTTGAAGGGGCGTCCCAGCGTGAGCAGCTCGTAGAGCACGACGCTCGCGGCCCACAGGTCCGCCTCCGGCGTCACCGCGCCCTGCAACGACTCCGGGGACAGGTAGTACGGCTTGCCCAGCACCTCACCGCCCTGGAGCTTGCCGTCCACCAGCACGCGCGACACGCCGAAGTCGCCCAGCTTGATCTCCCCCACCCGCGAGATGAACAGGTTGGACGGGGACACGTCGCAGTGGACGATGCCCAGCGGCTCGCCCTCGGGGCCCGTGGCCGAGTGCGCGTACGCGAGCGCCTCCAGCAACACCTTGGCCAGGTACACCGCGAAGTCGACGGGCAGCGGAATCCCCCGCGCCTTGCACCGGCGCAGGATGTGGCCCAGGTCGCGCCCGTCCACCAGGTCCATCACCAGGAAGGACACGTCCTCCAGGATGCCCGCGTCCAACACCTTCACGATGTTGGGGTGGTCCAGCTGGCGCGACAGGTGCGCCTCGCGCGCGAACAGGTCCACCGACGCGGGGTCGCGGGTGAGCGCGGGCAACAGCCGCTTGAGCGCCACCGTCCACCCCTCGTGGGGGCCGGAGCGCACGCGCGCGCGGTACACCTGGGCCATGCCGCCCTTGCCCAGCAACGACAGGATTTCGTAGTTGCCGAAGACCTTGATGGGCTTCGGGACGGGGGTCGGCACGGTCACGGGCTGGCGCTTCCGGCTCCTTGAGCGTCTCGACCCTGGGCCCGCTTGCGAACGCGCGCCTGCTTCACCAGCGAGTCGAAATTCGGTCCTTCCCTCGACAACAGCTGCAGCTCCCGGTCCACCAGCGCGTTGCCTTCCGGCGCGGACCAGCCCTCGTTCACCGCGCGGCGCAGCGCCTCCTGCGCCACCTTCGATTCCTGGGTCGCCCGCTTCACGCACGCCATCCAGAACCACGCCTCCGCCCGGGCCTGCTGGTTGCCCACGCCTCGCGCCTGCTCCAGCAGCTTCAAGGCCTCCGGCTTCTGGTCGCGCAGGAAGTGCGTCACGGCCATGCCGGTGAGCGCCACCGCGTTGTTCTTGTCCTGCCCCAGCACCCACTGGAACTGCTGCGACGCGGTGAGCGGATTCATCGCCGCCAGGGCCTGCTGCCCCAGCCGCAGCGCGGAGGGCACATCCACCGCTTCCGGCCGGCGCTGCTGCGCCACCTGCGCGGCCGAACCCGAAGCAGAAGCCGGGGCCTGCACCTGACGCTCGGTCGCCGCGGCCGCCGGGGGCGGCGCGGAGGCGCCCTGGTCCTGCGCCCGGAGCACCAGCATCCCGTTCTTGAGCAGCTCCGACTCGCAGCCGCCCTCCATCTTCACCAGTCCGCCCAGCGCCCGTTCTTCAAAGTTGTAGAAGAGCATGACCGCGTAGTTGGCGGACTCGCTGCAGGCATCCCCCTGCTGGCAGAGCGTCACCTCGCCGATAAAGACGTTGCCCAGGAAGGAGCCCGTCAGGACCTGCTGGGCAATGGGGCGATTGCAGGGTCCTCCGGCCGGCGCCGTGCCCACCAGCTGGTCGCCGCTGGTGCGCAACTCCACGGGCCCGAAGGCATCTCCCTGGTAGGGGCCATTGACGGCCGGGCCCGCCCACGCGAATCCGGAGGCGAGGCAGACAACCGCCGCGAGAGCCAATGTTGTGGTCGGGGGCGACATGTCAGGGGCGCCGGGCATCATAGAAGTCCACGGGGCAGGTTGTAAACGCACGAGGAGTAAAGGTCTGTTCCCTGCGGGGTTCGTGATGCCCAGCAGAAATTCGAACCGATACGTCCATTCCGGGGTCCGTTTCGGTCGCCATGTGCAAGCCCTCCCCTTCACGGGGATGAGGGAAGCCTGCGGTGACATGATTTCGGTCCCCACCTGACTTACGAGGGTTCAATGGACGCTGGACACACGGCTCGGCGGGGGACTCTTTCTTGGGGAGCGGCGGCGGTGAGCGAGACTGCGGTGGATACGGCGGCGGGGGCGGCGGAGAAGAAGGTATCGCTTCGTGAGGAACTGACGGCGCGCCGAAAGGCGATGACCAACGACCTCATCGATGAGCGAGGCCTGAAGGTTCAGTCTCGATTCCTGGCTTCACCCTACTATCAGAAGGCACGGACGGTGGCGCTCTACGCCCCCATCCGGGGCGAGGTGCCCACCCGGGACATCCTCATCGCGGCCCTGCAGGACGAGAAGATCGTCTGCTATCCGCTGTCCCACGTGCATGGGCGCATCCTGGCCTTCCGGGCCATCAAGTCGGAGAGCGAGCTGGAGCCGGGACGCCTGGGCGTCCGGGAACCCACGAACGCCTCTGAACTGATCGCGGTGGACCAGATCGATCTGTTCGTGGTGCCAGGCCTGGGCTTCAGCCCGGACGGCAAGCGGCTGGGGCGCGGGGGCGGCTACTACGACGCGACCCTCAAGGCGGCCAGTCCCCGCAGCCGGCGGGTGGGTCTGGCCTTCAGCGACCAGATCGTCCAGGCGCTGCCCACCAACCCGGATGACGTGGACATGGACCAGATCGTCACGGAGAGCCAGACCCTGCGCGGCCTGAGCCGTGACTGGGACTTCCTGGACACCTGAAGTCAGGCAGGCACCCGACAGGGGACATGACCGGGCGGGGCGGACATGAAGTCCCGCCCTGCCTGGAGCCTTTCGGGTAGTGTCCGCGGCGCCATGAACCCGGACGCACTGCGCAAGGCGACACCCGAAGAGCAGTACGAAGAAGTCACTCGCGGCACCGTGGATTTGCAGGTGCCGGAGGACCTCAAGAAGAAGCTCCAGCGCTCGTACGACAAGGGCAAGCCGCTCGTCATCAAGGCGGGCTTCGACCCCAGTCGTCCCGACCTCCACCTGGGCCACTCGCTCCTGTTGACGCGCATGCGGCGCTTCCAGGACTTCGGGCACACGGTGGTGTTCCTCATCGGTGACTTCACCGCCCTCATCGGCGACCCCACCGGGAAGAACACGACGCGCCCGGCCCTCACCCGCGACGAGGTGAAGGTCAACTCGGAGACCTACAAGCAGCAGGTCTTCAAGGTGTTGGATCCCGACAAGACGGTGGTGAAGTTCAACTCGGAGTGGCTCGACGCGCTGGGCACCGAGGGGATGATCCGCCTGGCCTCGCGCTACTCCGTGCAGCGCATGCTGGAGCGCGACGACTTCAAGACGCGCTACCGGGAGAACCGCTCCATCTCGCTACACGAGTTCCTCTACCCGCTCCTGCAGGGCCATGACTCCGTGGCGCTGAAGGCGGACGTGGAGCTGGGCGCGACGGATCAGCTCTTCAACCTGGGCGTGGGCCGGCAGTTGATGAAGGACGAAGGCCTGGAGCCGCAGGTCATCATGACGGGCCCCATCCTGGAGGGCCTGGACGCGAAGCTCGTGGATGGCGTCATCACCGGCGACAAGATGTCCAAGAGCCTGGACAACTACGTGGGCATCGACGAGTCGGCGGACAACATCTTCGGCAAGTTGATGAGCATCACCGACGACCTGATGTGGCGGTACTACAAGCTGCTGTCGTCGCAGCCGCTCAAGAAGGTCCTGGAGATGGAGGAGCAGACGAAGTCGGGCGCCCTCCACCCGAAGGCGGCCAAGGTCGCGTTCGCGCAGGAGATCGCCGCGCGCTTCCAGGGCGAGGAGGCCGGGCGCAAGGCGGCCGAGGACTTCGAGAAGCGCTTCGCCAAGAAGGAGCTGTCCACGGACGAACTGCCGCTCGTGGAGGTGTCACTTTCGGGCGCGGAGAAGCTGCCGGTGACGAAGCTGCTGCCGGAGACGAAGCTCGTCGCCTCCGCCACCGAGGCGCGCAAGCTGATGGCCCAGGGCGGCGTCCGGGTGAACGGTGAGAAGGTCACCGACCCCAAGGCGGAGCTCGGGGCCGGCGAGTACACCGTGCAGGTGGGCAAGTTGAAGGTGGCTCGGGTGAAGCTGGCCTGAGCCGTGAAGCCTCCGCCCCGGGGCCCGTGAAGCCCCGGGACGTGATGGCCTCAGGGGGCGGGAGGCTCCTTCGGGAGCCCGCCCTCGTACAGCGCGGCGGCCCGCTGGGCCATGAAGCCGTGGGGCAGCAGCTTCATCGTCATGGCGAGGAAGCGGTTGAGGACTCCGGGCACCGCCAGCTCGCGACGGTGCACCATCGCGTCCACGGCGATCCGCGCGCAGGCCTCCGCGGGCATGATGCCCAGGTCGCCCGCCTTGAACTTCCGGTCCAGGCCTGAGAGCGACAGCATCTCCGTGGCGATGCCGCCCGGCGCGAAGACGGTGACGGACACGCCCTTCTTGCGCAGCTCCTGCGCCATGCCCCGCCCGAAGCTGATCACGAACGCCTTCGTCGCCGCATACGCCGTCTGGTACGGCAGCGGCGAGAAGCCCGCCGTGCTGGCGACGAGCATCAGCGACCCCTGCCCTCCCCTTTTGACGAAGTCCGACGCGAAGAGCTGGGACAGCCGCACCACGCTGGTGACGTTGGTGGCGAGCATCGTGTCGAAGGACTCGGGCGGCTGCTCCAGCACGTGGCCGAAGAAGGTGACGCCCGCGTTGAGGATGACGCCGTCCACGGTGCGCCCGTCCACGGCGGCGGCATGCACGCGCGCGGCCTCACCGGGCTTCGTGAGGTCCGCGACCAGGGGCAGCACCTGCACGCCGTGCGCGCCCTCCAGTTCCGCCTTGAGCGCGAGGAGCCGGTCCTCGCGACGGGCGAGGGCGATGATGTGGGCGCCGTGCTCCTTCGCGAGCAGGCGGGCCATCTCCAGCCCCAGGCCGGACGACGCACCGGTAATGAGCACCCACCGGCCTCGGAAATTCATCGGTTTCATATCGGGGGTCCTTATTCTCCGACGCGGCGGCGGGCGCAACCGGGGAACAGCGGGCCCGGGGCGCTCCTGTTAGAGTCCCGCGCACCATGCGCCTTTCCGGGTCGCTCGCCTGCTTCTTCCTGGCCCTCACCGTGACTCCCGCCGTCTGGGCCGGGGGCGGAGTCTTCGTCTCCGACGAACGCGTGGACGCCGTGGAGCAACCGGAGTCCTCCAAGGTCGTCTTCGCCGTGGAGCCGGGTGTCACCTACCCGCTCGTGAAGAAGGGCGGCCCAGCCCGCGCGTGGTGCAAGCTCCAGGGTCCCCGGGCCGAGGGCTGGGTGCTCTGCGATGGCACGCCCACGGAGGCCGTGCAGAAGGCCCCCGACACGGATGCCCTCGTGAGGGCGGACCACGCGAACACGCGGCAGCGACTGACGGCCCGGGGCGGTGGCTCCGCCGCATCGCTGTCCGACGTGGGAACCACCGGCTCGGGAGCAGGAGCAGGGTCGCAGGGCGGAGGCTCCGCCTTGGACGCGCTGGACGACGAAGGCAGCGTCATCGTCCGGGCCCCCGCGGGCCGTGCATCCGCGGCGCCCCGGATTGCCGCGAAGGGCGAGGCGCCGGCGTGTGAAACCACCTGCGAGAACGCGCCCCTCTTCGCCAAGGCCCCCGCGCTGTCCGCGCTGGACCGCGAGGTGTTGGATTTGTGCCCCGCGCGTCCTGACGCGAGCGTGAGCGCGGGAGATGTGCAGCGCTTCTTCGCCAGGCACTACGACGATGCCCGCGTGCAGCGCGCGCTCTCCGCGGCGGGCCGTCCGGGGGCGGGCTCACGGCAGGCGAACCTCGAATGGCTCACGAGCCTGTGGGTGAGCACCGGTCCGCGCAATGCGTTCACCCATGTCTTCTGCGGTGACGACTGGGAGCGCGGCCCCATCGGGGGACTCCACTTCCTGCCGCGCTACGCGCAGCTCGAGGCGGAAGGGAAGCTCTGCTACCAGGGCCCCGGCAAGGGCGAGCAGGCCCTGAGCGGAGAGCAGTACCTGATCCGCTTCCGGGGCAACGCGCCGTGGTCCTGCGGGGTGAAGCGGCTTGGAGGCTTCTCCACGTCGCAGGACGCGGTCTCGATCGCCGCCATCGGGACGCGCGCCTTCGCCCGCTGCTGCGCACGTGGAGGGGCGAAGAAGGAGGGCGGCGTGTACTCGGCGCCCGACATCGGCGGCGGCAACTGGCGCATCTGGTGCGGCACGCGCAACGGCACCTACGGCATCGCCACACTGCATCCGACGGACGACGCGGCCACCTGCGCGGAGTAGCCGGGCCGACGTCCCGGAAGGAACGTCAGCCCCCTGCTCCGCCTGGGGACTACGGGGCCTTGCCCACGGTGAGCACCGCGCCCGTGGAGTACGCGGTGAACTCCGGCGCGTACATGGACTGCACCGTCGCGGGCCCCACGCGGAAGGTGCCCGCGAGGTTGGCGCGCAGCCGGTACTTGAACGTGTACTCACCCACCGGCAGCGCCTCGAAGAAGAAGTTCGTCCCCGAGTCACGCACCTCTTCGTACCAGACGATGCCCAGGTCCCACTTGTGGCGGGAGACGGCGTTCTCCGGCTCCAGGCCCGCGGCGCGCGGGTCGCGCAGGTGCACGTACTCGGCGGCGTGCTTCGTGCGCAGCGACAGTTGCACCTCCACCTCGTCACCGGGCTGGAGCTTCGCGCCCTCCGCCAGCGGACGCAGCAGCGTCTGATTGCCTTCACGCACGCGCACGAAGTAGCGGCGCGACACGTGGAAGAAGTCCCCACGCTCCTCCTTGGGCAGCTCTTCCGTGGAGAAGTGCCACGTCGCGGAAGCGAAGGCGAAGCCCGGCGTCGTCTTCTCCACCACCGTGGTCGCCGTGTCGGCCTTCACCTCCGGCCCGGTGAGCACCACCTGGTTCTTCTTCCCCGTGTAGACCTCCGGCGAGAAGACCATGGGCACGACCTTCGGGCCCACCGTCACCTTCAGCTCCTCGCGGATGCCCAGCGCCCCTTCCGCCTCCAGGTAGTTCACCAGCGCGTAGAGCGCCTCCGCCGTGGCGCGCGTGGACTTCCAGTGGCCCAGCTTCTTGTCCAACAGCAGCCACTGCACCAGACCTTCGCGGCGAGGGTCCTTGGGGCGCAGCTCCGACAGCGTGCGCAGCGCGAACGCCTGCGTCTCCGTGGTGTCGTTGTACCAGAGCCAGCTGCGGTCCTCGGGCGCCCAGTACGTCCCCAGCTCCTCCGT
>SECN01000065.1 GCA_004173515.1 Myxococcaceae bacterium | reverse complement strand
CTCCCCACCCCGAGCCCCTGTCTTCGGGGAATGCCGGCTTCGGCTCACTTCGGGAGGCGCGCCTGCAACTGCTCCTGCCATGCGTCCAGCGCCTGATTCACCTCCATGCGCCGGGTGGCCGTCTGCTCTCCCGCCGCCGCTCCGTAGAGCAGCACGAGCTGCCGCGTGAGGTCCGGGGCAATGTCCTGCCCCCCGGTGCGCTGGCGCAGCTCCGTGACGAGCCGTTCCAGGCGCGTGGCCAGCTTCAGCTCGGCGGGATTGCTCCGGGACAGCGCGGGCAGCGCGGGAATCGCGAGTGGTGGATACCGGGGCACCACGGGCTGGACGACGGGGGGAGGCGCGTCGTGCCGGGCGATGCGTTCGGTCAGCACCTTCTCCCAGGCATCCAGCGCCAGGTGGATTCGCGCGCGCTCCGGTTCCTCCGCGTCCACCGCCGCCCGGTACTGCTGCACCAGTCTTCCTTTCAGCTCTCCCTCCGCATCCACGTCCTTCGCCCTCGCCCGCAGCTGCTTGAAAAGGCCGAACAGCCGTCGCGCCATCCGCTTCTCTGAAGGCGACCCCATGGGCAATGGAGGCAGTCCCGTCGCCTTCGCCTCGGTGACCGGCGCGATGCCTGCGGCGTCTCGCGCTTCTCCATGAGGGACGTCCGGGGCGGGCGGGGCCACCATGGTCGGGGTCGGGACTTGCGCCTCCGGGGGTCTCACGCGGTCCGGTGGGCTTCCGGTCCCCGCCACCACGGTGGGCGTGGGCGGCAGGGGCATCCGTCGCGAAAGCTCCGACGGAGCTTCCTGGGGCCGGGTCGAGGCCCAGAGGCCCGTTGCCAGCAGCGCCAGCGCGGCGACTCCCGCCGCCACCAGCGGGGCCCTGTGCCGGTGCTCCCTCAGCAGGGTTGCGATCCGCCGGGGACGCGGCGAGGACGGCGACTTCGGCCGCATGGCCAGGAGGGCCGCGAGCCACCCGGCTCGCGACGTTGACGGCGACTCCAGCGCTTCCGCCTCCGGTCGCACGGACAGGAGGGCCGTGAGCCATCCGGGGCGCGGCGAGGACGGCGCCGTCGGTGCTTCCACCTCCGGCCGCGGGGTCATGGGAGGCGTGGGCCGTCTGGGGCGCGGCGAGGACGGCGTCGTCGGCGCCTCCACCTCCGGCCGCGCGGCCTGGCGTGCCGCGGTCCGTCTGGGGCGCGGCGCGGAGGGCGGCGTCGATGCTTCCACCCCCTGCGGCATGGGGGCCTCCGGGAGCGTCCGCGACAGCCCCCGCAGTTGCTGGCGCACCGCTTCGGCGGAGGCCGGCCGCCGCGCGGGGTCCTTCTCCATCAACTGGAGCACCAGCGCGTCGAGCTTGGGCGGAAGGCCGTTCACCGTCGATGAAGCGCGGGGCGCGGGCTGCTCCACGTGCGCGAACATCACCTGCACGTTCTCACCCTGGAAGGGTTTCTCGCCGGTCAGCATCTGGAACGCGAGGACGCCCAGCGCGTACAGGTCCGTCGCCGGGCTGATCGCGCCGCCCCGGATCTGCTCCGGGGCCATGAAGTCCGGCGTGCCCAGCACGGCGCCCGCCGTCAGTGTCAGCTCTCCGCTCGAGCGCAACACCTTGGCGATGCCGAAGTCCACGAGCTTGAGCGTGGGTGGGGCGTCCGGCACCTCCACCACGAACACGTTCGCCGGCTTCAGGTCGCGGTGCACCACGCCCGCCCGGTGCGCCGCCCCCAACGCGGACGCCATCTGATCCAACATCCACACCGTCGTCCCGACGTCCAGGCGCCCCTTCGCGTGCATCAGCTCGGACAGCGACTGGCCTCGCAGCAGCTCCATCACGATGTAGGGCCGCCCGTCCGCGAGCCTCCCGAAGTTGAAGATGTCCAGGATGCCCGGGTGCCGGATGGCGTTCACCGCCCGCGCCTCCACCAGCAGCCGCTGCTCCTGCTCCGCTGACATCAGCTCCGCGCGCAGCACCTTGACCGCCGCCTGCTTCCCGATGAGCGGATGCACCGCCCGGTAGACCACGCCCATCCCACCCGCGCCGATGCGCTCCTCGATGACGAACTCGCCCATCTGCGTCGACACCAGCGGATCCTCCGCCGACGGCGTTGGCCGCTCCTGCCCGGTCCTCGTGCGACGCGGGCCGACCTCTGGATGGCTTCGAGTTTTCATTGAAAGTCCGGTTATCCGGTGAGGATAACGTGGCCGGAGGGAGACCCTTGCGAGTCCGGGGGCGCGCGGCGGCTTCGCCCGTCTGCTTGCCGACGCCTTGGCGCGGGAACGTTCAATGGCGCGGTGTTTTTTCCGCGTCTCTCCTCCAGAAATGAACGGCGGCATGCCTTTCGGGGCCTCCGGGGGCTTGGAGGTCTTGCCCGCCCGGATCCGCGTGCTGTTCAGGGAATACGCGGATCCTCCGCGAGAAAGAGCGACCTACCGGGAAGGAGGGCCTCAAGGAAACGACAGGGACCCGTTGTAGGATCGGGGCGTCCGTTTCAGGACGCTCCCGGGTCGTGCTCCTGATCCCTGCTCCTGGGGATCGCACCCGGAGGGGGAACATGGCACCGGCATACGACGCCCTGGTCATCGGCACCGGGTTTGGCGGAGCGGTCGCGGCCTGTCGGCTGGCGCAGGCGGGCTTGTCCGTGCGCGTGCTCGAACGCGGCCTGCGCTATCCCAAGGGCAGCTTCCCGCGCGACTTCGAGGACCCCACCAACGGCTGGCTGTGGCAGCACCGGCAGGGCCTCTTCGACATCAAGCTGCTCAAGGGCATGAGCATCGTGCAGTCCGCGGGGTACGGCGGCGGCTCGCTCATCTACGCCAACGTGCACCTGCGGCCTCCGGCGGAGGTCTTCGCGTCGGGGTGGCCGGAGGGCTACAGCCGCGCGGCGTTGGATCCGTACTACGACCTGGTGGCGCACATGCTGGACGTGCAGCCGATCACCACCTCCGCGCGCGGGCTGCCGCCGAAGACGAAGCGGATGCAGGAGGTGGCGAAGAAGCTGGGCCGCGAAGCCCAGTTCTTCCACCCGAACCTCGCCGTGCGCTTCGCCCCCGCGGGCGAGCCGATGCCCAACAAGTTCGGCGTGATGCAGGAAGGCTGCAACTACTGCGGCGAGTGCGACATCGGCTGCAACGTCCGCGCGAAGAACACGCTCGACCTGAACTACCTGGCCGTCGCCGAACAGCAGGGCGCGGAGGTGTCCACGCAGGCGGAGGTGACGCGCATCGAGCCCCTGTCGCCGGGCTACCGCGTCACGTACACCGACCACGCGGCCGCGGGCATGCAACGCACCGTGGACGCCCGCCGCGTGTTCCTGTGCGCGGGCGCGGTGAACACCACGGAGCTGCTGCTGCGCAACCGCGACGTCCTGGGCACGCTGCCGGATTTGAGCGCGCGGCTGGGCACGCGCTACTCGGCCAACGGGGACTTCCTCGCCTTCGCCTTCGACACGAAGGAGCCGTGGGACCCCGCCGGTGTTCCTGGCCATGGGCCGCGACAAGGCCAACGGCCGGCTGTCGCTGTCGCCCGTCACGCGCGAGCTGCAGGTGCAGTGGGACGTGCCCGCGAACCTGCCGCTGTACCGCACGCAGGAACAGCTGTGCGAGGACGTGGCCCGGGCGCTGGGCACGCGCGCCGCGTACAACCCGTTGTGGGAGCGGCTGCACCTGCCGGTGTCCGTGCACAACCTGGGCGGCTGCGCGATGGCGGAGGAGCCCGCGTACGGCGTCCTGGACCCCGAAGGCCAGGTGCATGGCTACCCCGGCCTGTATGTCTTTGACGGCGCGGCGCTGCCGGTGGGCATTGGCGTCAATCCCTCCTCCAGCATCGCCGCCGTGGCCGAGCGCAACGTGGAGCGCGCCATCCGCAAGGTGAAGAACGCTCCGGGCTGGGTGGCGCCGGAGCGGGGGCCCGCGCAGCCCGTGCGCGCCGACCCCTCGGCGTCCGTGCGGGTGGGGATGCGGATGATGCCGGTGGAGGAGACGCCGCACACGCCCGTGGTGCCGGGGACGGATCCGCTGGGCTCGGTGGTGATTCCGCCCGGGGGCACGGTGGCCTCGCCCACGCCGGTCGTGGGCCTGCGCTTCACGGAGCGGATGAAGGGCTACCTGCATCCGAACCACGTGCCCGCGGACGACTACGCCGGGGCGGCGCGGGCGGGGCAGCGCGAGGGGGATGTGGCGGAGTTCGTCGTCACCATCACGCTGCCCAACCTGGATCGCTTCCTCGCGCAGGAGTCGCACGGCGGCATCGCGCAGGGCACGCTCCACGTGAAGGGGCTCACGCCTCCGGGCGGCGCGGCGGTGGAGAACGGCGTCTTCAACCTCTTCGTGGACACGGAGCGCTTCTACGAGCGGCGCATGCTGTACCTGCTGCCCTTCACCGGCGTGGACGGACAGCCGTACCTCCTGGATGGCTACAAGGAGGTCTGTGACAACGCGGGCTTCGACGTGTGGAGCGACACGTCCACGCTCTACACGGTGGTGCGCAAGGGACACGAGCGCTCCGGGCCCGTGGTGTCCAGCGGCATCATCCGACTGCACCTGCCGGACTTCCTCCAGCAGTTGACGACGTTCTCCGTGCTGGGCACGTCGTCGCCGCTGAAGCAGGCGGATGCGATCCGGCGTTTTGGCGGCATGTTCATGGGAACGCTCTGGGACGTCTTCGCTCGCGCGAAGTTCGACTAGGGAGGACGGCACATCGTGGGGATGGCGACGCGATACGACGTGGTGGTGGTGGGCTCCGGCTTCGGGGGTTCCATCACCGCGCTCAGGCTCGCGCAGGCGGGCAGGTCCGTGGCGGTGCTGGAGCGCGGGCGGCGCTATGCCCCAGGCCAGTTCCCTCGCGATGTCACGCGCGCGGACGAGCTGCTCTGGCGCCAGCCGTCCCGGCCCCAGGCGAAGGGCCTCTTCGACGTGCGCTTCCTGTCCGGTATCGGCACGGTGACGGCGGCCGGCGTGGGCGGCGGCTCGCTCATCTACGCCAACGTGCACGTGCGGCCGGACCCCGTCGTCTTCGACCACCCGCGCTGGCCCCGGGGCTTCAGCCGCGAGGCGTTGGAGCCGTACTACGACAAGGTGGCGCGCGAGCTGGACGTGAAGCCGTTCCCCGCGTCCATCCCCCTGCGCAAGCGCGACCTGTTCCAGCAGGCCGCCCGGCGCATGGGCCGTGAGACGTTCGACCCGACGGAGGCCGTGTCCTGGACGGAGCCCTCCGCGCCGGGCCGCAAGGCGTGCCAGCTGTGCGCGGAGTGTGAGTTCGGCTGCCAGCACGGCGCGAAGAACACCCTGGACCTCACCTACCTGGCGCGCGCGGAGAAGCTGGGCGCCACGGTGTGGCCGGGCCTGTCCGTGTCCCACGTGCAGCGCGTGGCGGGCGGCTACCGGGTGCACTACCGGGACCTGACCACCGGGGAGAAGGCGGCCGTGGAGGGCACCCGCGTGGTGCTGTCCGCGGGGGCGCTGGGCACGGTGGAGATATTGCTGCGCAGCCGCGACCGGGCCCGCACGCTGCCGCTCTTGAGCGACCGGCTGGGGCACGGGTACTCCGGCAACGGCGACTTCCTGGGCTCCCTGCAGGGCAGCCGCGAGGAGATCCTCCCGTGGGTGGGCCCGGACGTGGCCACGGTGATGAAGTTCTTCGACGCGGCGCCTCGCTTCACGATGGTGACGGCCACCTTCAACCAACCGGCGACGGCGGTGCTCGCGGGCATGGGGCAGCCGGTGCTGGGGCCGCTGGGCGGCGTCGCGGCGCCCATGTGGACGAAGCTGGGCCCGCTGCTGCATGGGGCTTTCAAGAAGGGCCTCTTCAGCAGGCCCTTGATGAACACGGTGGATCCGGCGCGCACGAGCAACCTGTTCGCCATTGGCCAGGACAACGCCAACGGACGCATGGGGCTCAAGGGCGACCGCCTGGACATCGAGTGGGACTACGCGGGCGAGAACGCGGCGCTGGTGGACCGGATGCTGGGCGCGATGCGGGAGCTGGCGTCGCAGTACGGCGGGACGTTCGCGCCGCTCGTGACGTGGGAGTTGTTCCGGCGGCCCTTCACGGTGCACTCGCTGGGTGGGGCACACCTGGCGGAGTCGCCGGACCGTGGCGTCGTTTCGAAGGAGGGGGAAGTGTTCAACTACCCGGGCCTGTTCGTGGCGGATGGCTCCGTCATTCCCACGTCGATTGGTTTCCATCCGGTGATGACCATCAGCGCGGTGTCCGAGCGCATCGCGGAGGCGGTGGCCCATGGCTTTTGAACGGCGAGGCAGCGCGGCGGTGTTGCGGGTGGTGTCCGAGCACGGGACGCGGGATGGACTCCCGGTGGCGGAGAAGTACGACTTCTCGGCCGGGGATGGCGTCCCGCTGCGGCTCACGCGCTACGCGGGTGGCACGAAGGGGCCGGTGCTGCTGGTGCACGGCGCGGGCGTGTGGAGCGGCATGTTCATGCTGCCCACCCTGAAGGAGAACTTCGTCCAGTACCTGGTGCGCCACGGCTACGACACGTGGCTGCTGGACTGGCGCGCCAGCGTGCAGTTGCCCATGCGCCAGTTCTCGTTGGACGACGCGGCGGACTACGACATGCCGGCGGCGGTGCGGCGCGTGCGTGAGCTCACCGGCGCGGAGTCGGTGCAGGCGGTGGTGCACTGCGCGGGGTCGGCGGCGTTCTTCATGTCGCTCGCGGCGGGACACCTGCCGGACGTGCGCAGCGTGGTGGCGTCCCAGGTGGCGCTGCACCACGACGTGCCGAAGTCCACGCGCCTCAAGGCGATGCTGCGGGTGCCGGAGCTGCTGGACGTGGGGCTGGACTCGCTCACGCCGGACGATGCATCGCGCACGCCGTTGTTCCAGTCGGCCTTCACGAAGGTCGCGGGCCTCCTGCGGATGGAGTGCGACAGCGCCGTGTGCCACCGGTTGTCGTTCATGTACGGGCGGCTGTACCGGCATTCGAAGCTCAACCGCGAGACGCACTCGCGGCTGGAGGAGCAGTTCGGCCGCTGCAACCTGATGACGTTCCGCCACCTGGGCCAACTGGCCCGGACCGGGCACGCGGTGCGCTACGACCACGGGCGCGCGGGCAACCTGACGCACTACGGACAGGCCCGACCGCCGGACTACCTGGACCCGACGCCCTTCAAGCGCCCCATCACGTTCGTCTCCAGCGAGAAGAACCAGACGTACCTGCCCACGTCCACGGAGCGCACCTTCGCGTGGCTGCGCGAGGCGAATGGCGCGCGCTACTACCAGCGCCATGTGCTGCCGGGCTACGGCCACCTGGACACGTTCATGGGCAGCACCGCAGCCGAGGAGACCTATCCGGTGCTGCGCGAGGCGCTGGAGTTCCAGCCTCGCTGAGCGGTCGTCGGGCTCTCGGCACCTCCAGGCGCAGGGACCAGGCTTGCGAGCGTCGGGTCCCGAGGAAGGTCAGCGTACCAAGCCGTTGCACCCGGATGCGACGCCTGCTCGAGGTTCTTCCGACAGGCTCTGGCGAAGCAGGGGAGCAGGGCGACCGCTCGACGACGATGGCACCCCCTGGAGCGGTGCTTACCGTTGGCCCGTCGCTGGAGTTCCTTCCCGCGCCCGACCTCTGGAGGCCCGCATGAAAGCCGTCGTTCTGAAGGACTATGGGGATGTGGACAAGCTCGCCGTGCAGGACATGCCCGAGCCGAAGGTGGGTCCAGGCGAGGTGAAGGTCCGCGTCACCGCCGCGAGCATCAACCCGGTGGACTGGAAGATCCGACGGGGCGACATGAAGGCGATGATGCCACTGAAGTTCCCCACCATCCTGGGCCGCGACGTGTCCGGCGAGGTCGTCGAGGTGGGCACCGGCGTGGAGGCCTTCGAACCCGGCGACCGCGTGATGGGGCTGGTGAACGCCGGCTACGCGGAGACGGTCGTCGCGCCCACGGAGGCCTGGGCGAAGGTCCCCGAGTCCATGGAACTGCGGGATGCCGCCGCGCTGCCGCTGGTGACGCTGACGGGCGTGCAACTGATTGAAGAGCAGGTGCAGCCAAGCCAGGGCGAAACACTGCTCATCACCGGCGCGCTGGGCGCGGTGGGCCGCGCGGCCATCTTCGCGGCGCGGGCGCGAGGCGTGAAGATCTGGGCCGGTGTGCGGCTCAAGCAACTGAAGGAGGCCAAGACGCTGGGCGTGGATGGCGTCGTCGCGCTCGATGATCCGAAGGATGTCGCGAAGCTGCCCACGCTGGACGCCGTGGCGGACACGGTGGGCGGTAAGGCCATCGAAGCCGTGCTGGGCAAGGTGAAGCACGGCGGCGTCGTGGGCAGCGTGGTGGGTGAGCCGAAGGGGGCCAGGGAGAAGGGCCTCACGGTGCGCACCTTCCTGTCGCACGTGGACGGGCGCCGGCTCGCGGAGCTGGGCGTGAGCGTGGCGAAGGGGGAGCTGGTCATCCCCATCAGCCGCACGTTCCCGATGAGCGAAGCGAAGGAGGCCCAGAAGCTCGCGGAGGAAGGCGGCGTGGGCAAGGTGCTGCTGCTCAACTGACGGCCGGCTGTTTCATCAGAACGGGGCGGCGCGGGTGAAGGACACGCGCTGCCCCGTCGCCGGGTGCACGAAGGAGAGGGCCTCCGCGTGCAGGAAGAGGCGGCGGTCGGCGTGCCCGTACAGCGGATCCCCCACGATGGGTGCGCCCAGTCCCAGCGGGTGCGCCGCGTGGACGCGGAGCTGGTGCGTGCGCCCGGTGCGCGGGTGGAGGGCCACGCGCGTGCATCCGGCTTCGCGGTGGAGCACCCTCCATTCGGTGACCGCGGGCTTGCCGTGCACGGGGTCGACAATCTGCCGGGGCCGGTCATTCAGGTCGACGCGCAGGGGCAGGGTGATGGTGCCCGACTCCTCCCGCACCGCCCCGTCGATGAGCGCCACGTAGCGCTTGTCCACTTCGCGGTGGAGGAACTGGCGTTGCAGCGCGGAGTGCGTGCGCGCATCCAGCGCCGCGACGAGCAACCCGGACGTGTCCAGGTCCAGCCGGTGCACGAGCAGCGGTCCCGTGGCGTGGGGGTGACGGGCGCGCAGGCGCGTGAGCACCGAGTCCATCAGCGACGCGTCCCGGCCCGGCACCGACAACAGGCCGCAGGGCTTGTCGATGATGACGAGCCACGCGTCCTCGAAGACGATGGCCAGGTCCGGCGTGGGCGCGGGCGGCGGGACGAAGAGCCGGGGCGCGGAGACCTCCAGGCCCTCCAGCATGAATGGCAGCAGGGGCCCGCACTTGTCCCGGCACGCGGGATAGAAGGCGCCCTGGATGCGGCCCCCGGACGCGGGCGGCGTGCCCCACCAGAACTCCGCGAGCGCCACCGGCTGGAGCCCGTGCGCGAACGCGTGGGCGAGCAGCTTCGCTCCCGCGCAGTCCCCCGCGCCGGAGGGCGGCTCCGCTCCGGCGTAGAGCGCGCGCAGGGGGCGTGTCTCCCCACGCGCGTTGGTGATGGCGTAGGTGTCGTGAAGCTGTTTCATGAAGCCGCGCGAGACGATGCGCCGCAGCCGGTCCAGGGCCCGGAGCCGGCGCTCGGCCTTCGCTCGGCGGGGGGCCAGGTCGCGCCGCGTCTCATCCTGTGCCGCGTCCCACCGCCGCTTCTCCGCCTTGTCGCCCCGGCTCTCCTGGTCGAGCGCATGCAGTGCCTCCGCGCGGGGGGCCTCCGTGAGGTCCGTGGCGGCGAGGACCTCCGCGCGGCGGGCGTGGCGCTGGCGTCGGCGCTCTTCGTGTCGCTGGCGCAGGGCCTCGCGCTCGGTGGCTTCACGGGCCTGACGGGCATCGTCGTCCGTTCGCAGGCGGAGCAGCGCTTCGGAAGTGCTCCACGCTTCGGCGCGCGCGAGCAGGGCCTTCACGGTGGTTTCGGCCACGGGTTCCACCCGGGCCCGGGCCTCGCGGTCGAACAGGGGCGGCACGAAGCCCGGCACGTCCCAGCGTCCCGCGAGCATCGCGGAGAAGGCGCGCAGCACGCCCAGCCGTCCATCCCGCTGGCGCACCACGAGCACTCCGAACATCTTCCCGCCGTCGGGCCCTTCCAGGATGTGGCTGGAGAGCCCCGGGGCGATGACGCCTTCGCGCAGCGTGGCCAGCAGCGACCCGGCGGCCTGGCGCGCGAGGGCGTGCGGGCCCAGGGCGTCGAAGGGGCTCGGGAAGGCACCGGGCACATCTTCGGGCCGGGGGGCCGGGTCGAGGAGGGTCACGAGCGGATCCACGGGCCCTGGGGCTAGCACGAAACCGTACGAAGTGGCGGGGGCCGGCGGGTGCGCGCCCGACCCCCGGCTAGACTGCCGGACCCATGGCCACTGCCCGTCCTGTCGCCGTCGGCGTCCTGCTCCTGAGCGCGCTCCTCTTCCCAGCCTGGGAGGTGGAGGCCCGCACCGCCATCGTGAAGGCAGGGGAGGGCTGGAGGATGGAGGTGGACGGCCAGCCCTATGTCGCGAAGGGCGTCACCTTCAGTGGCTCCGGAGGCCCGGCGAACTTCGACAAGGATTGCGAGCGGCTGAGCGCCCTGGGCGTGAACACGCTGCGCACCTGGGGCACCGGCGAGGAGACGCCCGCGCTGCTGGACGCCGCGCACAAGCACGGCCTGCGGGTGCTGGTGGGGCTGTGGCTGCGGCCGGGCCGCCCCGGCATGGAGAACGACGACGCCTTCGACTACGTCCGCGATGCGAAGGGCCGCGAGGCGCAGCTCCAGGACACGCTGAAGCAGGTGCGCCGCTTCAAGGACCACCCGGCGGTGCTCGCGTGGGGCCTGGGCAACGAGGTCATCCTCAATTCACCGGATGATCCTTCGAAGGTCGCCTACGCGCGCTTCCTGGAGAAGGTGGTCCGGGCCGTGAAGAAGGCGGATGCCGGGCACCCGGTGCTGTCGGTGGACGCGTGGACGCTCGGGGTGCCGTTCTGGGAGAAGTACGTGCCCTCGCTGGATGCCTATGGATTGAATGTCTATGGCCGGGGCATCCATGCGCTGCCCGCCGCCGTGAAACAGGCCGGTGGACGCAAGCCGTGGTTCATCACCGAGTTCGGCGCCCAGGGTGAGTGGGAGGTGCCGAAGGATGCGCAGGGACTGAAGATGGAGCCCGGGGACGGGGAGAAGTACGACGTCATCGTGGACGGCTGGCGCAACGCATTGGGGCCCCAGGTCCAGGCGGGCCGGTGTCTGGGATTGTTCGTCTTCAACTACAGCGCGTCGTTCGACCACACCGGCATGTGGCTGGGTTTGTTGTCGGGGACATCCACCCGGCCGGCGTGGCACGCGGTGCGGGAGGCGTACACAGGCAAGAAGCCGGAGCCGGCGCTGCCCGTGCCGGTGCGACTGGCTGTCCGGAGCGTGGAGAAGGACGGCGCGGCCTCCTGGGCGCTCGTGGACTTCGAGGTCACCGCTCCACAAGGGACGCCGTTGGATGTGTCGTTCGCGTACAACTTCCGGGGCTCGTCCACGCGCGAGGAGCGCGATGGGGTGACGCCGCTGGAGTCCAGGAAGGGAGCCACGCCGGGCACGTGGCGCGTGCGCCTGCCCGCCGTGGGGGGGGCTTTCAAGTTGTATGGGTTGGCGAAGGATGGAGCCGGGAACCTGGTGGCCGCGACCACCTCGGTCGTACCCGTGGCGGTGGTGGCGCCAGCCTCTCCGTAAGCCCCCGGGTGGGCAATGAGACACGCTCGTTCCAGCACGCCGTGCTCTAGGATGCAGGCCCATGCGCCTGGGCCTGTACCTTCTCTCCCTGCTCCTCGTTTCGACCGGCTGCACCCATCACGGCATTCCGAAACTGCCCGCGAGTCATGGCCATCTCTCCTTGGCCATGGAGGGCTTGTTGGAAGAGAAGTCCCTGGAACGTGTCATGGATGGGATGGCGACGAACGGGGGCGCGGGGACGCCCGATGAGCCCTCGGTCGAACTGGAGCCGGAGCAGGCCCCGGCGGTCTTCGACGAAGTCGTTCGGGTGCTGAAGGGAACGCCGACCCAGGAGGAACTCAAGCGCGCCTCGGCTGACCTCGCCGCTGCCTGCGAAGCGGGCCTTCACGAGGCCTGTGCGTTCCAGCGCGAGGCCTTCGTTCGTCCGGAGCGCATCTCGGGAGGCATGTTTGTCTCACCCCATCCCGTGGAGCTGGTCGAACGCGGCATGTTCGCGCTCCTCATCTTCCGCTGTCAGATCGACGCGCAGGGCCAGGTGCGGGATTGCACGGTCGTGGAGGGCGGTCCGCTGGAAGGCACCCAACGCGCCCTCAAGGAGCTTCAGGCCTCCCGCTACCGTCCCGCGACCCTCGCGGGTCACCCCCTGAGCATCCCCTACACCTTCAACCTCCGCTTCCTCCCTCCGAACGCGGAGTTGTCGCAGGAGGAAGAGCTGGCCTGGGCGCGGCAGCGGGTCTCCCAGAATCCCCAGAGCGCCCCTGCCTGGACGACCTTCGCGATGCGACTCGCCCTCCAGTCACCCCAGGAGCCTCGGTATCCCCAGGCGGTGGCGCGCGCCCATGCCCTGGCCCCCCGGTCCTGGTGGGCCGCCACGGAGGTGGCCTGGCAGCAGGTCCAGGCCGGGCAATACGCGGTGGCCCTCATCACGGTGCGTCCCCCGCTGCGCCGCGAACGGGCCCATCCCTATGTCCTGGAGACCGCCGCCGCGGCGTACTTCGGCCTGGGTCAATGCAAGGAGGCCCTGGCGGAACAGGCGCGCGCGGTGGGGCTGCTGCCGAAGGAGTGGCCCCAGCCGGAGCAGGAGCGCTTCCAAAGCAAGCTCAAGGAGATCCAGGCCGCGTGTGCCGCGCCTCCGGCTGCTCCGCACGTCAGCGCGGCGTTGGATCCTCGCTGAGCCGCGCCACCGCGCCGTGCAGGATTCCGAGCTGCCGGGGCACGCTCCGTGCTTTGGTGCACCCCCCTTTTCGTCGGGAGAACCCTTTTCATGCGCAACCTCTTCTTCGCCAGCGCGGGTGTGGCCGCGCTCGTCTCCTCCGGCTGTGCGACGACGTCCCCGGAGGCCCGCCCCGAAGTCGCCGCGCCGGCCCCCACGAGCGAGGCCGCCGCGCCGACGGTCGGCCAGACTGCCCGGCTGGGGAAGTGGCCCGGCCCGTACGGCGGCGTGCCTCCCTTCGCCCAGGTGAAGGTGGACCGCTTCAAGCCCGCGATCGACGCGGCGATGGACGCGTACCGCCGGGAGCTGGCCGCCATCGCCAGCAACCCCGCCGCGCCCGACTTCGAGAACACGCTGGCCGCGCTGGAGGATGCGGGCCGGACGTACGCCAACGAGAGGACGCTCTACGGCATCTGGGGCTCGTCGCTGAGCAGCCCGGAGTTCCAGGCCGTGGAGCGGGAGATGGCGCCCCGCTTCGCCGCCTTCGATGACGAAGTCTTCCAGAACGAGGGCCTCTTCCGCCGCATCGAAGCCGTCTACCAGTCCCCCGACAAGGCGAAGCTGACGCCGGAGCAGCAGCGCCTGGCGTGGCTGCACCACACGCGCTTCGTGCGCGCCGGCGCGAAGCTGGACGCGGCGGCCAAGGCGCGGATGGGCGCCATCAACCAGCGCCTGGCGTCGCTCTACACGTCCTTCAGCCAGCACGTGCTCGGTGACGAGGAGGGCTACACCGTCGTCCTGGAGTCCGAGGCGGACCTGGCGGGCCTGCCGGACTCCGTGCGCGCGGGCGCCGCCGCCGCGGCCGAGGCGCGGGGGCAGAAGGGCAAGTGGCTCATCACCAACACGCGCTCCTCCATGGAGCCGTTCCTGACCTACTCGTCGCGCCGTGACCTGCGCGAGAAGGTCTGGCGCAACTACGTCAACCGGGGCGACAACGGGGATGCGCGCGACAACAACGCCATCATCTCGGAGGTCCTCAAGCTGCGCGCCGAGCGCGCGAAGCTGCTGGGCTACGCCACGCACGCGCACTGGCGCCTGGAGAACGCCATGGCCCGCACGCCCGAGCGCGCCATGGAGCTGATGGAGGCGGTGTGGAAGCCCGCCGTGGCCCGTGCCCGCGAGGAGGTGGCGGACATGCAGAAGGTGGCCGACAAGGAGCGCGCGAAGCTGAAGATTGAACCCTGGGACTACCGCTTCTACGCGGAGAAGGTCCGCAAGGCGAAGTACGACCTGGACCAGAACGAGGTGAAGCCCTACCTCCAACTGGAGAAGCTGCGCGAGGGCATGTTCTGGGTGGCCGGTGAGCTGTTCGGCTTCGCCTTCACGCCGGTGACGGACGTGCCCGTCTACCACCCGGATGTCCGTGTCTGGGAGGTGAAGGACCAGGCCTCCGGCCGTCACGTGGGCCTGTGGTACTTCGACCCGTACGCGCGGCCGGGCAAGCGCTCCGGCGCGTGGATGAACGCGTACCGCAACCAGGAGCGGTTCAAGGGGGAGGTGACGACGATCGTCTCCAACAACTCCAACTTCGTGAAGGGCGCGCCCGGCGAGGCGGTGCTCATCTCCTGGGAGGACGCGAACACGCTGTTCCACGAGTTCGGCCACGCGCTGCACGGCCTCAGCTCTTCGGTGTCCTATCCGTCGCTGGCCGGCACCAGCGTCGCGCGCGACTACGTGGAGTTCCCCTCGCAGCTGCTGGAGCACTGGCTGTCCACGCCCCAGGTGCTCAACACCTTCGCGTTGCATTACCAGACGGGCAAGCCCATTCCCCAGGCGTTGGTGGCGCGCATCGAGAAGGCCGCGACGTTCAATCAGGGCTTCGGCACGGTGGAGTACCTGTCCTCCGCGCTGGTGGACATGAAGCTGCACCTGGCGGGCGACGTGAGCATCGACGCGGATGCCTTCGAGCGCGACACGCTCAAGGCGCTGGGCATGCCCAAGGAGATCGTGATGCGCCACCGCACGCCGCAGTTCGGCCACGTCTTCGCGAGCGATGGCTACTCGGCGGGCTACTACAGCTACCTGTGGTCCGACACGCTGACGGCGGACGCCTTCGAGGGCTTCACCGAGGGCAAGGGCGCCTACGACAAGGCCGTGGCGGAGAAGCTGCGCAAGAGCGTCTTCTCCGTGGGCAACACCGTGGACCCGGCGGAGGCCTACCGCGCGTTCCGCGGGCGCGACGCCGGCATCAACGCGCTGATGCGCAAGCGCGGCTTCCCGGTGCCCGCCGCCGCGCAGACGCAATCGCAGCCCTGAGCGACGGCGTCTTCACCGACGTCCGGTGACACCGCCTGGGGGCGCGAAGCACGGCCCGCCGCCGCTTCGTGCCCCCGGCTGCTCCGCACGTCAGCGCAGCGCTGGATCCTCGCTGAGCCTCGCCACCGCGCCGTGCAGGATTCCGAGCTGTCGGGGCACCCGCTCCAGCAGGGCCCCCAGCACGGGGTCGTCACTGGTGCGAGGCAGGGAGAGGGGGGGCAGGGGCGGCGGCTCCCGTCGCTCCTGGAGCGCGCGGGCGAGCAATTCCAGACTGTCACTGGCCCTCTGCGCGAGCTGTTGTGGCAACACCGACGTGCGTCCCTCGAACCTCCCGGTGCCCAGCGCGGTCACCGCCAGCGCGAAGCGCCTCGCGTAGGTGAGCAGCGCCATGCCGGGCTCCAGGTGCTGCGGGGGGCCCCGGTATTCCGTCATCAACCGCTGGAAGGAGGATTCCGCTTCCAACAGGGCCTGATCCAACCGGCGCCGCTCCTCGTTCACCTCGGGCTCCGTGCCGCTGCGGTGCATGGCCAACTGTTGCAGGTACTTTCCATCCGCGCGCAGGGCGGAGGCCGCCGCGTCCGGGAAGCGGCGCCGCTCCGGACTGGGCCACAGCGTCCAGGACCCCAAGAGCGCGAGCGCCCCCGCGATGAGCACCCCCAGCGAGCGCTGCGAGGCGACCGTCCAGTCCCCGGAGCTGAGGGTCGCCATCAGCAGGTAGTCCGGCGTGAGCAGGATTTGAAACGCCCCGAAGTTCAATGGCAGCAGCGCCACGGAGACCGCCGTCAGCACGCTGATGACCAGGATCATCGTCGCCGGGGTGTGCACGGTGGTCGCGATGAGCGCCGCGAGGCTTGCTCCCACCAGCGTCCCCAGCGTGCGCTGGAGCACGCGCTCCTCCGTGCTGCCGGCGTAGGGCTGGAGGATGGAGATGACCGTGAGGCTCACCCAGTGCGCGTCGCCCACCTGCAGGGCCCGCGTCAGGCCCAGCGCCGCCGTCGCCACCATCCCCACGCGCAGCGCGTGCCGCAGCACCAGGGAGTCCAGGTGGAGGTTGTCTCGCACCGGCTGCCACGGTGAGAAGCCTGGGGCTCGCGGTTGCCCTCCCACGGTGCCCTTTCCCTTCGCGGACACCGGGTCCCCGAAGAGCAATCCGGACGCCGTCTCATGCGTCACCCCCGCGTATTCGCGCAGGCGGTCCAGCAGCGTGGAGACGTGCGCGGACAACGGCCCCTCCGCGCCCCTCCGTACGGGCGGCGCGGACATCCTCGCGGTTTGTCGCCGCCTCGGGCGCAACGCCAGCCGGGGTGGGGTGCGCATGCCCTCGTTGCGCTTCTGGCTCAGGGCTCGCGCCACCCACTGGCACATCGCGGCGTACGCTTCGCACAACCGCGCCACGCGCTCCCGGGTGGCGTAGAGGTGCGGGTCGCGTCCCACCACCTGCATCGCCTCCGCGAGCGCGCTGAGCAGCGCCACCATCGGTTCCGCCAGCTCCACCAGCACCAGCAGGTGCTCGCCGCGACGGGACTCGTCCGGACGTCCGCGCCGCGTGGCCGCGAGCACGCCCCGGGCCCGTTCGATCTCCGGGCGGATCCCCGCATGGCGACCCAGCCCCGCGGCCCATTCATCCGCGGTGGCGCCGTTCGTCGTCGCGGCGCTCAGCTCCTCCGCCGCGGTCGCGAGCGCCGCGTACACGCGGGCCACCGCGCGGCGCACGGGCCGGTAGGGACGCAGGGGCCACAGGAGGAGGGACAGCGCCATCGCCCACAGGCCGCCCAACAGCAGGGAGCCTCCGCGCGCGACCGCGTCTCCGAGGACGGTGGCGGGCGCGCCCAGCGACACCACGAAGATGACGGCAAGCTGGCCGCCCACCGCTCCGGCCGTGTCGCCGTAGCAGCGCGCGAAGCTGGCCGCCGTGACGCCGAACAACAGCAGGCTGGCGTCCACCCAGTATGTGTGGCCCGCGGGCGCGGCGAGCATGCCGACCAGGGCCCCCAGCGCCGTCACCATGCCCATGATGCGCGCGCGCGAGCTGTAGGAGCCGCCCTTGTCCGCGAGCGTGACGAGCAGGCCCGTGAGCCCCGCCCAGCCGGCCTGGGGCACGCCAATCAGGAAGGCGAGGCACAGCGGCGCCGCCGTCGCGATGGCGGCCCGCAGTCCTGTCCAGAGGGCTGGCCTTCCCGGCTCCACTCGGAAGAGCGACCGGAGGTGTCGCAGCAGTCGGTGCATGGGGTGTCGGGGGAACGGCGGGCCGTCACCCCAGAGGGTGGCCACGGGCGTTCCCCGCCACACGCGGGCGCAGGCCCCACCCCTCCTGTCCGGACGGCATCGCGGGCCCGTGGCCGCAAGTTCCTCCCGTCCTGGGGGCCAGGGCGGGGAAGGGCGCGGGCCCTGGCTTCGCGCCTGCCCGGCGCGCACGGCCGGGACGGGCATTCATCCTGACTGCGTCAGCCTGTTTCGCGGACCGGATCCATCGCGTCCTCGTGCGTGAGCGCGGTGCCGTCCCACGGGATGTAGCGCACGCCCGGCATGGCTTCCGGCGCGTGGAACTCCAGCGCTCCCACGGTGGAGGTGAGCTTCTTCGTGGGCTGCCACTTCGCGAACGGGTGGGGCCGGGAGAAGAGCTCCACCTCGCATTGGGCCACGTCGCTCTGGGCCACCAGCACGTCCCAGCCCGTCGGGTCACGGTACGCGTAGCCCACCAGCGTTCGCGGGTCGCACCATGCTCGGCCCTTCATCGCCACCGTGGCGGACGTGGCGCTGAACGTCAGCTCTCCTCGCGCGGGCGACGTCACGCGCGTGAAGAGCATGTTGGGCATCTCATGGAACGTGTGCTGTGCGTCGCCCGTGCGCAGGTAGATGGGCGCGAGCCTCGGGTGGCCGGGCTTGCGCTGGGCTCGCACGATCATCGCCTCCAGGCGCGCGTCCGGGTCCTCGCGGAAGCGCGGACAGTACAACCACGTCAGCTCCTCCAGCCGGCGGGTGCCCCACAGGTGCTTCTGCAGGCCGGGCGCGCCCTTCACGTCGTAGCGCTCGCCGTCCACCGTCACCGTGCCCTCGAAGATGACGTCGTCGTGCACGTGGGCCACGCGCGTGGGCAGGGGCAGGAGCGCCGTGCCGCGCGGCTCGCGGCGCACCGGCGTGCGTCCCTCCGACTTGAAGCGCAGATCCCACGCGATGGCGTGCTCCCCGGAGGCCACCTGGCCGTGGCACCTGCCGGGTGAGAACTCCGAGTCCCCGATGCGCACGCCCGACGGCGACAGCGCGCTGAAGGCCGTGGCCGGGTGGATGGACTTGAGCGCCACCGCGGGCCGCGTGGGCGATGCGCAGTCGAACGCCGCGGCCCACATCGTCGCGCGCGGCTCTCCGGGCGAACCCGGGGCCGGGGTGAACAAGGTGTAGCGCAACCACCAGGCGCGGTCCCCGCCGGGGTCGAGCACCACCAGGAACCAGATCTCGAAGAAACCCCGCTGACCGTTCCAGCGCGGCAGGTTGGCGCGCTCGCTCGACGGCATTGGATGCAGCCCCCTCTTCAAGGGCGATCCCGGCACCGCCCCCAGACGTTCCACGCTGGCAGATGCAGCCCGGTCCGAGCAAGGGGCCCCCCGGTCGCGGATCCGCGAATCGCGCGCCACGCGGTAGGTGACGCTGTCGTCGTCGTACTGCACGACGTCCACCTGCGTGGCGGGGCCGCTGGCCGCGCGCACCGTGGCCAGCATCACGCCCTGCTTGAAGTAGCGCAGCAGGCCGGGCTCGTTGAGCCACAGGTCCGCTTCGCGCTCGCCGCGCTCGGTGATGCGGACCTCGGTGTAGTTGTTGCCGGTGCGGAAGCTGTGCTGCGTGCGCAGCAGCATCCGCTTGGGCCCGATGAGCCGCAGCACACCCAGCAGCGCACGGCCCACCATGGTGTCGCGGTAGCCGTCGATCATCCGCTCGCCCAGCATCCGCCAGGCCACCGGCTCCGGCTGCTCCGGGTGCAGGGACTTCGCGGTCAGCGCCACGCAGCGCGACCACGTGTCCAGCGAGTACGCCGGCTGCAGCGGGCGGTCCAGGTCCAGACCCTCCTTGCGCAGTTGCTCCTTGAGGGAGAAGGACACCTTGCCGGACAGTCCCCGGACGAAGAGTCCCTCGACGATGGTCGGGAACACGAGTTTCTCGGCGGAGGCCATGATGGGCCATTCCTCCCAGCCCTCCCGGTCCGGGTCAAGCCCTCCAGGCCCGATGACGTCCTTCGCTGGAAGCTCGTGTCATCCTCCAGGGTCATTCCCCGCCGTATCCCCGGGTAGGGCCGACCCCGGATGCGGTTGATACAATTCACGCAAAACAAGACAGGTTGCTTTTCCCTGTAGAGGGAGCCCGTGATGCGACAAGGCCAAGACCCCTGGGGGTGGCCGGGGCGCCGCGCCCCCTACTCCTCGTCCTGGAGCCAGAACCATTCCTCGTTCGATGCCAGTGCGCCCGCCAAGAACTCAGAGAAAGAGTTGGCGATCTGGCGGTTGAAGCTCGGGTCTGGAAACGCTTCGCGGTAGCCATCGCGAAGTGGGTATCGCCCCTCCACCTGCTGACTCACGTCGAGGAAGATGTAGTTGGTATCTCGTACCGCGCATACCGCGTACCAGGATGCAGGCCCGGCCTTGTCCGTGTCGCTTTGGAGCAGGACCACCCTTGCGCGTCGGATCATCGCCAACGGGTAGAAGGAGAAGGCCGGGTCGAGGCGGTCGAACAGTCTGGCGCCGTCACAGTGCAGGTAGAAGGCACGCAGGTCCGGGTCCAGGCGCCATCCCACACTCCGTTCGAACGCTTCGATTTGTTCCGGACTCGCAGGCGGGTTGGGAAAGTGGAGGCGCGATACTTCGGAGAGCAGTTCGGCCATCAACAGCGGTCTACTCGCCATAGGGGTGGTCCACTCCGGTCCTCGTCCAAGGGGGCTCGTTCGCGTAGCACTGGTTGTAGGGCGCGAGGAGGGCTTCATGGAGGTCTTGTGGGAATGGGATGATGTTGTCCCAGTCCGTTGGGTTGCCTCCGTGCGCGAGGTCCCGGATGTGGTGTCCCTGGTAGGGCATGCCGTTGGCTTCGGCCGGCCATGCGCCGAAACGCTCCGCCCATTCCTTTCGGAATCCCAACCGTGCCCTGTTCCAACGATTGCGGGCCGCGTCGTTCTGTTTGACGCTGAGCGTCCCGTAGTTGCAACAACATTGCGTCATGCCGAACCGGCTCCCAGCTCTCACCACCGTGCCCTGGAAGTCCATCTTCACGTCCGCCAGCCAGATGCAGCCCTGGAGCGCGTACCCGTTGCCGGCGCACTTCTCCTGGCAATAGGTCATGATCTGGGAGCTGCACTGCCAGGGGCCGTAATAGATGACGGTGCGGAACTGGCCTCCCCCAGGTACGTCTACCGGGGGACCGATCCACTTCCGGACCGCACCGGGAGAGGGAGGGGTCATCTGTCCTTCGGCGCATGCGGTCAGGAGCAGTGCTCCGACCAATCGCAAGAAGTGGCCTGACGAATGCGCCTTGCAGGGAGGTGTCATGGCTCCTGACGGTACCCCGGCGTCGGGGGGGCGTTACCGAGGGTTCACGGGGGCGGGAGGGGTCCTTCGTCCGTTTCGTCCAGGTGGCGGAAGAACGTCCGGGCGGGCTCCTCCAAGCCGCGCAGGTACTCCAGATAGCCGTCGTCGGAGACGCCTCCCGACTGTGCGGTGAGCTGGCGTTCGGCCTCCTCGTAGAAGTGAGCACCGTGGTGTCGCAGCGCGAACCAGAGGATGGAGATCCGCAGCAGTCCTGGGGCCTGCCCGGAGGCGTGGTTGAGCGACTCCAGGGCCTTGAAGCAGGCGGTGACATCGCGGTGTCCCGTGAGGAGGGCCCGGGTCAGCCACCAGTTCGCCCCCATCTCCGGATCCATCTCCGCCTTGAGCTGCGCGAAGTGCGCCCAGGCAAGCTCGCACAGGGGATCCAGCTCGAGCGCTTCCTGCAACGCGGCGACCTGCCTCCAGGGAGTCTCGATGGCGGCGGCCTCTGCGGCGCGCCTCCAAGCCCGGCCCACCTGCCGGCGACCGCTGCCGAACGTCTGTTCGAGCAGGGGCGCGGTGAAGTGTTCGAGCACGCGGAGGGGCTCCAGCTCCGGGTTGCCGTCGAACCACTGGAAGAACAGGCGGTCAGCGTCGCTGAACCTCCGCAGCCGGAAGTACGCCTCCGCGAGCAGGCCCGTGACGCGGCGGTCCTCCGTCAACGTCGCGGCGTGCGCATAGCAGGCCACGGCCTGACGGATGCATCCGCGCAGGAGCAAGGCTCCCGCCATCCCGCTCCACCAGTCATCGCGTTGCAGGTGGCTCAGGTCGTCCATCGCCGCGAGGCGCAGGTGGCGCACCGCCTCCCTGCCGAGCCCCGACAGGCGCAGGTGGTGGGCGAGCCGCGCGTGCAGGGCGCCCCTCATGGCGACGTCGTTCGTGCGCTCCAGGAGGAGCTTGAGCATCGCCCGGTAGCCCTGCGGCGCCGCCGACCGTCGGACGAACGGCCGGCTTCGCAGGACCTCCAGGCCCACGCGGGCCGCGAGCAGGGCCTGGGGCGTCAGTTCGCGGGCCGCGAGGACCTCCGCCGCGCCGAGCACGTCCTGGAAGTCCTCCGTCGCGAACAGCACGTTCCACACCACGGGCTGGAGGAGGATGCGGGCGACGGTGCTCTGCGGCCAGGCGCTGGTCCGGAGCGCTTCCACCAGGAGCGCCGCCGCGTCGTCGCGCAGGCCCGCGAGCGACAGCGCCATCGCCGCGATGATCCGCACCACGCCCGCGGCCTCTTCCGCGGTCGGCTCCGGAGGCAGCGACGTGGGCAGGGCGTGTTGGAGGTCCCCGTGCGCGACCTGGATGGCGCTCCAGTCGGAGGCCACGTCCAGCACGACCTCCGCCTCCGCTGACTCCAGGCGCACCCGGGGACGGGCGGTGTCCAGCCAGGAGGCCACCGCGTCGTGGACCTGTCGAGCGCTGTCGCCCGGTGGCAGGTCCAACCGCACACGCACGGGGGCCGGGGCCAGCACGGCGTCCTGAGCCCCGAAGAACTCCCGCACGTCGTCGATGAGTTCGCCTGGCTCGCGGGCGCGCAGGGCCTGCTCCAGCCGCAGGCAGACGGTCTTCTGGTAGTCCCAGCGCATGCGCTCTTCGGCGGAGTGCGTGGCCGCGAGGTGATGGACCCACGCGAAGAACAGCCCGTTCGTGGGCGCATGGAAGCCGACGAGCATCACCGGATGCGCCGCGTCCAGGTACTCGCGCAGCCGCTCGGTCCGGAAGGTGACGCTCACGCCCGTGTCATCGCCCTGCCCGTCGTCGGTGGCTTCGAGTCCGGCGAAGAACGCGGGGCCAGTGGCCTTGCGCCGCTCGAAGGGCTGCACCCGGGCATCCAGGCCGTGCTCCCGGTGCGGGTCGTCGATCCTCCACTCGGGGGGCAGGGCCTCGTGGAAGGCACGCCGGGCCCGGGTTTCAAGGGCCTGCGCTCGCGGTCGGGTCGACATCAGTTACCCCGGACGGAAGGGACGGAGGGAAGTGTAGTCCGGAAAGGGGCAGGTCGCCTCGCGCGGTCATCTGGTAGCGTCCGCCAGTCCTGGCTCCCCGATGACGTCCCGTCCCCCGCCGTTCCTGCTGCTGTCGCTGTTCGTGCTGTGCGCGCTCCCGGCCCTGGGCGCCAGACCGGTGCCCGCCTCCGCGGCGGACGGGATGGCGATGCTCCAGCGCGTGGAGACCGCCCGCGTGCAGGGCTCGCCCAGCGCGCTGCGCACGGAGCTGGACGCCCAGGAGGCCAAGGCCCCCAAGGACCCGATGCCCCGGCTGTACCGGGCCTTCCTCGCGCTGCCTTCCGATGAGAGCTTCAGCGAGTTCAAGGCGCTCGCGGTGCTGTATCCGGAGAACCCCTGGCCGCACGTGGGCATGGGGCTCGTCTACGTGCGCTGGAAGATGCTCCCGGAGGCGGGCGCGCCGCTGGAGACCGCGCGCAAGGCCGTGCCCGGCTTCGCGCCCGCGCTCTGGGCGGACGGCCTGCGACTCCAGGCGGAAGGCAAGCCCGCGGAGGCGGAGGCGCGGCTGCGCGAGGCGCTCGCGAAGCTGGACGTCCCGCGCATCCGCACCGACCTGGGACTGCTGCTCGCGGGGCGGCCGGGAGGATCGGCGGAGGCGCGGGCGCTCCTGTCGCGTTCGGTGAAGGACTGGCCGGAACAGCCGGAGGCGCTCCAGGTGCTCTCGAAGCTGGCCGCGGAGGCAGGGGATGCGAAGGCGGGCGCGGAGGCGGGCGCGTTGCTCGTCGCGCTCCAACCGCACGACCGCGAGGCGCACCGGCGACAGGCGGAGGCGTGGCTCGCCGTGGGGGACAAGGCGCAGGCGGTGAAGATGCTGGAGCGCTACGCGACGCTCGGGGGCGTGGATCCGGCGGTGCTCGGCTCCTGGGTGCGGCTGTGCGTGGAGCTGGGGCGCCCCGAGGACGAGGAGAAGGCCCTGGTGCGCTTGAGCGCCGCGACCCCGAAGGACGCGGAGCCGCTGTCGCGTCTGGCCACGCTGGCGGAGGCCCGGTCGGACATGGCCGCCACCGAGGCGCGCCTGGCGCAGGCGGTGGCGCTCGCGCCGGGCCGGGGCGACCTCCAGGCGCGGAGGGCGCGGCTCTTCCTCAAGCAGGAGCGCTTCGTGGAGGCCATGGCCGCGTACCGGGCGACGCTCGCCGCCACGGAGCGCACGGTGCCCGAGGCGGCGGCGGAGACCGCCGAGCTGAGCCGCAAGCTGCACCTGCCCGCGACGCCCGCGTCGGGCACGGTGCAGCAGATCTACGACCGGGTGTCGCTGGGGCTCGTCGCGCTGTACCTGGAGCACCTCCAGGCGAAGCCGGAGCTCAAGGGCAACCTCAAGATGCGCGTGGACATGGACCCGACGGGCAAGCCCACGAAGGTCGTGGTGCTCTACGACAGCCTCCAGGACGCGCTCATCACCCAGAGCGCGAGCGTCGCCTTCATGGACGCGCAGTACCCGCCCGGCACCGAATCCCAGGAGCACCAGTACGTCTTCCGTCCCCCGCGCTGAAGGGGTGGGGTGGTTGACGCTGGAGGTGGTGGACGGCGAAGACTGCGGGCCGCCACCGACCGACCGGGAGCCCTGTCCGTGAACACCGCACCGCTGACGCCCGAAACCCTCTGGCCGCGCACGCTGGAGGTGACCCGGCATGCGCTGGAGACGGGTGCGTTGCAGCCCATCACCACGCAGGCGCGCACCCTCGCGGAGGCGGGCGCGACGTTCCAGGTGCGCGTGCTGGGGCGGGTGGCGCTCAAGGAGCGTCCCCGGCCGGTGCCCGCCGGCGCGGCGCCGTTCAACCCGTTCGCGCACCCGGAGCCGGACCTGGTGCTGGGCGAGGTGGCACCCGCGCACGTGTGCCTGCTCAACAAGTTCAACGTCGTGGAGCACCACCTGCTGCTGGTGACGCGTGACTTCGAATCGCAGGACGCGCTGCTGACGGCGGGGGACTTCGACGCGCTCGCCACGTGCCTGGAGGGGCTGGACGGGCTGGCCTTCTACAACGCCGGGGAGATCGCGGGCGCGAGCCAGCGGCACAAGCATTTGCAGCTCGTTGCTCCGCTGGGCCCTGACGGTCTGCGGGCTCCGGTGGAGGCGTTGCTCCCCGCGCTGCCGGGACCGGGCCGCGTGGTGGCGGCGGGGACGCTGCCCTTTTCGCACCTGCTGGTGGGACTGGGGCCCTGGGCAGCGCCGGCCCCGGGGGCGCGGATGCTCGCGGCGTACCGGCTGCTGCGCGAGGCGCTGGGGCTGGGAGATGCGTCGCCGTACAACCTGCTGGTCACCCGGGACTGGATGCTGCTGGTGCCCCGGAGCCGCGCGGAGCACCTGGGCATCAACGTCAACGCGCTGGGGTTCGCGGGCTCGCTGCTGGTCCGCACGCCGGAGCAGTTCGACGCTGTCGCCGCACTGGGTCCGTTGGAATTGCTGCGCCAGGTCACGGGCCTGCTTCCGTAGGACCTGTGCAACCGCGCGAGCGGGCCGGCACAATGGGCGGACAGTGGCTTCACCCGCGTCACGTCGACGGGGGTGGGGGGGCCCTACCGAGGGAAGCGACGATGATGGATGTGAATGAACTGGCCCGGATACCGGGCGTGAATCCCCAGGTTCCCGACGCGGCGCGGATCTACGACTACACGCTGGGCGGGACACATCACTTCGAGGCGGACCGGCAGGCGGCGGAGTTTCTGTTCTCGCTGCTGCCCGCGACGCGCAAGTGGGTGCGGATGCTGCGCGCGTGCCTCCAGGTGGCGGCGAAGCGGCTGTCGTCGGAGGGCTTCACGCACTGGGTGGACTTCGCGTCCGGCCTGCCCACCAACGACCATGTGCACGGCGTGCTGCCGCCGGACGTGAAGGTGCTGTATTCGGACGTCAACCCGCTGACGATGGCGCAGGCGCGTGTGCTGCTGGGCGACGACCCGCGCGTGCGCTATCTGGAGTGCGACATCCGTCAGGCGAAGGCGTGCCTGGAGCGCGCGGACGTGCGCGAGTTCCTGGGCGGCGAGCGCAAGGTGGCCCTGGGCGCCAACGGCATCACCGTGTTCCTCAAGGCGGAGGAGAACCAGAAGTTCTTCCGCGACCTGTATGACTGGGCCGCGCCGGGCACGAAGCTCTTCACCACCTTCGAGACCAAGGACCCCGCGAAGACGACGCCCCAGTGGGAGCAGTTCGTGGGCCTGTTCCAGAAGATGGGCGAGTCCTTCGAGCTGTTCTCCCTGCCCGAATACCTGCGGCTCTGCGGGCCGTGGACCCCTGGCCCCGGCGGCGTCCAGACGGTGCGCGAGTTCCTGGGCCTGCCCGAGGGCTACATCACCGAGGAGGATCGGGAGGGCGTGGGCATCGAGTTCTACGCCGTCATCCTGGAGAAGAAGTAGGTCAGCCGCAGCGCTCGCCTTCCAGCGCGCACCGGCCGGATGCGCAGGGCGTGAAGGGAGGGGTCGCGCAGCCCGAGGCAGGGCAGGCGCAGGTGGTGACCTTGTGCGTGTCCGGATCGCAGCACGGGCCGTACTGCTTGACGGGGTTCGGGCCTGCGTCCACGGGGCCCGCGTCTGTCTCCGTGCCCGCGTCTGTCTCCGTGCCCGCGTCTGTCTCCGTGCCCGCGTCTGTCTCCGTGCCCGCATCGGTGTTGGTTCCGGCGTCGATGCTGATGCCGCCATCGTTGCCGGGGCTGATGCCTCCATCGGCGGTTCCTGCATCCTTGGGCCCGCCGCAGTCGTCGCAGGTGCAGGCCTGGTTGAGCGACTCCGCGCAGGTGCCGGCCGCGCAGGCTCGGAAGCTGTTCTGGCAGCCTCCGGGAGCGTCGCAGGGGCAGGTGTCCACCTGGCCGGAGATGCAGCAGACGGCCCACGTCACCTCGCCCAGGGGGTCCAGGTCTTCGTACAGCGGGTCGAAGCACCCTGCCGCGAACAGGGTGGGCAGGACGGCGAGCAGGAGTCGGTTCACGTGCGGTTGGGACACCCGACGGGCGCGACCTGGGACATGCCGCCGGGGCGCGGCTAGTATCCCACACCCCGTTGAGGAATCGATGTCCCAGGCCACCGGGCCCGGGTGTCACAAGGACGAACAGGAAGGTCGGACACGCGGATGGCGAGCGGGCTCGGTGCGGAGGAGCTCAGGGAGCTCTACGAGCGCTTCGCGCCCGTGGTGCACCGTCGTGCGCTCGCGTTGCTCGGCCGTGACGCCGATGCGTGGGACATCGTGCAGGAGGTCTTCGAGCGCATGTTGACGGCTGGTGCGCGGTTCCGACGGGAGGCCCGTCCCATGACGTACGTGTACCGCGTCACGACCAACCTGTGCCTCAACGCGCTGCGCTCACGCCACCTGCGCGAGCCGGCGCTCCCGGCGCGTGAGGAGTCCGCGACCCTTACCCCCAGCCAGTGGGAGGCCGCCGACTTCATCCGCCACCTGGTGGGCCGGATGGGCGAGCGCGAGCTGGAAGTGGCCACGCTGCACTTCTTCGACGGGCTGACGCAGGAGGAGATCGCCCGGATGCTGGACGTGTCGCGAAAGACCATCGTCCGCGACCTGGAGTCCATCCGGAAGAAGGCCGCGGAGTTGGGGCGGCTGCCGGGCGAGCAACTGGAGGCGGACCGTGGCTGAGCACCTTTCGCGGTTGGAGTTGGACGAGTGGCTTGCGGGCCTGGATCCGTCGGGCCGCCTGGGCGCGCACGTGGCGTCCTGCGCGACGTGTGGCCCTCTCGCGGAGGAAATGCGGCAGGCGCGCGAGTCGAGCCTGCGCGCGCCCCGGGCGGCGACGGTGTTCGCGAAGCTGGAGGCGAAGCGCGCCCAGCCGGCGCGTGCGCGCTGGAGCTGGAATTGGGGCGGGCCAGTGGTGGCCGCGGTGGCGGTGGCGCTGGCGGTGGTCGTCTACGTGCCGAAGGGCACGGAGGACGGCGTGCGGCTGAAGGGCAGCGTGGCGTTGCGGCTCCTGTCGGACGGCGGCGCGCCAGTGACGAGCGCGAGGCCCGGCGAGCACGTGACGTTGGCGGTGGGGACGGGGGCGCACCGCTATGTGTTGGTGCTCGCGGTGGACGCGGCGGGCGAGGTGGATGTGCTCTGGCCGCAGGGGGGAAGGACCAGTGGCTCCGTGGAGCCCGGGGCGGAGGTGAAGCTGTCGCCACCGCTGGAGGTGACGCCGGGGTCGGTGGCGTTGCACGCGTTCTTCTCGGACACGCCGCTGCTCGCGGACGAGGCGAAGGCGGAGGTCCTCGCGCGCATCGAGGAGGCCCGGGCGAGGGCCAGGAGCCCGCTGGACGCGGTGACGCCGGACGGGCTCGGGAAGGCGAGCGCCCACGCGGTCCTGCGAGTCGCTCCATGAAGCAAGCCCGTGGTTCTCGCGAGTCGTCTGGTGACGCCGGCCATATGCCTGCGTATGGTCATGCGAAGTGCTCGATGACGCCGGCCCTGTGTATGCGTACGGCATTGCGAGGTGCCCGATGACGTCGGCCCTTGAGCCTGCGTACGGCCATGCGAGTCGTCTGATGACGCCGGCCCTGTGCATGTGTACGGCCTCGCGAGGTGCCCGATCACGTCGGCCCTTGAGCATGCGTACGGCCTCGCGAGGTGCCGGATGACGCGGCTCCTTTCCAGGGTGGCGGCGGTCCTCGCGGTCCTCAGTGTGCTCGCGGTCCCGTTCCAGGTCCGCGCGGCGGAGGAGGCTCCTCGGCGTTGGGCGCTGGTGGTGGGGGAGAACCAGGGCTTGCCTGGGGAAGAGCGGTTGCGCTTCGCGGAGGCCGACGCCCGCCGGATGCGCGAGGTCCTCCAGGAGGTGGGCACCGTGCCCCCGGAGCGCACCGTCGCGCTGCTGGGCACGGATGCCGCCACGCTGCGCGAGGCCCTGGCGCGCTTCCAGGCGCGGCTGTCCTCCGAGGCCACGTCGCGCGACTGGCTGGTGCTCTACATCTCCTCGCACGCGGGCGACGGCAGCCTGCACCTGCGCGGCACCGAGCTGCCGATGCGCGAGTTGGTGGACTTCCTCAAGGGCGCGCCCGTGGGGGTGGGGCTGCTCATCCTGGACTCGTGCCGCTCCGGGCTCGCTACACGCCTGAAGGGCCTGAAGCCGGTGGCCGCGCCCATCACGATGGAGGCCGCGGACCTGGAAGGACGGGTCGTCATCAGCGCCTCCGGGGCGGACGAATACGCGCAGGAGTCGGACGCGTTGCAGGGCTCCTATTTCACGCACCATCTGGCGGCGGGTCTGCGCGGCGCGGCCGATGCGTCGCGCGATGGGCGCGTCACACTGGAGGAGGCCTACCGCTACGCCTACGCGCGCACGCTGGAGTCCACGCTCGTCTCACCGGGAGGCTTGCAGCGCCCGACGTTCCGGATGGACCTGCGCGGGCGCGGGGAACTCATCCTCTCCGAGCCGCAGCAGGCACGGGGACGGCTGACGTTGGATGTGAAGACCCCGGGACGCTGGCTGGTGTTGTCCTCCGAGAGCGGCGCACTGGTGGCGGACCTGGAGAAGGGCGAGGGCCCCACGACGCTCGCCGTGGCGCCGGGCGTGTACCGGCTTCTCTTGCGCGCGGAGGAGGGCTTCCTGGAGCGGTCGGTGACGGTGCCTGTCAATGGCAGTGCCTCCGTGGGAGGCGCGCCCCTGGAACAGGCCGCGAGGTTGCGGCTCGCTCGCAAGGGTGGGGCGGGGTCCACGCTGTGGCTCGCGGTGGGGCCGTCGCTGACGTCTGGGATTGTCGCGGGCCTGCCTTCCGTCGCGGGCCTGGACGTGCGCCTGGAGCGCGAGGGCCGGCTGGGGTGGGGGATGGATGCTTCGGGCGTGGGGCTCGCGGTGCGCCGGGGCACAGGCCAGCGGGTGGCCTTCCGGCAGACGGAGCTGGAGTTGCGGCTCAACGCGGGACCGCAATGGAAGCACGGTCCGTGGACGTTCTCCGGCGCGCTGGAGGCCGGAGCGCTGGCGGTCTTCCAGGGCGGACTTCCTTTGGGTGAGACGCGCTTCGGGCTGGAGCCGCTGGCCCTCGTGTCCGGAGGCGTGCGGCTGGAGGTGAGGCGGGGCATGTCGATGTTGCTGGGGGGAGCGGCGGGAGGCGTGGTGGCGCGAAGGGATTCGGGCGTGGCGCTGGTGCCCCGGGCTTCCGCGTCCCTGATGGTGGGCTTCGCGCTGTAGCCCGAGGGGCATGACGGTGCTTCAAGAAATCCTGGGGCGGAGGCGAACTGTCGCGGTTGCGAAGTCACGCGAAGTGCGCGGTGACTGCTGTCGTGATGATTACCGTCGCGACCATCGACGCGTACAAAGCCGCCTGACATTGGCGCTGGCCTCCCAAGCGACGCTGCCCGCATCCCAGGGGGCGTAGGTCTCGCGCAGCGGATACGGCGGCAATGCGTCAAACGGCGCCTGGGGCTACGGATGCCCGCCGATGTAGCGGCAGGTCCACGTCGCGCTGCAGTAGAAATTGACGGGGCAGCGTCCCTGCGCATCACAGGAGATGGCCTGCGAGTGGGGGCCTTCGGGCTGGGCCTCCTGGATGTCCGGGGCCGCCACCTGCTCTGGGGCCTCGGTCCCTTCCGGGCCACCACAGGCGCTCAGCACCATCGCTACCGCGGCAACCGCTGCGCTCAGCCATCGGCTCTTCATGTTCGGCTCCTTGTGCTTGTTCGAGGGGAGCGGTCGCGCGGCTCCCGGTGGGGCATGAGCGGCAATCCAGTCCCCTCAAGCAGGCCCCAGCCTCTCAAATAGATGGCTGGCCGCGAAGCTACTTGGAGTAGCAGATCCTGTTCGAGCAGATGCCGCCCCCCGCTCCACAATCGGCGGTGGTGTCGCAGCCCTTGCAGGAGATGGAACACATCCGAGGCAGGAGCGATGCAGGCTCGGGCGATTCCTGCGTGAGGCTGGGGACCATGGCCAATGCGGAGCCCGCGGCAAGTCCCACCCACAGGGCGATGCCGGTCAGCGACTTCTTCAGCGGTGTCTGCTTCATTTGGATTCCCTGGTCAGGATTGTGGACGGCGGTGGGAAGTCTCCCCTGCGTTCGGGCTGCTCAATGGTACTCGAGCCGCAGGGGCTGGGACGCGGTCTTCGCCGCGTCCCGGAAGTAGCTCACCAGGAGGTCCCGGGCGCTTCCCAGCGCCTTGAACGCCTCTTCCTCATCTCCTATCGCTCGGGGGGCCACGTGCCGCGCCTGCTGCCGGTACTGGCGGGAGATGACATCGATCACCGTCTCGCGCTCCATCAACTCCTTGAGCGTCATCCCCAGCTTCCGTGCCGCCTCATTGAGTTCGACCGAGGTCGGTCCCGTGTAGGCCGGGACGGAGACCGAACTTGATGACCAGGGGATGACGGCGGTCTCCTGCCTCGTGCGCACGTGTGCCTCCTCGAGCACCAGCGGCAAGCTGGTGCAGCCGGCGAACCCGAGGCCCAGGAACAGCATCTCCATGTACCCCACGAACAGCGGGGCCGCGGCATCACACACGCCCACCATCTCCGCGATGACCGGCTCCCGGGGCGCCAGCTTCTGCAGATCCGCCAGGATGAGCCACACGGCCTGGGCGCCCACCGCCGCCGTCAAATCCCAGGGAGTCTGATCGTCTGTCGCGGCGACGCCCAGCTCGGAGAAGGAAAGCCCGATGGACGGATCGAGCTTCGGACCTTTGTGCAGGACGCGGCTGTCGACCACCCGCCCCGGCAGGTCGAAGGCGCCCTGCTCGGATTCACATTCGCCGCATTGCTTGGCGAATTCGACCTCGCGCACGGTCTTCCAACTCTTGCCATGGAGGTGGATGAGTCGGGCCACGTCGCCGAAGCCCCCCTTGCCCAGGCTGTCGGAGAACCCCTTCAGGTTGATGCTGGCCAGGGAGTTGCCAGCACGCGACTTGGGGTAATACGTCAGCAGATCCCCCACACCGGTCACCTTCTGACGCAGGTCTCTCCACCGGGTGCGCTGCGCGTGCAGCGTGATGTTGGAGAACGCCAGGAAGAGTGCCCGGTAGACCGAACACAGGGCGAAGCAGTTGGCGCGCTGATGGGATTCCTGGGAGGCGACGATGGCCGCGATCCCAGCGATGGCCTGGTCGCACAGCTCGCCCGCGAGCGCCTCGTCGCTGGGCGCGGGCATGCGCCGCTCGCGCAGCGGTGCTTCATAGCGCCGCCGGATCTGCTCGATGGCCCCCATCAGTGTCTGGCCCAGTTGCGCGTCCGGGTCCACGATGGTCACCGCCTGAGCGGCCACGCTCCTCAAGGTCCGCACCTGTTTGGTGCTGTCCGAAAAGGAAGCGAACGTCATGAACTCACAGAACCCGAAACGAATCCCGATCTCCAGGCTGGCACGAGCGATGACCGCGTGCGCGTGGGCGGAGGGCTTCGTCACGGACTGTCCCACGCCGGTGTCGAGGATCGCGTTGAGCGGCCCTGGACCGTTCCTGGCGACGAACAACGTCTTCATCACGCCGTACCAGCGCTCACCGATGGGGTTGAGCGGAGTCCTGCCGTCGCGCAGGCCATGCTTGTAGGCCTTGAAGTCATACACCTCACCGAACTTCCCGTCGTAGGGCACATTCAGGTCGACGAGGATTCCGCGCAGCGCCTCGAGCCTGGGGCCGTGGTCCCTCAGGAATGACTGGAGCGAGGTCAGGGCCCCCATGCCCAGGTTGCGTGGATTGGCGACCTGGTCATAGTCCTTCAGCGCGCTGTAGGCCCGGAGGCAACTGCGGAGTGCTTCGATGCCCCGGCAGTTCGCGCAGCCGAAGCTGCCCGACATGCCCTCGGCGATGTGCTGATGGTGCTCACGCATCGTCTTGATGCCGGAGAAATCAAGGAACCGACTCAGCCGCGTGGAGGCGAACGGCGTGTCCTTGCTGTAGCTGTAGTCCAGAACAGCAACGTGCGGCAGGTTCAAGTGCCTCGTGCGCATGCGGGCCTCGATGGGGGGCGGGGGCAAAGACTCGTGCCCATCCTAGCCGCACCGTTGGCGGGAGAGGGAGCCGCGCGCGGGAGCCCGGGTTCCGGATAGAAGGGAAGGCTGCTGCTGGTTCTTCCGCCGGAGGCCCTTGTGTCCTTGCGCCGTCACCCCCTGCTCTTCGCCACGCTGTGCTTCACGCTGGGGTGCGCGGGTTCGCGTCCCGCTGCTTCGCCCCCCGCCGGACCTGGAGCGCTGGAGCGGGTGGCCCTGGTGCACGGGGGCGCGGGACCGTGGGCGGTGGCGGGCTACCGCATGGGTGACTTCGCGCTCCAGCAGCTTGGGTTGTCCCGGGGCAGCTTCAAGCTGGAGGTCGTCCACCACAGCCCGGCGCTGGTGCAATACACCTGCGTCGCGGACGGCGCGGCGGCGGCCACCGGGGCGAGCCTGGGAAAGCTCAACCTGTCACTGGTGACGACGCCCACGCCGGAGGCCGTGGCGACCACGTTCCGCAACCGCGCCACCGGCCAATCCCTCACCCTGCGCCCGTCCGCGAGCTTCGTGCAGCGCTTCAAGGACGTGCCGCGCGAGAAGCTGGGCGAGGCGGGCCGCGAGGTCCTCACCCTGCCCGACGCGGACGTGTTCGAGACCGTCGCCCCCGCGCCCTGACGCTGCCCGAGCCCCGGCTCAGACGGCGACGAGCGCGATGGCCAGGAGCGGCAGCAGGCCCTGGACGAGGCTGGCCGTGAAGAAGCGGCGGTTGCTCGTCACCAGCACCACGGCGGCCAGCAGCATGCACGCACAGCCGAACATCACCATCGCCACGCCCGACGCGACCGACGCGGTGTGCACCAGCGCCACGCCGACGAAGACGCCCAGCGCGAGGAACAGGTTGTAGAAGCCCTGGTTGAGCATGATGGGCTTCGCCACGTCCGCGTCCGACTGCGACTTCAGCCCGAAGCGCTTCCACACCTTCGGCTGCGGGAAGAGGATGCTCTCCATCACGAAGAACAACACGTGGATGAGCGCCGCGATGACCGCGAAGACCTGTGCCAGTGACGACATGATGACTCCCCCTCCGGGGTGGGCTATTCTGTACCAGTCAGTTCCGAATCCATATTGAATCGTTCGGTTCAGAATTGTCAAGGAGGGTGACGTGGCGCGGACGCGGGCGTTCGATGAGACGGTGGCGGTGCGGGCGGCGTTGGGGGTGTTCTGGTCGCGGGGCTATGAGGCGACGTCGCTTTCGGACCTGGAGTCCGCGACGGGGCTGAACCGCTCCAGCCTGTATCAGGCGTTCGACAGCAAGCGGGCGCTGTTCACGCGCGCCATCGCGCTGTACCTCCAGGAGGTCATCGCGCCCCGGCTGGTCGTCTTCGCCACCGGCACGCCGGGCCTGGAGCAGGTGACGACCTATTTCGAAGCGCTCGCGACGACGATGGGCACCGCGCCTCCCACGCTGACGCGGCGGGGGTGCCTGCTGGTGAATACGGCGACGGAGCTGGCCCCTCACGACGCGGAGGCCCACCAGGCGGTGGAAGACTACCGGGCCTTGTTGAGCGGGCACCTGACGCGCGCGCTGGAGGGCACGGCCCGGGCGGGCGTGATGCCGAAGAAGACGGTGGCCCGGCGCGTGGAGCTGCTGGTGGGGGCCGTGATTGGCGTGCTCGTGACGGCGCGCGTGGACCCGGCGTCCGCGGCGAAGCTGGCCCGGGCGGCGGCGGCCGAGGCAGCGGGCTGGGCGGGGTAGGCCAGGGCCGGGCTTGTCCGGCCCCTGAAGACTGCTACAAGGGCGCGCGTCACCCCCGAGGCGCCGAAGTGCCTCCGTCCCCCGAGGCCCACGATGGATTTCTCCGCGCTCGCGCTGTCGCCCCCGCTGCTCCAGGTGTTGGAGGAGCTGGAGTTCCGCACCGCCACCCCCATCCAGGCGCAGACCATCCCGGTGCTGTTGCAGGGCAAGGACCTGGTGGGACAGGCCCGCACGGGCAGCGGGAAGACGGCGGCGTTCGCGCTGCCCATCCTGCAGAAGGTGAAGCTCACGCAGGACCGGCGGCTCCAGGCGCTGGTGCTCTGCCCGACGCGTGAGCTGTGCGCGCAGGTGGCCGGAGAGATCCGGCGGCTGGCGCGGCGGATGCCCGGCGTGCAGGTGCTGCCGCTGGCGGGCGGCTCGCCCATCAAGCCCCAGGTGGAGGCGCTGGAGAAGGGCGTGCACATCGCGGTGGGGACGCCGGGGCGCATCCTGGACCTGTTGGATCGCGAGGTGCTGGACTTGCGGCACCTGGCCACGGTGGTGCTGGATGAAGCGGACCGGATGCTGGACATGGGCTTTCGCGAGGACATGGAGCGTGTGCTCGGCGCGACGCCCTCGAAGCGGCAGACGGTGCTCTTCTCCGCGACGTTCCCGGACGACATCGAGAAGCTGAGCCGCGCGTTCCAGAAGGACCCGGTGCGGGTGTCGCTGGCGCAGGAGGAGGCCGCGCCGGACATCCAGCAGGTGGCGTACGCGTGCCAGCCGGAGGAGAAGCTGGGGATGCTGCTGCGCATCCTGAAGCAGCACCAGCCGACGTCCGCCATCGTGTTCTGCAACTTCAAGGCGGTGGTGGTGGAGGTCACGCGCGAGCTGGTGAAGGCGGGCGTGAGCGCGGATGGGTTGCAGGGGGACCTGGAGCAGTTCGACCGGGACCGGGTGATGGCGAAGTTCCGCAATCACAGCACGCGCGTGCTGGTGGCCACGGACGTGGCGGGCCGGGGCATCGACGTGGAGGCGCTGGACGCGGTGGTGAACTACGAGATGCCCCAGGTGCCGGAGGCGTATGTGCACCGCATCGGGCGCACGGGGCGCGCGGGCCTGCGCGGTCTGGCCATCTCGCTGGTGACGCGCTCGGACAGCCGGAAGGTGGAGGACATCGAAGGCACCACGGGCGTGAAGCTGGAGAAGGGCGATCTGGACGCGCTGGTGCCGGAGAACACGCCGGGTGTGTCCCTCATCTCCGGCTGGGAGACGCTGTCCATCTCCGCGGGTCGCAAGGACAAGATGCGCCCGGGCGATATCCTGGGCGCGCTCACGGGCGAGGCGGGCGGGCTGGCCGCGACGGACGTGGGCAAGATTGAAATCCACGACCACCATGCCTTCGTCGCCGTCTCCAAGCGCGTGGTGAAGGTCGCCTTCCAGCGCCTGAGCGAAGGCCGCATCAAGGGGCGCAAGCACCGCATCGAGCGGGTGAAGTAGCGCCGCTGCCTACCCGGGCACGCGCTTGCTTTCCGTGCGTGACGGCGGTGTGGCTTCCGCGTGCTTCGCCAGCGCTTCGGCGATCTGCGCTTCCTTCCAGCCGGGGTCCAACACCGGGCAGAAGTAGCCCGGCCCCGCGCGCTCCCGCACCGCCCAGGCGAAGAAGTCCTGGGCCAGGGTGTGCAGCTCTTCGGGCAGGAAGAGCGCCGCGACGTCGTACTCCGTGAAGCGCAGCAGGCCTGGGACGCGCCACTCCCGCTCCCAGTCGAAGCGGTAGTTGTACGGTGCGTTGTGCGCGTCTCCCTGGATGTCCACGAAGGGCGTCACCGCCCACACGGGCTCCTGGTGCGGCTCCTTCGCCGACAGCGCCTGGGCCAACTGGTGCTTCATCGCCAGGTGCGCCGCGGAGCCGTACTGCACGTACCAGACGGGGCCTCCTCCCTGCGACAGGATGAAGCTCTTGCGGAAGGCGATGCCGTACAGGCTCCGGCGCTGCACCAGCCGCCCCAGTTGGTCGATGGGGATCTCGCTGAAGCACACCGAACGGCTCCGGTCCGCCACCTTCGCCTCCCGCCGCGCGATGCCAAAACCCTCCGCGCCCGGGATGAGCGTGCGCGCTCCCAGGATGCTCATCATGTTCTGGTAGGCGTCATGGTACGGGGGCCCGGGCTTCGTGAAATGCACCACGAAGTCGGACATGTCCCGCCACTGCGCGTTCGCCTGATACCCGAGCATCGACTCGAAAACCCCCGCAGGAGTCTCCCGGCCCGGTCACCTCTTCGCAACATGACTTGCCAGGTAGTCCCGGGGCCTGCCTGCCCCTCGGGCGGGCACGCTGCTCAGGGCTGGGGGCCGGGCGCTGGAACCCTCGGCCGCGACAACTGCATGAGCGCGAAGCCCACGAGCACCGCCAGCGACGCGACCGCCGCCTCGCGGGCGCTTGCTCCGAAGGCGACCAGCGTCAGGCCCAGCACCAGCGTGGGCACCGCCAGCAGCGCGTGCACGGGCTTCAAGTCCCGCTCCCGCCGCAGCGACAACACCGCGAGCGCGGCGGCGGTGACACCGAATTGCATCAGCACCGCGATGGCGGAGAGCGCGAAGAGCTCCGACAGGTCGCCCATGTTCACGAACCCCACCACCAGCGCCCACGTCACCAGCAGCGCCCGCATCGGCACGCCCGACGTCGTCATCCGCTCCAGCCCGAACAGCGACCGCTCCCCGGAGGCCAGCGCGGACAGGTAGCGCGGCGTCGTCACCAGCGTCCCCAGGCAGATGCCCAGCGCGGACACGCTGGTGCCCGCGTTCACGAATCGCTCCAGGCCCGTGCCGCCCCAGACGCCCGCCGCCTGCACCAGCGGCGCGGTCGCCTGCGCCAGCCCCGGCAGCGCCGCCACGCAGGCCCACGTGAGCCCCACGTACAGCAGCATCGCCACCAGCAGCGAACCCACCGTGGCCAGCGGCACCGTGCGCTCCGACGCGCGCACCTGCCCGGCGATGACCGGGACGATTTCGAACCCCTGGAAGGCGAACATCACCGCGAGCCCCGCCTTCAGCCAGGATCCTCCGGTGGCGGGCAGGGGCGCCGGCAGCGCTCCGGAAGAAGGCAGGAAGAAGAAGGCCCCCAGCAGCGCCACCAGCGGCACCAGCTTGAGCACCGTGAGCGCCGTCCACGTCCTGGCCGACACGCGCATCCCGGTGGCCACCAGCGCCACCAGGGCCGTCACCAGCGCGGAGGCCAGGAAGCGCTCGCCCACCGGCCCCGCCAGTCCCAGCGAGGGCGCCAGCGCTCGCGCCAGTCCCGCGTTCACCGCGGCGGCGCTCAGGAAGGCGCTGACGTAGGCCACCCAGCCGACGAGGAACGACGCCCGCTCGCCGAACGCCGCCCGCGCGAAGACGACGGGGCCTCCGTCCGAGTCGAACCTCCGCCCGAGCACCGCGAACGCGAGCGCCACCGGCACCAGCGCGAGGCCCGTCATCGCGAAGGCCCACACCGCGCCCATCCCGGGCGCCTGGGCCGCGACCTCCGCGGGCGCGAAGAAGATGCCGACGCCCACGATGCCGTTGACGCCCAGCGCCAGCAGTTGGAAGGGGCCGACGGTGCGCCTGGGTTCTTCGCCTGCAGGAAGGGTGGACACGGTCCGCAGTTCACTACACCCGGCGTCCAGGCACCATGGGCAGGCCGCTTTGCGTGCTCACGGATGCGAAAGCAGCAGGCTCAACGCGGCCATGCGCCCGGAGGCGGAACCGCCTCCCAGGGTCTTTGGAATGGCGACGTGCACGTTGTCCTCGCGCTGGTCGCCGCAGGCGCGCGTGCCGCTGTAGTGCTTGCGGTCGCGCTCGATGATGAGGTTGTAGCCACACGGCCCCACCGACCCCGTCAACTCATCCGGGCTGAGCGTCAGCGACGAGGGCTGACCCGCGAAGTTCCCGGACATCTCCACCACGCCCGGTTGCTCGCGCACGGAGAGGTCCACCGGCTTCTGGCCCACCGTGCCCTGGATGCGTTGATCCGACAGGTTCAGGTCCACGGGGCGCTGGAAGGCCTGTCCGCTCAGGGTCGTGTCCGTCATCCGCAAGCGCAGGTCCGGACCCTGGAGACCCGTCGCATCGACGCTCGCGCGCACGGTCGTCCGAGGGGTCCTGAGTTCCACGATGTCGTCTGTCTTCGCGACGGCGGATCCGCCCGCGAGCAGGGCGGCGACGGTGAGGATGCAGGCGGTCTTCATGCTCCAAAGCTGGGGCGTCGGGCCGCGCGTCACCAGGGCCGTGCTCCGGTTGCTCGGAGGGCAGCGTCTGGGTTTGGCGGTCCCTCCGCTCCCGGCGCGGTGGGAGCACCGTGATATCGATGCGAGCGTGTTCCGCTCCCGCCCTCTGGCCCTGCTCCTCACCCTCATCGCACTCCTGGTCGCCACCTGGCAGCGCTCCCGCGCCGTGGAGCGGCTGTCCCAGGACTTCGACGAGGCGACCTACCTGCCCATCGCCTACACCTACGCGGGAATGCTCGACCAGGGGCGCTGGCGCGACGTGGGCGCGCTGCGGGAGAACTTCGAACATCCGCCGCTGGTGAAGCTGCTCTTCGCGCAGGCCGTGCGGGCGGCCCACGCCCCCGAACCCGACTGGGCGAACGTGCCCATGGGCCAGCCCCTGCCCGACGCCGCGCGGCCCGCCTTCCGTGTGACGCGCGGCCTGTCCGCGGTGGCCGGGGTGCTCCAGGTGGGGGTGCTCGCGACCGTGGATCCGTTGGGCGCGCTCCTGCTCGCGTGGGATCCGTACCACACGAAGTACACGTCCCAGGCGTATCTGGAAGCGGTGCCCGGGCTCATCGCGACGCTCGCGCTGCTGGCCTTCGAACGCGCTCGCCGGGGCGCGGGGGACTTCGCACCGGCGTGGCTCGCGGTGTCCGGCGCGCTGCTCGGTCTGGCGGCGGCGGGGAAGTATCCGTATGGGCTGGTGGGCGGGCTCACGTTCCTGCCGTTCCTGGTGACGGGCGCGCGGACCCGGTGGCGTCCGTGGGTCGCGTTCGTCGTGCCCACGGTGGCGGTGTTCTTCCTCGCGAACCCCGCGCTGTGGTCCTCGCCGCTCGCTTCGCTCTGGGAGTCCGTCACGTTCCACTGGGACTACTCGCACAGCGAACACGTGCGGAAGAGCGCGCTGCCCTGGTATCAGCCGCTCGCGTTCCTGGTGGACCCCTGGCTGGCCCGGTCGCAGGACGGCATCTACCTCACGTCCTTCAACACGTGGGCGCTGCTGCCGCTGGCCGTGGTGGGCGCGCCCCGGGCGTGGCGCGAGCGGCCCGTGTGGGCGGTGGGCGCTGTCGTGGGACTGGTGTTCCTGCTGCTGTGGAGCACCAAGTGGCCGCAGTACCTGCTGCTCGTCCTGCCCGCGCTGTGCGTCTGCGCGGGCTCGGGCGTGCGGACCGTGTTCGGCTGGGGCGCGCGGTGGGGGCGCCGGGCCCGCGCCTGACGGGCCCTCGCGCGGCGTGACTCAGCGCAGGTGCGTGAACACGTTCAGGGACTCGGGCAGGGGCATGTTCGAGCCCGGCAGCAGACACGTGAGCCTCGCGCCGCCGGGCAGGGGCAGCCAGCCCGTTCGCAGCATCAGGGACGCCGGGAGGTTGGAGCTTCGCAGCATCCCGGCGCAGGCCACGCCCCGGCGCTGCATGTCCTGCATGACGCCCTGGAGCATGCGTTGCCGGTCGGCGCAGGAGACGGAGTCCTCGAAGGCCACCAGGTCGACGACCTCCGACATGACGGAGTGGGTGCCCTGGCCGGTCAGCTCGAGGCTGTAGGTGTTCACCAGCCCCTGGACCTCGCCGTCCTGTTCCAACACGAAGGTGCGCGGCACATCCTGGTACTGGAGCTGGTGCGCCAGCCGCTCGGTCGTATAGGCGAAGCCCAGCGTCACGGGTTGCTGCATCCGCCGCACCAGGCCCATGCAGCGGGGCAGGTCGTTGGGGTGGTACGGCCGGATGCCCCGCGTGTCCGCTTCCTTGAAACCCTGCCGGAGGAAGGGACGCGCCAGCGTGAGCAGGTGGCGCTGGGTGTCCGTGAACGCTCCCCGCGCCAGTGCCCGTGCATCAAAGACATACGCCCAGAGTCCCAGCCCGTGGATGTGGCGCTTGTTCCAGGCCTGCTTCCAGAACCCCGACTCGCGCGTGCCCGTCGTCACGCAGCCCAGGGACAGCCGGGCCCCGCGATCGCGGTGGCGACGCAACAGCTCCCGCGCCAGCTTTCCGGCGATGCCTTCACCCCGGTGGGAGTCCGCGACGCTCGCGCGGCTCCCATGGGTGCCGTCCACCTCCAGGGCGCCCAGGCGGATCCGCGCGGGCTCCGCGAACAGCGTGCCCACCAGCGTCCCCTTGTCATACGCCGCCAGCAGGTAGTCGCGAGGCGCCTGTCCGCCCCGGAACAACAGCCAGTCCATGAAGCGCGTATTCCAGACAGGCAGCGCGGTGGTCTTGCCGTAGCTGGATTGCCAGACGCGGTTGATGAACCAGGCCGCCTCCGCGGCGTCTCCTTCGAAGGTGCGCACCTCAACCATGGTGCCCTCCCGAGGAGGGGCCAACGCGGTCCGGGCCAGACACGGCGCTCCGAGCCCCGACGCGTGGCGGTTGCTGTGACCTTCGCCCCGGCATGGATTCCATGGCGGGGAAGTTAAGGAGGGGTGGGGGG